>CAZDFB010000062.1:0-9979 GCA_964504605.1 uncultured Oscillospiraceae bacterium | reverse complement strand
AAACCCGGGCGGGAGTGAATATCAATTTTCTTCTGCCTGAATATCGTCTCCGGTTTCCCCGGTATAATACTGGGCCTGGGCGTTCCAAAGATCGCAGTATTTCCCATCGGTATCCAGAAGCAGCTGACTGTGGGTTCCCTGCTGGACAATCTGACCGTCCTGGAATACGGCAATCTCATCACAGAATTTGCAGGAGGACAGCCGGTGGCTGATATAAATAGCGGTCTTGTCTCCCACGATTTCATTGAATTTGCTGTAGATTTCCGCCTCTGCAATGGGGTCCAGCGCCGCCGTGGGCTCATCCAGAATGATGAAGGGGGCATCCTTGTAAAGGGCCCGGGCTATGGCAATCTTCTGAGACTCTCCGCCGGAGACCTCTATGCCGTTTTCATCCATATCCTTATACAGCATGGTATCCAGTCCCTTATCCATCGCTGCCAGCCGGGCACCAAACCCGGCATCCAGAAGGGCCCGTTCCACCCGCTCCCGGTCGTACTCCTTCGACCCGGCTACATTGCTTCCCAGGCTCTGGGCAATGAGCTGGAAGTCCTGGAATACCACGGAGAAGATGCTCATGTAGTCATCGTAGCGGTATTTCCGGATATCAATGCCATTGAGCAGAATCTGTCCCTCCTGAGGATCGTAAAGCCGGCACAAAAGCTTGATAAACGTCGTTTTTCCGCTGCCGTTTTCGCCAACGATGGCAAGCCGTCTGCCCACCTTGAACTTAATGTTCACATGACGCAGGGCCCAGGTATCCGTACCGGGATACCAGAAGGATACATCCCTGAATTCCACCTCATACTGCCAGTCGGACCGTTTTTCCGTGGTCAGGCTGCCCTGATACATTTCGTCCGGCGTATCCAGCAGCTGATAGGTGATAACAAGGAAGCGATGGTTATTGCGCACGCCGTCGAGCTTCTGCATCAACGTACTGATGTTCGTGGAAAGGGATGTTGTGGCGGCGACATACTGGGTCACAGAGCCGATGGAAAAGGCTCCCGCCCATGCTTTCAGGCAGGTGAACACATAAATGAAGCCGGTAAAAATGGTTTCCACGGCATCACCAATACCGGATAGCAGCGCATAGGGGCCATGGTAAAGCCGGTCGAAGGGACCGCCTATCGCAAACGGGGAGTTCCGGAAACCATTGACCGCATTTTGCTGCTCATAGGTTCGGATGTCCAGCAGGCGTTTCCCGTTACCTGCCATATGGCAGTAGAAGCTGGACTGGCGGTTGCCAAAGGTTGCCTGGTCTGCCAGTTCCGTATTTTTGATTCCGAGAAAGCTGACCAGCTTTGCGGAGCTCCAGCTCAGCAGCATCATCAGCCCCAGCAGTGCCAGAATCACCACCGGTGAATTGAGAAATGCCATTTTCCCCTCCGGCGCCTTCTGGGTAAACAGGCTCACCGTCATAGTCACAGCGCCCAGGATGCTGAGGACGGATTTCAGAATGGAACGGCTGAGGTCCAGCGCAATATTCATGCCATTGCCCGACCAATTTTGGAACTGCTCCACCTGTGCATAGAGGTCACGGAATTTCTGACTGTCCACATTTACATAATCCGTAGTCATGAACTTTTCCATAAACATCCGGTTTTTCAGGGGATTGTAGTCGGAGTCCAGTCTTCTGTTCCAGATGTTTAAGAGGGCCTTTGCAATACCGCATACCGCCGTCACCGCCACTGTCCAGATAATCCACCGGAGCAGCACATCTCCCCGGCGCAAGGTTGCCAGCTCATTGATAAACTGCGCGGACAGCCAGACCGTCAGATATGGGCTCAGGGCTTCCACCAAATTGCGGATGACCATGCAAGGGATACTTCCCGGTACATACCGCTCGATATCTCTCAGCGCCCGAAAATGAAGGGGGATAATTTCTTTCCAGCTATATTCCTTATTCTTCGCCACGGAAATCAGCTCCTTCCTGATAGTATCGGCTCTGAACTTCGTAAAGATCGGCATAGGCTCCCTTTTTCGCCAGAAGCGCCTCGTGGGTGCCCTCTTCCGCAATTCTGCCGTCGGCAATAAAGAGGATTCGGTCGCAGAACCGGGTGGATGCCAGCCGGTGGGAAATGAACAGGGACGTCTTGCCCCGGGACATTTCACTGTACTTTTGGTAAATATCGCTTTCCGCAATGGGATCCAGTGCGGCAGTGGGTTCGTCCAGCACCAGCAGCGGCCCGCCCTTATACAAAGCCCGGGCCAGCATCAGCCGCTGGGTCTGTCCGCCCGAGAACAGCGTACCATCCAGATACACGTCACGGCCCACATGGGTATCCAGTCCCTGAGGCAGGCTGCGGACAAAATCCGCCAGTCCCGCCAGCTCCAGACATTCCCAGACCTTATTTTCGTCGATATTGTCCAGCGTCTGTGCCACATTTTGCCCCACTGACACATCCAGCACGGAAAAATCCTGATATACGGCGCACAGCAGCTTATAGTATTCCTGCCGGTTAAATTCCCGGATATCGATGCCGTTAAGGGTCACCCTTCCCTCGTCCGGGTCATAGAATCCGCAAAGGAGCTTCACCAGCGTGGTTTTGCCCGCGCCGTTCAGGCCCACCACCGCCAGCTTCTCCCCGGGATAGATGGTAAGGTTCAGATTTTCAAACAGGTTCTCCTCCGCACCCGGATAGCGGAAGGTCACATTTTCCAGCCGCAGCTCACAGGCCGTGGTATTCGGCAGAGGCCGTCCGCCATGGAAGCGGAAGGGCTCATCCCCTTCCAGATACGCGATTATCGCACCGATGCCCTGACTATGCCGGAAAATGGTGCTGCAGCTTTCCAGGATGCCGGAAACCCAGGCAGTAAAACCGGTAACGGCGGTAAAATACAGAAGGAATTCCGATGCGCTCATATTCCCGTCCAGGGTCATTTTCAGCAGATATCCATAGGCAACGCTGTTTTGCAGCAATGTCATCAGCACCCCGAAAAGAGCCGAAAAGACCAGATGCTTTTCCCGCCGGCGGATGAAAGTTGCCCGGACGGTCAGAACATCCTTATAAATCTGACGGATCCAGTTGCTCAGGCCAAAAATACGAATATCCTTGGCTTTTTCCACCGACTGAGCGCAGCTTTTGACATACCAGAGCCGATTCCAGTATTCTCCGTATTCGGAATTTCCTTCAAACTCCTTCAGAGTCTTCAGCCGCACTGCCGAAGCCATTACGCAGGTTACCAGAGAAATCAGGATCATCACCGGGCTGACATTGGATAAAGTGGCCATATACAGCGCAAAGCAGCCCACATTGGTCAGCAATTTGGTCAGTGCCTCCCAGATGGCCTCGGCGGCCTCGCCGTTGCCACTGGTGGCATCCTTTGCTTTTCCCAGCAGCTTTTTCCGATCCGGATCAAAGCAATTGGGATAGGACGTGGTAAAGGACTTTTTGTTAATCCGGTCAATGATGACCGCGCGAACGCCGGTACGCTTGATTAACGTCGCCATGCCAAGGTAGCTGACCAGCGCCGTCAGCGCCCAGATTACGCCGGTAAAGATGCCTATGGTGGCAATCATCTCCCCCAGCGGCGCAGCCAGCTCCACCTTCTTCAGAATTTCAGGAGCAAGGTAGAGCTGGGCCATATTCAGCCCGATCTGCAGCGCGGCAATGGCAAGACACAGAAAAATGGTAATTTTGCTTTCTCCCCATGCCACAGACAGCATAAAACGGACACTTTTGAAAACGCTGTATTTTTGTTCTTTTGCGGTTTTCATTTCAACACCTCATTTCTGAGCATATCCTATCACAAAAAATCGTCCCCGGAATATTCTGGGGACGAATCGTTCTTTTTGGGGGACGAATCGTTCTTTTTGGGGGACGAATCGTTCTTTTTGGGGGACGAATCGTTCTTTTTGGGGGACGAATTGCACAGCTTTCCTTCCCCGTTGGCTTCACCGGCTGCTTTTCGGGGTGAGCGGCACAGAAGATGGAGATTACTCCTGGGGCAGCAGTATCTCCGTTGTGAAGGCCCCATCCTCCGAGTTGCGGCTGATATAGCCATCCAGCCGCTTCACGATGGTATCAATCCGCACCAGGCCGAAGCCGTGCCCCTCCCCTTTCGTACTGCGGAAAAGGCCGCCCTCCTTCTTCATTTTCTTTCCGGCGGTGAAATTGGTGAAGGAAATATAAAGCTGGGTGCCCTTCATGTCCATATACACTCGGATCCGCCGCTGCTCCGGCGGCAGGGCCATGCTGGCTTCAATGGCATTGTCAAAAAGATTGCCAATGATGCAGCAAAGGTCAATTTCAGAAGATTTCAGCTTCACGGGAATGTGGGCATCTGCAACCACCCGGATATTTTTGGCCTTAGCCAGAGATATCTTGGAATTCAGAATGGCATCCGCCATGGGATTGCCGGTTTTGATCACCGCATCCACCGTAGTCAGGTCCTGATCCAGCAGCTCCAGATACCGGCATATGGCATCCCAGTCCCCTGCCGCCGCATAGGCCTTCATGGTCTGGATATGATTGCGGTAGTCATGCCGCCAGCCCCGAATCTGGCGGTACATATTGTCCACCTCCCGGTAGTGGGTCTCGATAAGCTCCTGCTGGTAGGAGGCAATTTTTCTGTCGATTCTTTTGGATAGCAGCTTCATATCCTTACCTCATATTGATAATGGCCCGGTTAATTCCCTCATAGGCCCCTCTGGGCAGCGCAATTCCGGTACCGTTGCTGAGCCGGATTTCTGTCTTTGTGACCCGGCTGATTTTTGTCAGATTCACGATAGCGGAACGGCCCACCCGGTAGAACCGGTTGTCCAGCTGTCTTTCCAGCTCGCTGAGGGTCATTTTTACGGTCAGCTCCGTCTCCCCGTGGACGGTAACATAGTTGCCCTGCACATCCGCATACCGAATCCGATATATGGGAACCCGAATTATTTCTCCACCTACGTCAAAGGTCAGAACCTTTTCATTTTTTGCCAGCTTTTCAGCCGCCCGATCCAGCACGGAAAAGAGTTTTTCCTCCTTAACTGGTTTCATCAGATAGTGAAGGGCCGCCACCTCGTAGCCCTCGGAGATATAGTCGGAATAGCCGGTGATAAAAAGAATCTGCACCGAATCGTTTTTCCTGCGGATCTGCTTTGCCATGGTCACGCCGTCCATAGCTCCCATTTCAATATCCAGCAGCAGGATGTCATAGTCACTTTCGTCGGCGTAGTGAAACAGGAATTGTTCCGCCGAGGAAAAACGGTCACAGTGAAGGCCGTACCCCCGGGCCGATGCCCAGCGCTCTGCCATACCGGAAACATACTGCCGATCCTCGGCGGAATCGTCACAAATCGCTATTTTATAGTTCATACCCTCACCAATTTCCTGTTTCCAAGGTTTTTTTATTATAGCACAGCGCCTGCCGGATTTCCACCCCCAGCGGGAAAAAGCCCGCCCCAAAGTTTTTTGGAGCGGGCGGGAAATGCGTTCAACCGTACAGGTTCTCAATATTCTTTTCCGACATATTGCGGTAACTCAGTTCCAGAGGCTGGGCATCCCCCAGAATTTCCGCCAGCCAAGCCTCATAGTCACTTTTGCTTATGGTTTTCGTCACACCCAGATAGCTGACAATGAAAACGGTACCGGCCTTTTCCGTGTCGATTTCCTCCGGGTATGTGTCCCCCTTGTAGTCCACCATGGTCACGGATTTGCTCCACATATTCACTTCAGCGAACAGTTCATAGCTTCCTGTGGCCTCGTTGAAGCGATAAAGGTTATAGGGCCAGTATTCCGCCGCACACAGTCCGGAGCCGCGGGCCCAGTTTTCCTTCACGATACTGTTATCATAATAGACGCCCTCAGGGGAAATGGTCAGGAGCTTCCCGACGGTATTCTTACCTGGGTTGAAGGTAAACACCGTCTCCTGCTTTCCGGCTTCCGGTGCGGTAACAAACCGGACGATCAGCTCTTTTCTGTCGTCACCGGTAACATCCTGAATGGCAAAGAAATTGTCCTCAATGTAGCCGCAGGTGCTGTCGAAGCCCGTGTCGGTTCCATCCGGGTAAACGTGCTCAAAGGAGATCTGCTGGAGGGCGAACTGGTAGGCCGTCAATGTGGCAACCATGTCCTCCGTGCTCAGCGTTTCCCCGGTGGCTTCCTCTCCCGGTGCTTCACCGGGCTGCTCCGCAAGGGAACGGACAAAGGCCGCGCTGCCCTGGGCGCTGAATCCGGTGACTGTGATTTCATACTGACCCGCGCTCTGAATATTCAGCGTAAAATCCGCGTTTCCCAGAGCGCTGCCCTCATAAACCGGCTCCTCTCCGGCAATGCCCACCCGAACATCCACACTGCCGGCAGTGTGGGCCAGAGTGACCCGGAGAGAATCCCCGGCCCCCAGAACCAGCGTGGCTGTTTTGGTCTCATTCAGGATGGTATACACCATGCGAAATTCCGTATCCGTTGCGGTAACGCTGCCCTGAAATGCCTCCCCCGAGCAGGCACTGAGCAGGCCCCCCAGCACCACCACGATTGCCGCAATGCACATCCATTTTTTCATAAGCTTTTCCTTTCTCTGTCTGATTTTTCTGCTTTCTCGGATTGCGCCAGCATCAGAAGCGCATGAAACTGGCTGCTGAGAAGCTCGCTCAGCTCCTCTTCCCGGAAATGGCACATTCCCGTAGCGCAAAGAGCCCCTGTTCCAAATGTAAAAATCCACATATGCTCAAAAAGCCGCCGGGCGGCCCCTTCCTCCAGGCCGTAATCCGCCATAATGGTATCCAGACACGCCTGAGCGGTAGGCCCCAGAATTCCGAAAATATCGCCAAAGGTCACTGCCTCCGGATTCTCCCGCATAAAAAGAAGCTGGTAAAGCTTTGGCTCCCGCAGACCAAAGAGTACCATTTTCATGCCGATTTCTTTGAACGCCGGCATTCCCGGTGAATGGGGCCCACCGGCTTCAAATTTTGCCATTGCCGCCTGACGGACCCGATCTTGGATTTCCTTCATATTGTCAAATACGGTAAAAATCGGGCTGGCGGAGGAGCCCAGCTCCCGGCTCAGCCGCTGGGCCGTCAGGCCCTCAATTCCCTCTGCCGACACAATATTCAGTGCGGCAGCTACGATCTGGTCCCCTGTAAATTTGGGCTTTGGCGGCATTGATATGCTCCTTTCCGATTCAATTATTCTAAAATACTCATTCTAGAATATACATTTTATTATAGCTTCATTTCCCGGGATGTCAAGAAAAAAAGAAGCTGCCCGCGGGCAGCTTCTTTTACTGTGAAAGCATTTCCGGTAGGGTCACGTCTCCCAACCGGAAATCCGGTGCTTCGTTGTTATTCTTCCTTATGTCCGCACCCGGCGCAGGTGCCGCAGTTCCCGCAGCAGCCACCCTTCTTCTTTTTCCGAAAAATCAGGTACAGGCAATATCCTCCAATCAGCAGGAGCAGTATCCAGTCAATCCAGCTCATATCAGCAGCAGCCCCACATGATAAACGAGCAGTGCCGCAAGCCAGGCCACCGCGCATTCTCCGATCATGACCAGAATGGTTTTCCAGCCGGAGTTCAGCTCCCGCTTCATTGCCGCGACCGCCGCCATGCAGGGGGTATACAGCAGGCAGAAGGTCAAAAACGATGCGGCGGAGGCCGGGGTAAACAGGGTATGCAGCGCCATTTCCAGCTGTTCCGTGCTAACTCCAAGAATCACGCCAAAGGTACTGACCACAGCCTCCTTGGCGGTAAAGCCAGACACCAGAGCCGTTACCATCCGCCAGTCGCCAAAGCCCAGCGGGCTGAAAACGGGAGCCACGAAACGGCCAATGGCTGCCAGAATGCTCTGTGCGCTGTCCTGCACCACATTCAGCTTCAGGTCAAAGGTCTGCAGGAACCAGATGACCACGGTAGCCACAAAAATCACGGTAAACGCCCGGGTCAGGAAATCCTTCGCCTTCTCCCACATCAGCAGCGCCACGCTCTTCAGCGAGGGCAGCCGGTAATTGGGCAGTTCCATGACAAAAGGCACCGGTTCTCCCCGGAAAATGGTATTTTTCAGTGCCAGAGCCGCCAGGATGCCCACGACCATTCCGCCGAAATACAGGGCAATCATCACCAGCAGCTTATTTCCCGGGAAAAAGGCGGCTGCGAACAGGGTATAAATGGGAATTTTCGCTGAGCAGCTCATAAAGGGGGTCAGAATAACCGTCATTTTCCGGTCCCGGTTGGAGGAAAGGGTGCGTGTAGCCATAATACCGGGAACCGAGCAACCAAATCCCACCAGCATGGGCACAAAGCTCCTGCCGGAAAGACCGATCCGCCGCAGAAGCTTATCCATGACGAAGGCCACCCGGGCCATGTAGCCCGAGTCCTCCAGAATGGACAGGAAAAAGAACAGGGTAACAATCAGCGGCAGGAAGCTCAGCACGCTGCCCACGCCGGAAAACACGCCGTCGATTATCAGGCTGTGGACCACCGGGTTGATGCCGTAGGCCGTCAAGGCCCGGTCTGCCAGCAATGTCAGGCCGTCCACTCCGCAGGCCATCAGATCCGAAAGCCAGGCACCGATCACATCGAATGTAAGCCAGAACACACAGCCCATGATGGCAACAAACAGCGGAAGAGCCAGATATTTATTGGTCAGCACCCGGTCAATGCGCATACTGCGCCGATGCTCCTTGCTTTCCCTTGCCCGAACCACGCAGTCGGCACATACCTGCTCTATAAAATTATAGCGCATATCCGCCAGTGCGGCATTTCGGTCCAGCCCGGTTTCATATTCCATTTCCACAACGGTATGCTCGATCAGTTCCTTCTCATTTTGGCTCAGCTCCAGCATATCAAAGAAATCCTGCTCGCCCTCAATGAGCTTCATGGCACAGAACCGGCGGGAAATATCCACCCGCTGGGCATGGTCCTCGATGATGTGGCATACAGCATGGATGCACCGGTGCACCGGGCCGTCAGGACAGAAGTCCTGAACCTTGGGCAGAACCTTCCCCGAGGCGGTTTTCACCAGGGTATCTACCAGCTCCGATACGCCCTGATTTTTGACAGCGGAGATGGGCACCACCGGAACACCCAGCGCCTGGGTCATTCTGATCACATCCACGCTGCCGCCATTGCCGCGAAGCTCGTCCATCATATTCAGGGCAATGACCGTGGGCACCTGCAATGCCAGGAGCTGAAGGGTCAGGTACAGATTCCGCTCTATGTTGGTGGCATCGATGATATTCAGGATAGCGTCAGGCTTGGATTTCAGAATAAAGTCCCGGGTAACAATCTCCTCCTGAGAATAGGGCCGGATGGAGTAAATACCCGGAAGATCCACCACCTGGTGCTCCGTCCCCCGGATAACACCGATTTTCTGATCCACGGTTACGCCGGGGAAATTGCCCACATGCTGATTGGAGCCGGTAAGGGCATTAAAAAGTGTGGTTTTTCCACAGTTCTGGTTTCCTGCCAGGGCAAAAATCATACTGTTTCCTCCCGAAGCGTGATCTTCCCCGCATCCTCCCGGCGGATGGTCAGCTCATAGCCCCGCACCTGAATCTGAATGGGATCTCCCATCGGGGCAACCTTCTGCAGCAGGACCCGGGTCCCGGGAATCAGGCCCATGTCCAGAAAGCGCAGGCGCAGAGCGCCCTCGCCCCCCACCTGAGCAATGGTCCCGGACTGCCCAATCTTTAAATCGTCAATGGTCATAAGAAACCTCCAGTTGTCATCCTCTAACTTATAGGTGTATTATAGCGCTTCCTGTCACTGTTTGCAATACGCCATCTGATTTTTTCCGGCTGCAACCGCAAAAAGCCGTGGCATCCGCAGATGCCACGGCAAATATCAAAGCCGAATTGTCACTCGTTTTCCGTCCGCAGAGGATACCTCCACCAGATTCCATGTGCCGTAAGTCCGCTTGATTCGGCGGATCTCCGCAAACAGCGCGTTTACCGTCTCCGGCGGAAGGTGCTTCATTGTGTCACCGGCAAAGCTTCCTGCGATTCGGTTCGTTAGTAGAAAAATTAAATTCCGGTTGAAACGGCGGCCAGGCTGAAGTAAGT
>CAZDFB010000061.1:0-10041 GCA_964504605.1 uncultured Oscillospiraceae bacterium | reverse complement strand
GAGATCAAGGACGAAAAGTACGTCTACAAAAACCGTCAGTTCGATGCCAAGCTGAAGCACGATTCCATTCTCCAGGAGATCAAGGACCGCAAGCACAACGCCTATGCCTATCGGTACCACCTGATTGACCTGCTCCGGCTCTCCCACTTCACCCAGGCCGAGAAGACCAAGCAGAGTTGGGAGAACTACAAGTATTCCTTCAATACCAGACAGTTCTTCCTGAACAATGGCCTCTACATCGTCATCGTCTGCGTGTTCATCCTGCTGTGCATTCTGGCCCCCGTGGTCAAGAATACCAACCTGCTGACCATGAACAACATCCTGAACATCCTTCAGGCAGCATCTCCCCGGATGTTCCTGGCCCTGGGTGTCGGCGGCCTGATTTTGCTTGGCGGCACGGATCTGTCCGTGGGCCGTATGGTGGGTACCAGCATGGTCCTGTGCACCATGATTATGCACAAGGGTATCAATACCGGCGCTATCTTCGGTCACATCTTTGACTTCTCCATGCTCCCTGTTGGCGTACGGGTGATTATGGCACTTGTCGTATGCTGTCTGGTTACCACCACCTTCTCCGCCGTAGCCGGCTTCTTCACCGCCCGGTTCAAGATTCATCCCTTTATCTCCACCATGGCCAATATGCTGATTATGTTTGGCCTGATGACCTTCGCCACCAAGGGTGTCTCCTTCGGTGCCATTGAATCCGCCATTCCCAAGCTGATTATGCCCAAGATCGGTCGATTCCCCACCATCATTTTGTGGGCAGTGGCAGCCATTCTCATCATGTACTATGTCTGGAATAAGACAACTCTGGGCAAGAATATGTATGCTGTAGGCGGAAACGCCGAGGCAGCTGCCGCTTCCGGCATCAACGTGTTCTGGGTGACCATCACCGCTTTCGCCATCGCCGGTGTGCTCTACGGCTTCGGCGCCTGGCTGGAGTGCATCCGTATGGTGGGCTCCGGCTCCGCCTCCTACGGCCAGGGCTGGGAAACCGATGCCATCGCCGCCTGCGTGGTGGGTGGTATCTCCTTCAGCGGCGGTATCGGTAAGATCTCCGGCATAGTTGTGGGTGTGCTAATCTTCACCGCCCTGACTTACTCCCTCACCGTTCTGGGTGTGGATACCAACCTGCAGTTCGTATTCTCCGGCATCATCATTCTGGCTGCCGTTACCATCGACTGCTTGAAGTACGTTCAGAAAAAGTAATGTTCATTCCGAAAGGATTCCTGCAAAAGGCGCACAAACAGTGCGCCTTTTGCCAAAATATGGAGAAATTATCATGAAACAATGTTATTTTTTCTCTGCTCCCGGTCGTACAGAGATCAGCGGCAACCAGGTTGACCACCAGAATGGCTGCGTGCTGGCAGGCGCTGTGAATCTGCAAACGGTGGCAGAGGTTTCTCTCAACAATTTAAATGCGATCCGGGTGGACTCTGAGGGCTACCCCCCAGTTCAGGTGGACCTGACAGATCTGTCTGTCCGGGAGGAGGAAAAGAACACCACCGCCGCCCTGGTCCGGGGCGTGGCGGCTACCTTCCGGCAGCGGGGCTGCCAGCTGAAGGGCTTTGATGCCCGGATCCACTCCGATGTCCTTCCGGGCAGCGGCTTGAGCTCCTCTGCCGCCTTTGAGGTGCTGATGGGCACCATCTGCAATGAGCTGCTCTTTGAAAAGCGTCTTACCCCTGTGGAGATCGCCCAGATCGGTCAGTGGGCGGAAAACGTCTATTTCGGAAAGCCCTGCGGCCTGATGGACCAGATGGCCTCCGCCGTGGGCGGCATGGTGTTTATCGACTTTGCGGACACCGCACATCCCGTTGTGGAGCGGCTGGACTTTGATTGCTCCACTGCGGGCCATGCCCTGTGCATCATTGATGTGGGTGCGGATCATGCCGGCATGACTGACGAATATGCCGCTGTACCCGGGGAGTTGAAGGCCCTGAGCGCCCTGTTTGGAAAGTCCGTCCTTCGGGAGGTCCCGGAGGAGACCTTCCTGGAAAAACTGCCCCAGATCCGGCACCAGGTCCCCGACCGTGCCATTTTGCGAGCATTCCACTTCTACCAGGAAAACAAGCGGGTACGGCAGCAGGCCGAGGCACTGCGCCGCAATGATTTCGATGCCTTCCTGCAGCTGGTAAAGGAATCCGGTCGAAGCTCCTGGATGTATGTGCAGAATGTCATCCCCGCCGGGGCCGTGGAGCACCAGGATATGGCTGTTGCCCTGGCCCTGTGTGATGCCCTGCTTCAGGGCCGTGGAGCCTACCGGGTCCATGGCGGCGGCTTCGCCGGCACTGTCCAGGCCTTTGTCCCCATGGATATGCTGGATGGGTTCAAGGAAGAAATCGAGCGTGTCCTCGGCGCAGGCCACTGCCATGTGCTCTCCATCCGTCAGGACGGAAGCGGCGGATTACAGTAATTCGGGTATAACGAAAAACCCGCGGCGCATATGTTATGCGTCGCGGGTTTTGTTGTATTTCAGGTCATTTTTGGGGGTATTTTATCCATATTCTTTTCAAGAAGATCCAGGAACAGGGATAGTGCAGCATTTTTGGAGTCCTGGAACCACACAACGCCAAAGTCCATACAATCGGTCTTGATGGGAATGAAACGGATATTCTCCCTGTTGCCAAAGCCAAAAGCATTCATCCCCCTGGGCAGGAGGGATACGCCAATCCCGGATTCCACCTGGAGCATAATGGAGGAAAAATCCTTACAGGAAACCTTCTCCTTAATCAGGAAGCCTGCCTCGGCAGCGGCTTTCCGGGCCATGTACTGAAATCCCGGGGTGGAGGAATCGTCGATCAGGATAAAGGTCTCGTTTTCCAGCAGGGAAAAGTCCATGTTCCCGGACAGTGCAAAGGGATGATCCTTGCGGACAGCGATGCAGAGATCGTCCTTCCAGAGGACATTCATAGCAGGCGCATTGGCCTGGGGCATATCATCAGGATTGATCCAGGTGAAGGCAATGTCGATGTCATTGTTTTTCTGGGCGTTTTCCAGCTCCATCAGGTTTCCTCTGTAAAATTCCAGGGCGATGTCCGAATACATCCGCCGGAATTCCTGAACCAGGTTAGGGAGCATGGGCTGAAACAGGTGGAGGTAGCCGATTTTCAGCTGGCCCCGGAGACCTGCCTGGGCGCAGAGCATCTGCTTGTGAACGTTGTCCAGCTTGTTAAGGACCCCAGGACAGGAGGCTTCCAGAATTTTCCCGGCAGGGGTCAGTGTCACGGAACGGGAGTTGCGGTCAAAGAGCGTAACTCCCAGCTGCTTTTCCAGATCTGCGATCTGCTGGCTGAGAGCCGGCTGGGCAATGTAGAGATTCATGGCAGCCTTCGTAAAATTCAGGCATTTGGCTAACTCCATAAAATACCGCAGCTGGCGGGTATGGATATCCAAAAAATCGCCTCCTCTTCCTGCTGCCCTGCTTCCCGGGAGAGGTCAGCCAATGGGCACCTCCGATGCACGGGCAAATCTATAAGAATCCATTATCAGTACTATAAATCTTTTCTTATTATAGTGAACGCGGCTGACTTTGTCAAGGCCGCATTTTTTCCGGGAACCTTTCGGTGCACCGGTGTATCATGTGGCAGTGCGCAAGAAACAGGACAAATCGGATTGCACCGAATATGGGAAACAATTATTGCAAAAGCTGTCCGGGGCGACAGTGGGTTCATTCTCATAAAAACGCAGGAATACGCAAAAATGTAATAACGATGTGAAAACAGAAGTCCCTGACGGGACCTTGAAGAAACCCACTTCAAAAAGGATCTCATCAAGCATCCGAACGCCGAGGCAAGGGACCTACGGGAAAAGACCTGCACTATAAAAAGCGGCTCAGAGAGCAATTGCCCTCTGAGCCGTTTTGGTATCACGATTTTCTCGTCATTTTCAGTATGACGGAGAAAGCACTTGCTGCGTTTTTTCTCATGTTTACTGCAACCCCGATTTGGACGATTCGATGACCATTACAAACGGATCAAACCGGCTTTCCCGCAGGGCATTCATGGCATTCTCCGGAACAGTCTCATCCGTGAGCCAAAGGCTGTAAGCGTATTCCCCAAATCCGGAAAGGTCCATTTTAAAATTGGTTTCCCATGTGTTGTTCATAATCCAGGAATAGATGGGTCTGCTGTTATTATCTGGTTTCCCGTCACACAGCACAATGGGATGGTGGCGCATCTGCCCCATATAAACCAGCGGTGTATCCCGCATGGCAATCAGGGCGCCGCCCTGCTCAGACAGGCAGGCAACGCCGTCGTCGGACATATAGTATTCCATGCAGGTTCCGGGGATTTGGTCGATTCCCGGACGGAATGCCTCTGCGCCCTTGCGCAGATAAACGGTACTTTGGGGAATCGCCAAGCTGAGAGGCAGGAAAATACTTTCTATGTCTGTGGACAGTGTTTTTCCCAGTTGCAAGGTAAAATCAATACGGGGAATCGCCTCATACAGTTTCAGGATCATATCTGCCTGGATGGTTCCTGGAAGTTGGAATTTCAGTTTCAGTTGCGTAAAGACCGCACCACGTTCCATACAGGTAACATCTTCCAGTCTGCCAATGTGCAAATGGGCGTTTTTTCCCCGAATGTTCCGCCCAATCAGTCGTCGCTGTACTTCTTCCCGGCAGCCGCTTTCCTGTTCCCCGTCGGCAACCGCCGTCACTTCATAGGCCGGCGTAAAAAATGGAATTTCCCCTTTCCCGGTCAGGCAGGTTCCGGTTCGTTTGTCCACCAGCGCTGTGATGCCATCCTGCGGATGGTATTCCAACCGGAACCAGCGGTTCTCGAAGCCATAAGGCAGCTGATAGGTCACCGGGTCATAATCGTTGACAATATCCCGTACCCGCTCTGCACCTACATAGCATTTGCGGCTGTTCAGCGGTTCATTGACCGCCGGCAGTTCCCGGTAAGTATAGCATTTCTCCTGACCGGCGGTAAATACGTCCGTAAAGCTGATCTTTCTTCCCCTGGGATGCGCAGAGACCTGGCTTTCCAGCTGATTGCCCAGTTCGTCTGTTATTTCCACCCGCTGCAGATGGGGGCTTTCAATGTAAAACTCCACCGGCAGCGTGCCGGAAGACCGACTGACGTTGGATACCCTGATGGTTCCGCTGGTTTCATAGTAGCGCAGAATATCTCCCTTTTCCATGGAGATCCTGTTTAGCATCCGGCTGACGGCCTCATGCGCTTTAGAGGCATAGCTGTTTTTCCGAATATCCAGATTCAGCACCATGGTATCGCAGGGATTGGTAATGGTGGAGGAGTGCCCCCAGGTATGCTCCGCATACAGCATCAGGTTGTCCTGCACTGCAGCATTCAGAATCGGATATTTTTCTGCCAGTGCCGGTTCCAGCCGCTGGCAGAGGTGGTAGCGGAACTGGGCATCCCGATAGTGTTTCACCGGGTATGGTGTGCTGCCCACGCCGTTGGCCCACCAGTCGTTCAAATCGCCACGGTATACCGGCGCGTCTTCCAGTGCGGGACGAATCGCCGTGTACAGCTCCTGGAGGGATACCATTCGCAGCTGCGTCCCTTCCGGATAACGGCTGTTATGTGCCTGAATATTTCTCAGAATCTCCGTTTCGGGAGGCGCGTTGTCGCTGAACACGCCGGAAACGGCAGTGATGATAAAGTCATAACCATAGCCGTTCTCTTCACACAGATCCAGATATTGCTCCAGATTCTGATGTAGCGTTTCCACCGGGTCTGCGGTCATCGCCTGCGCGCCCAGATGATTCTGCATCATAAAATTGGACGCGCGATTGGACTTCAGGCCCAACACGTTGCCCAGATTGTAATGCTCTCCGTTCCAGACCAGCAGCCGCTGCCCAGCCGCGTTTTCCCACCAGAATGCGGTTTGGTTCTGGTAAAGCGGATACATTCCGTGATGGCAATGGATGTTGGCAAACAGGAATTCCACACCCTCCGCCAGCATGGCATCCCGGTATCCCATGGAAATGCCGTTGATATCTGCCATCATGGCTGTCCGCATGGGCAGACGGGACTGCCAGTAATGCAGTCGCTCCCGATACACAGCGCAATCTACCAGGTCATTAAAGTTTAGATAGTTGGCGGACAGGCCGATTTTGCCTGCTGCCGCCAGCGCCGTAAAGGCCTGCTTTTCCTCTTCCGAGGCTGTTTTGAAGAATTCTTCCACGCAGAACAGCGTTTCACAGTTCCATCGGAATGCCTGATTTTCCGGTTGCCGCATCATCCGCAGAACCGTCCGGATATAGTCTACTTGTGTATCAATTACCCGCTCCTGCAGGTCGGTGTATCCAATATCTGTATGGGAATGGTGAATCACATAAACGGTCTTAATTGTATGTTTCATATTATGCTCCCTTTCTGCTCTAAGCTCTAACGCAAGCAACAATGACCCGGATCAATTCTCCATTCGGTGAAACCAACCGATAAGCACCTGCTGCCTCCGGTATAATGCAGGTTTCCGCGTAATTTACCGAAAAGGGTTGGAAATACCCATCCTCACTGACCAATAACCCCTGTTGACCTTCTACCAGGTTGATAACATGTACACTACCATTGCGGCGAATGGGCACTTCGCTGATGGTGCTGACCCGGTAAGTGTCCAAAAATTCCAGTTGATGCAATCCTGTCCGCTCGACAATGCTTTGTTGATTCTGAAAAATAGCAGCTACATTGTTGACCAGATTTTTTTGCACCCAGTCGGTATCCCGCTCCCACTGGATGTTGGCTTTGCCATGCTCTAAATGGATCGGTCGTGGTTTACCGTCCAGATCCAGCCGCCCCCAGTCCCACAGTTTAAAGGTGAAGATATATGGCGTTGCGCTGATTTCCAGCACCATGGTGCCCGCGCCGGAGCAATGAACAGTCCCGGCTGGGATCAGCAAATGGTCATGCTTTTTTACAGGAATTTGGTTGACATAATCTTCTGCACAAAAAGATTCTCCGCCTTGCTGTGCGGTTTCCAGTGCTGCGATCATTTCCTCCGGAACAGTTCCGTTTTTTATTCCCAGATAAACGCAGGGATTTTCGCCCTGTGTGTCCAGGATATAGTAGCTTTCGTCCTGCGTATAGTGCATATTGAAGTTCTTCTGGATATACTCTGTCAGCGGGTGAACCTGCAAAGACAGATTCTGTCCATTGATCGTATCCAACATATCAAAACGAATGGGGAATTCCTTCCCAAACCGGGCATGGACACGATCACCCAGCAGTTTTTGAGGCTGCCAATAAACCAGATTGAGTGCAGGGGTTTGTACGCACACATCGCCAAAGTCCAGCAGCAAGCTGTTTTCCTCTGGCACACCGTCAAAACTCCATGCGTAGTTTTTGCCGTTGTCCGGAAGTGCGAACTTCCGTTTCATCCAGTCTCCGCCCCAAACGCCCGGGTCAAAATACGGCACAAGCCGAAACGGCTGGTTGCTTACCTGCTCCAGCGCTGCCCGATACGATTCGCCGGACACTGCCGTTGGCGCGCCGGCGGTTGTCATATCCAGATACAGGTCAAACTGCGACAATAGTTTGTCCTTCACCCGGTCGGCCCAGCGCCATTCCGCAAAATATCCTCGCTTGTACTTCTGCCGTTGTGTGCTGTTTTCTACAGCGCTGTGCCAGTTGGACATTCCGGCGCGGTATCGCAGTTGAATCTCCCACCGGGTGATGTCAACATAAAGCAGGATGTCCCCCCGGCACACCAGAGATGCGCCAACGCCGTATATCAGGACGATTCCGTCACTTATTTTTTCCACTTGCTTCCGAGCGGCCTCCAGACGCGAACGGGGAAAGAAATCCTCCAGCCGCCGGGTTGAGAGGATTCCAAAAACCGGGTCATCCGTCAGCTCTCTGGCGACCAGTTGATCGATTTCTGCTGGCGAGAGGGCCAGATCATCGCTGCAAATCGCTGTCTTCAGTCCCAGTGGCTGTAACATTTTCAGTAATTCCCTCTGATCTACGCCAGGGTAACACTCTGCCACCAAAACGCATTTTTTGTCCCCGATCTGCTGCCGTATTTTTTGCCGTGCAGCCTCATCTCCGCACGCTGCCGCTCCGTCCATACCCTGGATGCGAATGGTTGGAAACTGCCTGTATCCATCTTCCGTCAAACCGTGTTCACTCCTTTACTGTTCCGCTACTGTAAGAATACACGGCGCACTCCAAAATGTCAATACTGAATTAGGAAAATGATATTTGTATTTACATATCGCTGATAATATGCTATACTGAAACAAACAACATGAGAGGATGATTATCATGGAGCAGGCCCTTTATCTCCGCATTGCCGAATGGATCCGGGAGCGGATCGCCAGCGGGGAATATCCGCTGGGCAGCCGGATTCCAACAGAAAATGAATTGGCGGCGCAACTGTCTGTCAGCCGTCCCACGGTTCGTCAGGCACTGGATGTGCTGGCGCGTGAGGGACGGCTTTCCCGGGTTAAAGGCAGTGGGACGTTTGTTTGCGCGCCGAAGTTGATCCATGAGTCAACCAGCTTTGTCACCGGTTACCGGGAAGAGAGCCGGAAAAAGCACCGAATTCTGAAAACCAATGTGGTCTATCTTGGCGTGGAGAAATCCGATGACCAGGTAGCGGAGGCGCTGAAAATCAAACCGGGGCAGCCAGTGACCCGGTTGACCCGTATCCGGCATCTGGAAAATGTGAACGGCAACGCACCAGTGGTCTATACCACAGTGTATATCCCCTGCAAATTTTTCCCGGATATGGACACGCTGGATTTTACCGATCTCTCGCTGTATGATTTGCTGGATCAACGGGGCCTGTCTGTGGTTCATGCCTCCCGGCGGCTGGAGGTTGTCATGCCGTCAGACGAAATTGCCGCAGGATTGAGCATCAGCAGTTTTGAGCCAACCGTTTTGATTCGCTCACAGGGGATGCTCGGCACCGGTCAGGTCATTGAATACAGTATCAGCTATTATCCGGCAAGCCGCAGCAGTTTCCGAATTGAGATTCAACGGTGAGGGGGCATGATATGGCAGCGCAGCATTTCATTTGCCTGGATGTTGGAGGAACGGAGATCAAAGCAGCCGCAATTGACCGGAGTGGTGTGCTGTTGCATCCCATTCGCCATTTCCCTGCGAACGCAAAATTTGCGGCACCGGCATTACTGGCGCATTTTTCGGCAGTGATTCAAAGCATTTCCTCGCAAATCTCGCCCGGCTGGGAATTGCGGCTGGCTTTCCCCGGTCCATTCGATTATGAAAAAGGCATCTGTCTGATGCAGGGACTGGATAAGTATGATGCGCTTTACGGCGTTGATCTTTGTCAGGAGTTGGCGGGCAGGCTGGCACTTTCTCCATCATCCGTCCGTTTTCTGAATGACGCGGATGCTTTTGCCATGGGTGAGCTGGAGTTCGGTTCGGCAAAAGATGCAAAGCGGGTGCTTTTTGTCTGTATTGGCACTGGTTGTGGCAGCGCATTCAGCGTAGATGGGCAATTGGTGACGAGCGGCATCCCCGGACTTCCGGCAGAGGGGCGGCTGTATCACCTGCCCTTTGCGGAGGGGTGTATCGATGATTACCTTTCCAGACGGGGGCTGTTGGCGCTTACCCGGGCGCGGCTGGGAGTCCCGCTGGATGGAAAAGCGCTGTCGCAGCGTGCGCTGACCGGCGACTCGGCTGCTGCTCAATGCTATCTTGATTTTGGTGTTTTGCTCAGGGATGGGCTATCCACAGTTTTGACCGGTTTCCGACCGGATATACTGTGCCTGGGCGGTCAGATTATGGGCAGCAGTGCGCTGTTTCTTCAGCCATTGGAAGAAGCTTGCCGCAAGCTGGGGACAGTGATTTGTCTGACAGCAGACACTTCGCTGCGAACTTTGCAGGGATTGACCTGCCTTGGTTGAAACAGCCCGCCTTGCGAACTGTTTGGACCGATGAGGAAATTATAGGCAGGGTCTGCTATTGACAGAGAAAGGTAGGGAACGGATATTCCGTTCCCTACCTGATTTTATGCAGTTTCCAATTAGCACAAAGCGTCTTACCTGCGTGTTACTTATTCAGCTTACACAGGCGGTTGCGCTCTGCGAGGGATGCGGACGCTTTA
>CAZDFB010000060.1:0-10569 GCA_964504605.1 uncultured Oscillospiraceae bacterium | reverse complement strand
TTCTTAGTACAAGTATTATACCATACTTGTCTAACAAATGGGGTGCAGTTCAACGCAGCCGGTCCGGGGGCATTTTTCATTACATAAGCTCTTCGGTGAGCTTCAGGATCTCGGGAGCCACCCGCTGGCGTTCTCGGGCGGTAATATGATTATAGATTGGATAGGCCAGTGCTACGCCGACCATGCCAATTACACCAATGACAATCCCGGCCACAAACCATTCTTCCGGCCCCTCCATGCAAAGGCTCATGCCGCCGCCCATAATCAGGGAGCCCAGGGTTCCCACAAGAATGGAGGCCGTTGCGCCCTTTTTGCCCACGCTGGCATCCAGCTGGCGCAGACGCTCCAGCTTGCTCTCCCGGGCATCCGGGGGCAGGTACTTCTCCCGGATTTTCTTGATCTCCTCCTGCTCCGGCGCGGAGTAGGTATATTCAAAGGAATCATTGTTTTCCATTTTTCATCTCTCCCAATTGTTTAAGTCTCTTTCCACCGTGGATGGTCATTCCCACAGCGCCAAATATCCCGAGCAAACACACAGCAGTGCCGGTCAAAATATTCATAAGCATTTTTTCACCAAATTCCCCGCCAAAGGCGCCAAACATGGCAGTCTGCAGGGAGAATATGGACATCATAGCCGCCATCAGCTCCACATTCCGGGCAGCACCCATAATGGGGCTTCCGTTCCGCCTGCACTGGAACACACGAACCAGCGCAATGGTCAGCTTATAGAAGGTATAGGCAGCCATGGCGATTACCATGATTTCATGGTAGGTTTTCCCCCGCTCCCGGCAGATCATCTGTACCGTCATGACCGTCATTGCCAGGTTCAGCAGCAACATAATCATACCGCAGAGCCGGAAGCCCTCCCAGCTCAGCCGGCTGCGCTTTTCCGGGTCCGTCATCCGCAAAAGCCGGCGCTCACAAATTGCCAGAACACTGCGGCATACGGATAAAAGCATATAATAGCCGCCGTTGCTGATGGTCCAGACGGAATCCGTCAGGATGCCGGATACCAGATAGAACACGCCGAAGGCCAGATTGATGCTCAGGCTTCGGTACAGGGAAAAACGAAAATGCTTATCCTTCTCTTCCTCCGTCCGGTTCTGTCTTTTTTTCCGGCTGGCGGATAAAAGCCGGATTCCATCGGGTATCAGCTGAACGCAGACAACGCACAGCGTATAAAAGGCAATCACATAAATCGGGTAGGAGAACCAGCTTTCTCCATAGTCCCCCCGGAAAACCCAGATCAGTCCCCCGGCGGAAAGGAGCACCAGCAGCGCCGTAATCCACCATTTGGGCCGCAGGAGCTTTAAAAGCTTATCCATGCCTGACCTCCTCCAGCCGGACGGTAAACACTGAGCCCCTGCCCGGCGTGCTGGAAACCGTAATCACGCCGCCGGTAATATCCACCACCCGCTTCACCAGAGCCAAACCCAGACCGTTGCCCTTTGTGGCATGGGCCGTGTCCCCCTGGTAAAACTTCTCAAAAATATGGGCACCGGTTTCCCGGCTCATGCCGCAGCCGGTATCGGAAACCGCCACAACGGCCCAGCCTCCCTCTGTATGCATCCGAAGGCCGATTTTTCCCTTTTCCGGGGTGAATTTAATGGCATTGGAAAACAGATTGTTCCAGACCAGCTGCAGCAGCTCCGGGTCCGCCTGAACCCGCACATTCTCCTGCAGATCGCACTCCAGCTCCAGCTTCTTCTCTTCCCAGGCGGTTTCAAAACTCAGAAGGCATTCTGCCAGCTGCTCCCCCAGGTCGAAGATTTCCGTCTGCGGAAAAATCTGCTGATTTTCCAGCTTATTCAGCTTCAGAATATTGCTTACCAGATCCGCCAGACGGTGGGTGGTCTGCAATATTTTCTCCGTATACTCCTGCCGCTGGCCTTCCGGCAGCGTGGGATCCCGGAGAATGGAAGCGTAATTCTGGATTACAGCCAGGGGGGTCTTCAGTTCGTGGGATACATTGGCGATAAAGTCGGAGCGCAGTGTCTCCACGCCGGAAAGCTCCTTTGCCAGGGCATTGATGCCCATGCTGACCTCCCGGAGCCCGGCACCGCCGTAATTGCGGTGGGAAACATCCAGCCGGACGGAATAATCCCCCTTCCGAAGGCGCTCCATTGCGGAAAGAATCCGCTTCAGTGGCCGCTCCACGGTCATATTCCGCCGGAATGCATCCAGACCACAGCCAATCAGGGTCATCGTCAGCGTTGCCAGGAAGGTCATGGGGGTATTGCGCCGCATAATTGCTTCATCCAGGGCCAGATTATTTAAAAAGAGCATAATTGTGACGGTGGTGATTACGGAAATCACCAAAAAAAAGGAAACAAACCGGCTGATATTAAACAGGATAATTTCCGCCAGATTCCGCTTTTTCACTTGATCACCGCCTTATAGCCCAGGCCATGAACGGTCACGATTTCAAAATCCGTGCAGTCCGCCAGCTTGTTCCTGAGCTTAGTCATGTACACGTCCACCGCCCGGGGTCCGGTGGATGAGTCCGCGTTCCAGAACTCATCCATCAGCTGGCTTCGGGTAAAGGTTTTCTTAGGATAGGAAAGCAGCTTATAAAGGAGCGAAAACTCCCGGTTGGTCAGGCTGATCTCCTCCCCATCCAGGCTGGCGGTGTGCTCGTCCGCGTCCATAACGAACTTACCCACCTTCAGGTGCCGGGAGGAAGCAATTTTCGCCCGCCGGAGCAGTGCGCCGATTCGCAGGAACATTTCATCCAGATCCACAGGCTTGACCATGTAGTCATCCACCCCCACACGGAAGCCCCGCTGCTTGGAGGCGATGTCATCCCGGGCGGTGATAAACAGGATGGGAATATTTTCATTCAGGCTCCGCACAGTACGGGCAAATTCAAATCCGTCGATTCCCGGCATCATAATGTCGGACACGATCAGGTCGAACACCTTTTCATACATGGCATCATATGCCTCAGCGGCTCCCAGGCAGCCTGTGGCCTGATAGCCGCTGCGGTTCAGAAATTCGCAGACGGTATGGTTCAGGTCCTTATCGTCCTCTACCACCAATATTTGGAACATAGCGCATCCTCCCATGTTATTTTCTTTTAGTATAACACAGCAATGTTTCCGTTTGGTTTCCGTTTTACATTTTTCAGAAAATATTTCTCCCGTGGAACCGCTCCACGGGAGAATATCTTAGCCTCTCAGGCGTTCCTTGGCCTGAGCCGTGCTTTCGCCCTCTCTGGCAAACAGGGCTCCCACAAAGAAGTCCTCCACCGCCAGGTAGGTATTGACAGCGCCGCGCTCAACCTTTTTATAGCCGCTGACCGCTCCGTTTTCAATTCTGCGGTAAGTATTAACCACGCCGTTTTCGATTCGTGCATACAAAGACTGGATTTTACTCATAACCCGTATCCTCCCTCTTATTTCAGGCCCAGGCACATGGGGATCAGGCACAGCAGCAGAACGATGCCCAGAATGCCCACGGCGATGCCCAGCAGCATCTTCTCCCATACCATAATCAGGCACATACCAACACCCAGCACCAGCGCGCCCAGGACAGCAAACAGAATCTTTCCGGTGAGCTTCCAGTTGACCTTCACCTTCTTGCCGGATGCGGCGCCGCGGACAACTGCCAGAATCAGCAGAATCACAGCGCCGATTCCTGCGGCGATCACGCCGGAATCAAAGGCATCCCACTCAGGGATAAGGCACATACACATACCCAGCGAGAACAGCAGTCCTCCGACCACACCCACCAGCAGGCTGACAAAATCTTTTTTCTTCATAACAGGTTTCCTCCATGTTTCACTTGATGGCTGTATTCTACCCCGGGGATATTTAGAAATTGATTCCGAAATGTTTGCGAAATATTAAAAAAGGATCCTGCCGCATTTTTTGCGGCAGGACCTTAGCTTATTTTCTGTCGTCACCATAGAGAAAATCCAGCAGAATTTCCGAATTTGCTTCAAAATCCACCGCGAACAGGCTCCGGCCGCCCATGCCGATCATTCCACCGTAGGTACCCTCTGCCGGAATGGTCATCTGGGAGAACTCCGACCGCAGGAAGGTGGGAGCATAAAGGATCAGCTCGGCAATCTGATTTTTCGACATATTGGTCTGAATCAGGGGCAGCACCTGATCTGCCATATCATTCAGCGTCAGCAGGCTTGCGCCCTTCATCTGCTCCACAACGCCCATGATTACCTTCCGCTGGCGCTCTACCCGGCGAAAATCGCTGTCAATGGAGCGCAGCCGGGCATAAATCAGTGCCTCTTCCCCGTTCAGGTGGTTCACGCCCTTCCGGGCCTGGAAGGTTACGGCTCCGTCGCCATATCGTCGGCTGAAATACTGCGCCTCCGGCTCTGTCAGGGTAACATCCACGCCGCCAACCAGATCCACGATGTTGCGCATACTGTACATATTGACCCGGACATAGTAGTCCACATCCACCCGGAAGCAGGTCTCCACGGTTTTCCGCACCAGCTCCGCGCCGCCATAGCGGAACATATGGGTCAGCCAGTCGTACTGTCCCTCGTATTCGCCCTCCAGCACCGGAACACCCATGCCACGCTGGAGCGAAACCAGCTTAACCGTTTTGGCATCCCTGTCGATGGACACCAGAATCATACTGTCACTTCGGGCGGCGGGGCTGAGCGCCGACACCCGTTCGTCCGTTCCGAGCAAAAGAATGTTCAGCACCGCTTCTTCGCCCCAAATTTCATTCTCCGGGATCTGAGGCGGTGTCTCCACCTGCTCCAGGCCTGCCACGTCCGAGTCGGTCAGGATCATATCCTCCGGCGCAAGGGTTTCCGTGGCGTAATCCACCTCATAGTTTACATAGGGGGATGTATCTATTTCATGCTCATACACGATCATATCCAGCTTCGACCAGACAAACCAGAACACCACCAGAAGCAGCGCCAGCAGCATCAGCAGGATCGTGGTCAGTACCTTATGTTTTTTCATCCATTTCATAAAAGCACCTGCCTTTCACTTGGGTCCCCTTATTATACCGCCTGAAGCCGAAAAAAACAACTGTTTTCTCTGTAAGCAGCGGTCCTTCCCCCGGTTTCAGAAGCTTAAGGCTCCATTAAGATTCGATTAATTGTGCGTTAATTGGCTTGATTTTCTCAGCCTCCGCTCTATAATACTGCATATAAGCATAAAAAGGAGCTGGATTTTATGAAAAGGCTGCTTGCGTTTGCCCTTGCGCTGCTTTGTGTAATGAGCTTAAGCGGTTGCGGCGGAAACGTGGATAACGTCTACATCAGAGCGTACACCTCCAGAATATACACCGATGACGAAATCAACGACGCAATTCAGGTGACCATGGATTACTTTAAAAAGGAATTTGACGGCTGCACGCTTACCGAAATCGGCTACATAGGGGATGCCCGGAATGAAGGCTGGCAGGAATTTGCGGACAAAAACCATGCCGATGATGTGATCGTGCTGGTATCGTCCTTTGATGTCGATACCTCCGGCGGGGACGGCTCCCTGAACCCCGACAGCACATATACCAACTGGAAATGGATTCTGGTCAGGTCCGAGGGTGGAAAATGGGAGCTCATTGACCACGGCTATTGAGCCATTCATTTGGGGCAGCTCCCGATTCCCCGCGGCAATAATATCTTCAAAGGCCGATGCGCAAAGCATCGGCCTTTTTCATAACACCGTGGGACAGCAAAAAATCAGGGACCGGCGATAACGCCGGTCCCTGTGGGATATAAGCTTACAGATGCAGAACCCGGTCCTTGATTTCCTGAGTCCGTCCCTGATTCCAGTACTGGGTGCCAATATAGCCGCAGGTACGCCGGGCCACGTTCATCTTGGCCTGGTCCGTATTGCCGCACTGGGGGCACACCCAGATCAGCTTGCCGTCCTCATCCTCCCGGATCTCGATCTCACCGTCGTATCCGCACTCCTGGCAATAGTCAGACTTGGTATTCAGCTCGGCATAGATGATATTGTCATAGATGAACTGCATAACCTCCAGCACCGCGTCAATATTCTGCTGCATATTGGGCACCTCCACATAGGAGATTGCGCCGCCGGGAGACAGATGCTGGAACTGAGCCTCGAAGCCCAGCTTCGTGAAGGCATCAATTTCCTCGGTAACGTGAACGTGGTAGGAGTTGGTAATATATCCCTTGTCGGTAATGCCCGGGATAATGCCAAAGCGCTTCTGCAGGCACTTTGCGAACTTATAGGTGGTGGATTCCAGAGGCGTGCCGTAGAGGGAGAAGTCAATATTGTGCATTTCCTTCCACTTTTTGCAGCCGGCATTCAGCGCATCCATGATCTTCAGCGCAAAGGGCGTGGCAGCAGGATCGGTGTGGGACTTTCCGGTCATATACTTGACGCATTCATACAGTCCCGCGTATCCCAGAGAGATGGTGGAATAGCCGCCGTAGAGGAGCTTGTCGATGGGCTCGCCCTTCTCCAGCCGGGCCAGCGCGCCATACTGCCACAGAATGGGAGCGGCATCCGACAGGGTTCCCTTCAGCCGCTCATGGCGGCACATCAGTGCCTGATGGCACAGCTCCATCCGCTCGTCAAAGATTTTCCAGAACTTGTCCATATCCCTGCCGGAGGACAGTGCGATATCGGGCAGGTTGATGGTAACGACACCCTGGTTGAACCGTCCGTAATACTTGTGCTTACCCGGCTCATAGTTTCCGGCGTTGGCGATGTTGCCCACCCCGGCATCGGTAAACCGGTCCGGTGTCAGGAAGGAGCGGCAGCCCATGCAGACATACACATCGCCCTTCAGCTCCAGCATTTTCTTTTCGGAAATGTAGTCCGGGACCATACGCTTGGCAGTGCACTGGGCAGCAAGCCGGGTCAGGTACCAGTAGGGCGTTCCCTCCCGTACATTGTCCTCCTCCAGCACATAGATAAGCTTGGGGAACGCGGGGGTAATCCACACGCCCTTCTCATTCTTTACGCCCTCGTAGCGCTGACGGAGCATTTCCTCAATAATCAGAGCCAGGTCCTTCTTTTCCTGCTCATTGCGGGCCTCGTTCAGGTACATAAACACGGTGATGAAGGGAGCCTGACCGTTGGTGGTCATCAGGGTCACCACCTGATACTGGATGGTCTGCACGCCACGGCGGACCTCGTCACGCAGGCGATCCTCCACCACCTGGGCAACGGCATCCGGGCTGGGGGTGATACCGAAGACACCCATCTCCCGCTCTACCGTCCGGCGGATCTTCTCCCGGCTGATCTGGACAAAGGGAGCCAGATGGGTCAGAGAAATGGACTGACCACCGTACTGATTGGATGCCACCTGGGCAATAATCTGGGTGGCGATATTACAGGCAGTGGAGAAGGAATGGGGCTTTTCAATCATGGTGCCGGAAATGACCGTGCCGTTCTGCAGCATATCATCCAGGTTCACCAGATCGCAGTTGTGCATATGCTGGGCATAATAATCCGAGTCATGGAAGTGAATAATGCCGGACTCGTGGGCCTCTACGATCTCCCGGGGCAGCAGGATCCGGGAGGTAATGTCCTTGGACACCTCACCTGCCATATAGTCACGCTGAACCGCGTTGATGGTGGGGTTCTTGTTGGCATTCTCCTGCTTGACTTCCTCGTTGTTGCATTCAATCAGGCTGAGGATCCGGTCATCCGTTGTATTGGACTGACGCAGCAGGCTCCGGTTGTAGCGATAAGTGATGTATTCTTTAGCTACCTCAAAGGCACCGTGAGCCATGATAGCCTTTTCCACCAGATCCTGGATTTCCTCAACCGAGGGGCTGCGGCCCATTTCCTCGCAGGCGATGCCCACGCTCTGGGAAATACGCTGAATCTGCAGGGGCGTCATGCGGACGCTCTCCTCTACTGCACTGTTGGCCTTGGTGACGGCCATGACGATCTTATCAATGTCAAATACGGCTTCGGCGCCGTTTCTTTTAATGATCTTCATTTCGGGTCTCCTCCTTAGCGTAAGGGACGTAGCTCCGCCCCGTGCACGACCTATTATACTATATATTGTGGTTTTGTCAATAGGCAGGCACAAAATATAGTTGTAACTATTTCCAGGCGGAAAAGTTCGGATTTTCAGAAAGCCCCAATTCCGCCAAGTTCCGGCAGGAAGTTCACATTTTCCCGAAAGGATCCCAAGAAAGGTTTGAAATCAGGCCGGGAATATGCTATAATCCCTTCAAAGGAAAAATTTCCCAAAATTCCGTTTATGTTAAAATCAGAAAGGAGCGCTCTCCATGTGTAACAATTTCGGTCATACCCCCGACGGTCAGGAAGCCGCCCTGTACACAATATCCTGTGGCAGCCTCACCGCGGCCATCACAAATTACGGTGCCACGCTGGTCCGTCTTCTGGTGCCGGATGCCCAGGGCCGGGTCGATGATGTGGTTCTGGGATGCGACGACGTATCCGGCTACTGCGCCGGCACCTCCTATTTGGGTGCCACCATCGGCCGCAGCGCCAACCGGATCCAGGGTGCAGGCTTTTCTCTCAGGGGCCGCCGGGTTTCCATGACCCCCAACGAAAACGGAAACAACCTTCACTCCGGCCCCAATGGCTACGACCGCCGGATTTGGAATCTGGTCTCCCACACTGCCAACGCCCTCTGTCTGTCCCTTGAAAGCCCGGACGGCGACCAGGGCCTGCCCGGAAACGCGAAAATCCGGGTGACCTACACGCTGGAGGCCCCCGGCACCCTGCGCATCGCCTATGACGGCCTTTCCGACCGGGATACCGTATTTAATATGACCAACCACAGCTACTTCAATCTTGCCGGTCACCAGCACACGGAAGCCGCCATGGACCAGCTGCTGACCATCCCCGGTCGTTTCTTCAACCCGGATGACGCGGAAAACATCCCCACCGGCGAGCTGCGGCGGGTTGCGGGCACGCCCATGGATTTCCGGGCACCCAAGCCCATCGGACGTGACATTGGCGCGGATTACGAACCTCTGAAGCTTCAGGGCGGCTATGACCACAACTGGGAGGTCTTCTGCAATCCCTGTGCGGTGCTTCACGACCCCCGCTCCGGCAGAACCATGACCGTCCACACCGACTGCCCCGGCATCCAGTTTTACGCCGGTAATTTCCTGGACGACCAGGGCAAGGACGGTGTCCACTACGGCAGGCGCAGTGGCGTGGCCCTGGAAACCCAGTTCTATCCGGACTCCGTAAACCATTCCGAGTGGCCCCAGCCCTTTGTGAAGGCCGGAGAGAAATACCATACCCAGACGGAATACCGCTTCAGCTGGTAACCCCCGCCCATTTCCTTTGCACCTACGCCGGAATCATGCATAAACTGTCCTATAAGCGGTTTGCTTATGCCAAACTACGCGATTAGGAGGTAATCCAATGTCTGAGTGTCAGGACACCATGTCCATTCACACCCGAAAGATCACAGATTCCTGCCGGGACAAAGACTGTATCGAAGATCTTCGTGTTTACTTAACCAACAGCTCCCAGTGCCAGCTTGACAATGTGGCAAGCGCCCGGGTCCGCAGTGCCGAGCTGCTCTACGCCGCCATTGAGGTCGAGCCGGTGGCCTTTGACCGAAAGCACTACTGCATCGATGTGACCTTCTTTTACCGCATTGTCGCGGATGCGGTGGTGGGCGTTGCCCGGCCGGTTACATTGTACGGTCTTTCCGTTTTCTCCAAGCGGGCGGTACTGTGCGGAGAGGACAGCTGTGCCCATATTTTCACCGGAAATACCCGGCTCGGCGGAATCGACGGAAGCGCCGTGCGCACCGCCAACCGCCCCACCGCCGTGGTGGAGGTTCTGGACCCCATGGTTCTCAGTTCCAGGCTCCGGGAGGTCTGCGACTGTCCCGGCGGCGATACCCCGCCGGTGCAGATTCCCGCCGGCATCCGGGAAATTTTCGGTGAAGAGCTGGTGACCGGGGGTGACCGCCGCCGGCTGTTTGTTACCCTGGGCCAGTTTTCCATCATCCGCCTGGAGCGGGACGCTCAGCTGGTGGTGCCCGTTATCGACTACAGCATCCCCACCAAGGAATGCTGCGACAATCCGGGCTGCGGTGAGGACCCCTGTGAAATGTTCAGCCGGATCCCCTTCCCCACCAGGCAGTTCTCCCCTCAAACCTGTGACACCGGCTGCGGTGCCTCCGGCGATCCGCCCTGCGGAGGCTGCAGGACCGGATGCTCCGGCTGACCGTCCCAGCCGACCGTAAACGCACTTCCTGAGGAATGTCAAGACCGCCCGGACGAATGTGTTCGGGCGGTCATTGTGCAGACAGTTAATCCGGCCTGTGATTCCCATCACAGGCCGGCCGGATTATATATGCTGTGCACGACAAATTGGAACTTGCTTATTTCTTATTGTATACGATATTCTTGAAACAATTTTGTAAAACGTTGTTTATTGAATATAAGAAATTTATATTCATCTCCGTTCTTCATATGAAAGATTGCCATCGGAAAAATAACCCATTTCCATGTGAGTTCTGTGATTTCATCAAGCCGTAATACAAGATTTCTATATGCTTTATCCACTGTGAGTTTATTCGTCTTGTAAGTAACCGAGGATTCATCAAGATATAAAGCACCGCCTAATATACCGTTATGGCATAGGCTACACATAAAAAATT
>CAZDFB010000059.1:0-10682 GCA_964504605.1 uncultured Oscillospiraceae bacterium | reverse complement strand
TGCCCTTCAGGGGCAGGTAGTAGTTCATCATGGAGAACATACCCTTCTTCATCTCACCGCCGTACCAGGTGTTCAGGATGACCTGCTCACGGGAGGTGATGTTGAAGGCAACACAGGTGGAGGAGTTCAGACCCAGCTCCTTGTAGTTCTCAACAGCGGCCTTGGAGGCGTTGTAAACAACGAAGTCGGGCTCGAAGGAGGCCAGCTCCTCCTCGGAGGGAACGATGAACATATTCTTGATGAAGTGAGCCTGCCATGCCACTTCCACCACGAAACGGACGCTCATACGGGTGTCGGCGTTGGCGCCGCAGAAGGCATCCACGACGTACAGCTTCTTGCCGGACAGCTCCTTGATAGCCAGGTCCTTGACGGTGGACCAAACGGTCTCGCTCATGGGATGGTTGTCGTTCTTGAACTCGTCGGAGGTCCACCACACGGTGTTCTTGGAGTTCTCGTCCATGACAATGTACTTGTCCTTGGGGGAACGGCCGGTGTAAACGCCGGTCATAACATTGACAGCGCCCAGCTCAGTGAGCTGACCCTTCTCATAGCCTTCCAGGGAGGGGTCCATCTCAGCCTCATAGAGAGCTTCGTAGGAGGGATTGTGGATGATCTCGGTGGTACCGGTAATACCATACTTGCTCAGATCAATCATGATAATAACCTCTTTCATATTATTTAATAGTGACACGGCATCGGCCCCGGGCAAACCGGAAAGGCCAAATTGGTGCCCCATATTTAGCAATTCTATCTTACACTATCGATAAAAGAAAATCAATAACCAAGGTGTAAATTTTTTGTCAAGTGTCAAGAGGAAAGGAAAAATTTGCGGATAAAATCCGGTTAAGGTTCTTTATATGTTCTTTACTTTGAGGCGGTTTTTCGATACCATGTAAAAAGTATGATCTCCCCGTGGGCCTTGGGCCCCGGCGGAATCCACAAACAGGAAAGGAGAATTTTTTATGCTGATTCTTACCGCGGCTACGCAGACCCAGCAGCCTGACTATGTGGCACTGGCGATGGTTCTGATCCTGGCGCTGGTGGTGGCAGTTATGGCAGTGCGCAAAAAGATGACAGCCACGGCAAAGCAGCCTTCCCGGGAGCCCGATACCGCCCCCGCCCCCGATTTCCGGGCACAGGTCCCCGCCCCCGGCAGCGCCGGAAGGGTGAAGCTTCACGATGTGGAGCCAAAGACCGCCGCCATGCTGATGGCAATTGTGGCTGACAAAACGGGGAAGCCTCTCAACGAGCTTCGCTTCATTTCCATTAAGGAGGTAAAATAAGAATGAAACTTGAAATTACGCTGAACGGACGCAAATACGAGGTGGAGGTGGAGCAGACCGCTCCCATGGCTATGGAGGAATTCCGCAGCTGGGCTCCCGCTCCCGCGGAAAGAACCCCTGAGGCAGTCCCCGCTTCTGCCCCCGCAGCGCCTCAGGAATCCGGGGCTGCCCCTGTCAGCGGCTCCGGCGAGCGGGTGGACGCACCCATGCCCGGCAATATCCTCCGGGTCAATGTGACCCAGGGTCAGTCCGTGAAGGAGGGCGATGTGCTGGTGATTCTGGAGGCCATGAAGATGGAAAATGAGATCATGGCGCCCAGAGACGGCAAGGTGACCCAGGTGCTGGTGACCAAGGGCACCACGGTGGATACCGGCGCGCCCCTGGTGGTCATCGGCTAAGGAGGGCAGTCAATGGATATCCTGTACAAAAATCTGCTGGCCTTTGACCGGTACGATCTCATTATGATCGGCATTGGCTGCCTGCTGATCTACCTGGCTATCGGCAAGGAAATGGAACCCTCGCTGCTGCTGCCCATGGGCTTCGGCACGATTCTGGTCAATATTCCCTTCTCCGATGCGCTGGTGGGCCCCATTCAGTCCCTGTACAACGCGGGCATCGCCAACGAGCTTTTCCCCCTGCTGCTGTTTATCGGCATCGGTGCCATGATCGATTTCGGCCCCCTGCTGACCAATCCCAAGCTGATGCTGTTCGGCGCGGCGGCCCAGTTCGGCATTTTCTTTACCCTGTGCATGGCAAGCATCTTCTTCCCGGAGATTGACGCCGCTTCCATCGCCATCATCGGCGCGGCAGACGGCCCCACCTCCATTGCGGTGGCAAATACGCTGGGCTCCCAGTATGTGGGCCCCATTACCGTGGCGGCCTATTCCTACATGGCGCTGGTGCCCATTATTCAGCCCCCGGTCATCAAGCTGCTCACCACCAAAAAGGAGCGGCTCATCCGGATGCCCTACGAGCAGAAGTCCGTGTCCAAGCGCACCCGGATTCTGTTCCCCATTATCATCACCGTGGTGGCCTCCGCCGTGGTGCCCCAGGCCACTGCCCTGATTGGCTTTCTGATGTTCGGCAATCTGATCCGGGAGTGCGGCGTGCTCAACTCCCTGTCTGACACCGCACAGAATGTGCTGGCGAACCTGATTACCATTTTCCTGGGCATCTCCGTGGCCTTCAACATGACCGCCGACCAGTTCCTGAAGCTGGATACCCTGCTGATTCTGGGCCTGGGCCTGATTGCCTTCATTGTGGATACCGCCGGCGGCGTTCTGTTTGCCAAGTTCCTGAACCTGTTCCTGAAAAAGAAGATCAATCCCATGATCGGCGCGGCGGGCATCTCCGCTTTCCCCATGTCCGGACGGATTGTTCACAAGATGGGCCAGGAGGAGGATCCCCAGAACTTCCTGCTGATGCACTCCATCGGCGTCAATGTTTCCGGACAGATTGCCTCGGTCATTGCCGGCGGCATTATTCTGAACCTGTTCTCTTAAAAGGGAGGAAGCGGTATTATGAACTATATTCCCATGCTTTCCGCGGCGGCTGCCGCCCCGGAGCTGAGCTTTGCGCCTGCGAATTTTCTGCACAACCTGAAATACATGGGCACGGGTATGCTGGTGATTTTCGCCATCATCGGTGTTATCATCCTGGCGACCATGCTCATTAACTATCTGTTCTCGGAATAAAAAACGCAACCTGCCATGGGGGCTACGAAGGGAGCTCCCATGGATTTTTTTTTACAATTTTGTCAAACTGAGTTTCGTTTCAGTTTCGATTTGGGGGATATACTTTTTTGGAAAATCGGGATTAGGCCCAAAAATGAAAAACTGGAGAGATCACAATGAAATTGCCCCCGTTATCCGCAGATTACTCCCATTTTCGATGGAGCAGGATTCATGAGGAACAGTACCGGCACCTGTGGCTGCTGCTGTTTTGGCCGGTGTACCTGATTCGCTACGGGATTCTGACTTTTTTAACCCCCGGACGGGACTGCGCAGCGGTCTGGTGCGCTCTGGACGACCGGATCCCCTTCCTGGAGGCCTTTGTGATTCCCTACATTCTGTGGTACGGGTTTATTGTGGGAATGCACATCTGGCTGATGCTTTTTGACGTTCCCACCTTCAAGAGGTATTCCAAATTCCTGCTGATTGCCATGGGAACCTCGACGCTGACCTACCTGATCTATCCCACCTGCCAGAACCTGCGGCCCGGGAGCTTTCCCCGGGAAAATGCCCTGAGCTGGATTGTCGGAATTATTTACGCGGTGGACTCCAACGCCAATGTCTGCCCGTCGGAGCACGTAATCGGGGCATTGGCGGTGCTGGCGGCGGCCTGGAATACGAAGACGCTGAGGCCCTGGGCAAAGGGAACGGTTACCCTTCTGGCGGTGCTGATCAGCGCTTCCACGGTATTTATCAAGCAGCACTCCTCGGTGGATGTGCTGATGGCGCTGATTCTGTGCGCGCTGGTGTATCCCATATGCTATATGACAGGCAGAGAAAAGCGCCCCCGGAAGAGATACGGAGAAAACAAGGAGGAGACAACATGAGAACCTATCAGGCCGGTATCGATATCGGCTCGACTACGGTAAAGCTGGTGATTCTGGATGAGCAGGAGCGGATTCTGTTTGGCAGCTACCGCCGCCATCATGCCCACACCCAGCAGACCCTGAATTCGCTGCTCCGGGAGGCGGGCCGGGAACTGGGAGAATGCGCCCTGCGGGTGCGGATTACCGGCTCCGGCTCCATCAATCTGGGCAAGGCGCTGGACATTGAATTTGTCCAGGAGGTGGTGGCTGTGGCCTCGGCCCTGAAGCACCAGGCACCCCAGACCGATGTGGCCATTGAGCTGGGCGGCGAGGACGCAAAGATCATCTATTTTACCGGCGGACTGGAAGAGCGGATGAACGGCGTATGCGCCGGCGGCACCGGCTCCTTCATTGACCAGATGGCGGCCCTTCTGCAGACCGATGCCGCCGGACTGAATGAGGCGGCCCGGGATTACCGGCAGATTTACCCCATCGCGGCCCGCTGCGGCGTTTTCGCCAAGACCGACATCCAGCCCCTGATTAACGAGGGAGCGACCAAGGCCAATCTGGCAGCATCCATTTTCCAGGCGGTGGTAAATCAGACCATATCGGGCCTGGCCTGCGGCAAGCCCATCCGGGGCTGCGTGGCCTTTCTGGGTGGCCCCCTCCACTTCCTGCCGGAGCTGAAGAAGGCATTTATCCGCACCCTGAAGCTGACACCGGAGACTACGGTGGACCCGGAAAATTCCCACCTCTTCGCCGCCATGGGCGCGGCGCTGGCGGCCCGGGAGGGAACCGCCGTGGTGCTGGAGGAGCTGATCGGGCGGCTGCAGAAGGGTGTTCCGGTGCATTTTGAAATGCCCCGGCTGGAGCCGCTGTTCCGGGATCAGGCAGAATATGAAGAATTCTGCCGGCGGCACAGCCGGGCAGTGGTGGAAAAGACGGATATAGCGTCCTACCGGGGAAACTGCTTTCTGGGCATCGACGCAGGCTCCACCACCACCAAGCTGGTGCTGGCGGGAGAAAAGGGAGAGCTGCTTTACTCCTTCTACGCCAACAACAAGGGTAACCCCATTATGACCGCCCAGTTCGCCATCGGTGAGATGAAGCGGATGCTGCCGGAGGGGGCCCGGATTGTCCGAAGCTGCTCCACGGGCTATGGAGAAGCGTTGCTGAAATCCGCATTATCTCTGGATGAGGGCGTGGTGGAGACCATTGCCCACTGCACCGCCGCCTCCTTCTTTGACAGGGATGTGGACTGCGTGCTGGATATCGGCGGGCAGGACATGAAATGCATCAAGCTGAAAAACGGCACGGTGGATACCATACTGCTGAACGAGGCCTGCTCCTCCGGCTGCGGCTCCTTTATTGAAAATTTTGCCACTTCCCTGGGATACACGGCCCAGGATTTTGCCCGGGAGGCCCTGATGGCCCCGGCCCCGGTGGACCTGGGAACCCGGTGCACCGTGTTTATGAATTCCAACGTGAAGCAGGCCCAGAAGGAGGGTGCTTCCGTCAGCGATATTTCTGCGGGACTGGCCTACTCCGTCATCAAAAATGCCCTGTACAAGGTCATCAAGCTGGCCTCGGCAGAGAATCTGGGCAAACATATCGTGGTTCAGGGCGGCACCTTCCACAATCAGGCGGTGCTGCGGGCCTTTGAAAAAATCGCGGGGGTGGAGGCAATCTGCCCGGATATTTCCGGACTGATGGGTGCCTTCGGCGCGGCGCTGACTGCCCGGGACCACTATCACGGTCAGCAGAGCACCATGCTGCCTCTGGAGGAGATTCTGCGGCTGAGCTACACAACCTCCACCATCCGCTGCGGCGGCTGCGGCAATAACTGTATGCTGACGGTGAACAAATTCTCCGGCGGTCGCCGGCACATCAGCGGAAACCGCTGCGAAAAGGGCGCCGGAGCCGGAAGCAAGGGGGAAAAGGCCCCCAATATGGTGGCGTACAAATGCCGGCGGATTTTTGACTATCCGCCGCTGGAAAACGGGCCCCGGGGAACCATCGGCATCCCCCGGGTGCTGAATATGTATGAAAATTACCCATTCTGGGCAACATTTTTCCGCAATCTGGGCTTCCGGGTGGTGCTCTCCCCCTTCTCCGACCGGAAGCTCTACGAGCGGGGCATGGATTCCATCCCCTCTGAGTCGGAATGCTACCCGGCGAAGCTGTCTCACGGTCATGTTCAGTGGCTCATCGACCAGGGCGTGAAGACCATTTTCCACCCCTGTGTGTTCTATGAGCATCAGGAGACGGAGGGGGCCCAGAATCACTACAACTGTCCCATTGTGGTTTCCTACGCGGAGAACCTGAAGAACAATGTGGAGGCGGTGACCCGGGGGGATGTGCACTACATCCGGCCCTTCCTGGCCTTCACATCGGAAAAGACCGCGGCGGACCGGCTGGTGAAAACCGCCTGGGAGGAATGGAGCATCCCGGAGGGAGAGGTTCGGAATGCGGTCCATGCCGCATGGCAGGAGCAGCAGCGGGCAAAGGCGGATATCCGGGAGGAGGGCCGCCGGCTTCTGGCGGAAATGGAGGAAAAGGGCGGACGGGGCATTGTGCTGGCGGGCCGGCCCTACCACATTGACCCTGAAATCAACCACGGTATCCCGGAGCTGATCGCCTCCTATGGCCTGACGGTCTTCACCGAGGACAGCCTGCCTCTGGACTTTACGCCCACACGGCCCATCCGGGTGGTGGACCAGTGGGTTTACCACTCCCGGCTCTACAGCGCCGCGGAATTTGTGGCAAAGCGGGAGGATCTGGAGCTGATTCAGCTCAATTCCTTCGGCTGCGGCCTGGACGCGGTGACCACCGATCAGGTGGCGGAGATTCTGGAAAAGAGCAACAAGCTGTACACCCTGCTGAAAATCGACGAAGTGAACAATCTGGGAGCGGTGAGGATCCGGATCCGGTCGCTGCTGGCAGCCATGGATATGCGCCGGGAGAAAAATATTCACGCCCAAAGCGCTGACCCGGAATATCACCGGGAGAAATTTACCCGGCAGATGCGCAGGGAGGGCTACACCATTCTGGCACCCCAGATGAGCCCCATCCACTTTGACCTGCTGGAGCCGGTTTTCCGGAAGCATGGGTTCAATATGGTGGTGCTGGACAACGACAACCGTACCGCCATTGACACCGGCCTGAAATACGTGAACAACGATGCCTGCTTCCCCTCCATTACCGTGGTGGGGCAGATTATGGAGGCGGTGCTTTCGGGCAAATACGACACCGACCATCTGGCGGTGATTATGAGCCAGACCGGCGGCTGCTGCCGGGCCAGCAACTATGTGGCATTCATCCGCCGGGCGCTGGAAAAGGCGGGGCTTGGACATATTCCGGTGATTTCCCTCAATGCCAATGGCATGGAGGACAATCCCGGCTTCCGGCTCAGCCCGGGACTGATTCTGGACGCGGCCCAGGCAGTGGTATACGGCGATTTGTTGATGCGCTGCCTGTACCGGGTGCGGCCCTATGAGCTGGAGCCCGGCTCTGCCGACGCGCTCCACGAAAAATGGCGGGAACGCTGTGTGGAGGCACTGCTCAGCGCCCATCCCAGCCGGCAATACGGAAAACTGTGCCGGGAAATCGTGGCGGATTTTGACAGCTTCCCCATTGATGAACAGCTGCGCAAGCCCCGGGTCGGCGTGGTGGGCGAGATTCTGGTCAAATATATGCCCCTGGCGAACAACCGGCTGGTGGAGCTGCTGGAACGGGAGGGCGCGGAGGCGGTGGTGCCCGACCTGATGGACTTTATGAACTACTGCGTATACAATGGGACATATAAGGCCCGGTTCCTGGGCGGAAAAGCCTCCGGCGAGAAAACCGCCCGGCTGGCGGTGAAGGCAATCCGCTGGTTCCGCCGCCCGGCACTGGAGGCACTGGAGGCATCCCGCCGGTTTGAGGCTCCGATAGCGATTGAGCAAATCGCGGAAATGACCCGGCCCTTCCTGTCCCTGGGCAACCAGTACGGCGAGGGCTGGTTCCTGACCGGCGAAATGGTGGAGCTGCTGACCACCGGCGTGGACAACATTGTGTGCATTCAGCCCTTCGCCTGTCTGCCCAACCATGTGGTGGGCAAGGGCGTTATCAAGGCCCTGCGGGGGGCCTATCCCCAGGCGAATATTGCTGCGGTGGACTATGACCCCGGTGCCAGCGAGGTCAATCAGCTCAACCGGATCAAGCTGATGCTCTCCGCTGCCGCGGAAAAGCTGAATCAGGAGCCGGTGGAGGCCCGCTGAAAGGCCCTGCACCCATCACCGGGACACAAAACAGCCCACAGTGTATGTCACAGAAGGAAAAATTGCCCGCTTCCCTCCGGGGAAGCGGGCAAAAACATCGGTTCCTGAGAATATCGGGCGGCCGCTTGCCTGCATGGGCACACGTCACGGCCTCTGACAAAATAGACTGTAGGGACACCCGGGGACGGGTGTCCCTACAGGGAAATTTGGAGAAGGGGGACGAATTAGGAAGCCCTCTCCGTCACGACGTTCGCCGTGCCACCTCTCCCAAAGGGAAAGGCAAGGCCCCGGCTTCCAGAAAAAATGTAGGGACACCGCTCCTGCGGTGTCCGGGAGAATTCGTTTTTGAGGAAGAAACGGCCACCCCGGGAGGGGTGGCCCTACACAGCGAGTCAAAGAACGAAGGCTTACGCTGGCGCGGGAGCGCCCATGACAAAAGGATAATCAGGTGATGTTGCCAAACCACCAGTCCATGTTCCAGTAATCCCACTCGGAGTTTTTGATGGTCTCCGGAATTACGGGAATAAGGACGGTTTCACCCTTCTTGATGGAGATATCAATCTGCTTGCTGGTTTCCAGAAGCTTCTCGTTGCTGTCGAGGAAATAGATGTAGAAGTGGAGGGTGAAGTTGTAGCCGGTGTTGTTCGTGTACTGGGCGTAGTAGTTGCCGTCGTCGCCCTCATCGGCGGTGACATCGTTGTTCCACCAGGATACCAGGCTCTGCTCAATGACGGGGAAGGGAGCTACATAATCGGAATAGCCGACATACCGTTCGTAGGCCTGGTCATTGTCGGAGAAGACCTGATAGTTCGTCTGAAGATCATCGGCAATGGCGTAGAGCTTAGCCATGCCCGTGTAGTAGGTCACCCAGTCATACACCTCGTCATCGGTATCGATGACGCTGTACATGAGAATCAAGGCTTCGGAGATGGCGTTCACCTGGGACTCCAGATGGCTGTCGGCATAGTGCCCGCCAATGTAGGTGCTGAGGATTTCATACGCCTGCCGCAGTTCTTCGCCGGAGGATGTGACGGAATTGGCATCGTACCAGGTTTCATAGATGTTGATAACATCAGCCAGGAACTTGGAATCGGTGCAGAAGGAGGAATAGCTGTCGGAGAAGGCTTCGGCATCCGCCGCGTTGAGCTTATCCAGCAGGGTGGAGGCGTTGCTGAAATCGCCGTTTTCCAGATAGAGGATGGCTGCGTTCAGCCAGCAGTGGCTGGCCTGATCGGCGCTGTCCGAATAATCGGTCAGCTCCTCCAGCAGCTGGGCAGCGGCGGTGTACAGGTCGATACCGATCTGGTTTTCCTCCAGCTCAGCAACGGCGCCACCGGAGCCGTTGCCGACATAGTCGGACCAGACGGAGAAATCCTCCGCGGCAGCGGCATCCATGTAATAGAGGGCCTTCTGATAGGAGACACGGAAGGTGAAGTATTCCTTGCTGTCACGGTAGTCCTTCAGCTTCTTGAAGGCGGCGGCAGCTTCCTCAAACTCGTTGTTCTCCAGCATGGCGCGGGCCTCGTTATAGTCGGTCTGGAGCTGCTCCAGACGGGCCGCCTGGTCGGCGGAATCCTGGAAGGAGCCCAGCCCCTGGAAAATAGCCAGAGCGCCGTCGTAATCCCGGTTTTCCAGCAGCGTTACAGCCTCATTGTAGGCGCTGGTATTCTGGGAATGGAGATAATAAATAACGCCGCCGGCGATTGCCAGAACCAGAATCACCGCAATTGCGATAATCAGGCCGGTTTTCTTCTTTCTTCTGGGCGCGGGAGCGGCGGGAGCATCGGAATAGGTGGGAATATAGGGCACAGGCTCCTGATAAACCGGTTCCTGAGCGGGAGCGGTGAAGACGGGATCCTGATAAACCGGTTCCTGAGCGGGAGCGGTGAAGACGGGATCCTGATAAACGGGCTTCTGAACAGGCTGGGCGGAAACGGGTACCGCTTCCTCCTGAAGGGGAGGCTGGGCATCCGCCGCCGGTGCCACGGGAGCGCCGCAATAGATGCAGAACCGGGTACCCTCGGACAGCTGCTTGCCACAGTTGGTACAGAACATAAAATCCTTCCTTTCACAGTGGGACATGGTTATGATTCCCTTATATTCGACAGTATACCATACAAATTTTCCTATATCAAGGCTTTGCGCGGGATTTATTTTGAAAAGGGGCAGCCTGCGGGGGAAGAGCAGGGCTTTTTCGCAAAAATATTGCCGAAGGATTGAAATTTACACTTTACTTTTGGGAAGAGTTATGATATCATCAAAAGGCTGGCTATGGTCAGATATCAATTTTATGCCCGTTGCTCAGTTGAGGGAGAAAGCTGTATCGTCAGTACACCACCCGCCCCCTACTTGGCGCAGGGTAAATTTCAGAAAAGGTGGATTTAACCATGATTCAGAAGGAAAAGAAGTCCCAGGTTATCCTGGAGAACGCAACTCACGAAGGGGACACCGGTTCTCCCGAGGTCCAGATCGCTATCCTGACTGCCCGTATCAACGAGCTGACTGATCACCTGCGGGTGCACAAGCACGACAACCACTCCCGTCGTGGTCTGCTGATGATGGTCGGTAAGCGCCGCAAGATGCTGGACTATCTGGCTAAGAAGG
>CAZDFB010000058.1:0-10899 GCA_964504605.1 uncultured Oscillospiraceae bacterium | reverse complement strand
GCAAAGGTCAACAACCGCATTGCCAACATCGATGCCAAGCTGAAAAACGGCGACATTGTGGAAATTCTGACCTCCAAAAGCGCCAAGGGCCCCAGCCGCGACTGGCTGACCATCTGCAAATCCAATCAGGCCCGCACCAAAATCAAGCAGTGGTTCAAGAAGGAAAAGCGGGAGGAAAACGTTCAGCACGGTCGCAGCTCCTTTGAAGCGGAAATGAAGCGGCTGAGTCTGCCCCTTTCCGTCATGTCCGACGAGGAGCTTGCCCCTCAGCTGCTGAAAAAGCTCAGCTTTGGCAGCTGGGATGATATGTACGCCGCCATCGGCTACGGCGGACTTACCGCCACCAAGGCAGTGGGCCGCATCCGGGACGATATTCAGAAAGCCCTGAAGGCCCAGGAGCCGGATGCCCAGCCCAAGGCGCTGCGCACCACGCCGGATTCCGACGCTGTCCGTCAGAACCGCCATGCGGTCAACGGAGTCATTGTTGAGGACATCGACTCCTGCATGATAAAATTCGCCAAATGCTGCACCCCGGTCCCCGGCGATGCCATTGCCGGCTTTATCACCAAGGGCTTCGGTGTCAGCGTCCACCGGGCAGACTGTCCCAATGCCCAGGGCAGCATGAAGGACCCCCGGCAGGCCGCCCGATGGGTCCGGGTCCGCTGGGCCAATCAGGAGGAGCAGCCCTTTGAAACTACCCTGGAGCTGGACTGCATCACCCGGGACGGGCTGCTTCTGGATGTTGCCACCGTTATGACCGCCACCCGTGTCCGGGTCAAGGAGCTCAACGGCAAGGACCTGCCCAATGGTCGGAGCGTCTTCACCGTCCGCTTTGAGGTCAAGAATGTGGCTGAGCTGGAGTCCATCCGGAAAAAGCTTCTGAACATCCGGGATGTGGTCGGCTCCCGCCGCGGTCAGAACTGAAATCCCCCTCCGGCGGGAGAGCCCGGAAGCAAAAACGCCCCCATGGGGGGAGCTTCAGAAAGGAGCATATTTATGCGCGCGATATTGACCCGTGTAAAATCCGCCAGCGTGACCATCGACGGTCAGCTGGAAGGCCAGATCGGTCAGGGCTTCCTGATTCTTCTGGGTGTCGGGCCTAACGATACAAAAAAGGAATGCCGCTACCTGGCGGAGAAGGCCCTGGGCCTGAGGATCTTCGAGGATGAGAACGGAAAGATGAATCTGGGACTGGATGCCGTCGGAGGTCAAGTGCTGGTCGTCAGCCAGTTCACTCTTTACGGCAACTGCCGCAAGGGCCGCCGCCCCAGCTTTACCGATGCCGCCGGTCCCGAGCTTGGAAATGCGCTGTACGAGCAGTTCCTGGCAGACTGCGCGGACCTGGGCTTCCCGCCCCAGCACGGTCGCTTTGGAGCGGATATGCAGGTTGCCTCCGTCAACGATGGCCCCGTGACCCTGATTCTGGACACGGACACCCTGATGGACACCCCCAGACGAGGATAATCCCATGCTTCACATTGAAACGTTGGTTCTTGGTCAGCTGCAAACCAACTGCTATATTGTCTACGCCGACGGCTCCCGCAGCTGTGCCGTCATCGACCCCGGCAGCGAGGGGGATACCGTTTTGAAGAAGGTCTCCGCCCTGGGACTGACGGTGGATGCCGTTTTGCTGACCCACGGTCATTTCGACCATGTGGGCGGGGTGGAAGCCATTGTGGAAGCCACCGGCTGTCAGCTTTGGATGAGCGAAAGCGACTGGTCCCAGTTCCCCAGCCCCCTGATTTCCTATTTTTATCCTCTGGCAAACTGCGATTTTACCGAGGTTTGCTTCATCGAAGACGATGAAATCATTCATGCGGGCGGGCTGACCTTCACCGCTCTGAATACCCCCGGTCACACCGGCGGCTCCGTGTGCCTGCTGTGCGAAAATGCCATGTTCAGCGGCGACACCCTCTTTGCCGGCTCCTGCGGTCGGACGGATCTCCCCGGCGGAGATGTCAAGGCCCTGCGCTGGTCCCTGGAGCGGCTTGCCGGGCTGCCCGATGATTACCGTGTCTACCCGGGCCACGGAAATTCGACAACCTTGTCCGCCGAGAAGCGGTATAATCCCTATATGAATTGATGGGCCAACTGCCCAGCGAGGTCATTTTATGAAACTGACATTGATCGGTCACGAGGACCGTTACGCCGTCGAGCAGCTTCAGCTGGCACTTTTCCCCGAAGGAATCGGCGGAGAGGCTCTGTCCACCCTACACCGGGGCAAAACCTGGCTGACCGCCTCCACCAAAATCACCCTGAACGGACGGACCGTTACCGCCTCCCGTCGGCTGAAGGCCCGGGAGGAAACCGTCCGGCTCCGCCGCAGAGCTCTGCAGCAGAGCTACTATCTGGCGGCGCTGCAGCTTCTGCCCGCCGCTCCCGCCTGGGGTGCCCTGGCCGGTGTGCGGCCCACCAAAATCACCACGAAGCATATGCTGGAGGGCGGCACAGCCGCCTCCGCCGAAAAGCTGATGAAGGACGTGTACTACGTCACCCCCGAGCGCCGGAAGCTGGCAGTGGATTGCTCCATCAGCACGGTACGGGCCGCCGGACCGCTGGAGCCGGAGGATGTTTCCCTGTATGTCGGCATCCCCTTCTGCCCGACCCGGTGCACCTACTGCAGCTTTGTCAGCCGCACCATCGGGAAAAAGACAGAGCTGCTGGAGCCATACCTCCGGGCTCTGGAGCAGGAAATGGCTCTGACCGGAAAGCTTCTTGCCGATTCCGGGCGCACCATCCGCACCCTCTACATAGGCGGTGGCACCCCCACCACCCTCTCCACCCCCCAGATGGCCCGGCTGCTGGATGCCCTGCGGGACAGCTTCGACCTAAGCCGGTGCATTGAATTTACCGTAGAGGGCGGGCGGCCCGATACGCTGGACGCGGAAAAGCTGAAAACCATCCATGACCACGGTGCCGACCGGATGAGCATCAATCCCCAAACCATGGAGGAGCCGGTTCTTCGGGCCTGCGGGCGGCCCCACAGGGCAGCGGATGTGGTCCGGGCCTACCGGCAGGCAGTGGACGCAGGCTTTTCCGCCATCAACATGGACCTGATTGCCGGACTTCCCGAGGATACCGTCGATGGTTTCCGGCGAAGCCTGGACGCGGTAGCCGCCCTCTCCCCCTCCAATATCACCGTCCACACCCTGGCGCTGAAGAAGGGTGCGGACCTTTTCGAGAAGCGGGCCAATCTTCCCTCGGCAGAGGATGTTACGGAAATGGTTCGCTACTCCACACAGCTTCTCCGGGAGCTTTCCTACAGGCCCTACTACCTTTACCGTCAGAAATATATGTCCGGCAGCTTTGAAAACGTGGGCTGGAGCCGGGACGGCATGGACTGTCTTTATAACATCTACATGATGGAGGAGGTCCACACAATCCTGTCCCTGGGCGGTGGCGGTATGAATAAGGTCAACTTCCCGGACGGTCATCTCCAGCGCTTCCACAACCCCAAATTCCCGGAGCAGTATATTGCCCGCATTGACGATGTCTGCGCCCAGAAGGAGGAGCTGTTCCGGCTCATGGACTGACATCCATTCCGGAGTCCCCGTTAATCAAAAAACACCGGCGGCAGGCCCTGCCCGCCCCGGAAGCCATATGCAAATGAAAGGAAGACAGCATTTGGATACCTTAATTTCCAACGTCACCGTTGTAACCATGAACAACCGGATGGAGGTCCTTTTTGGGGCCAACATCGGCATCGAGGACGGCAAAATCGTCTCTGTTTCCAAATCCGCGCCGGAGGAGCCTCCCAAAACCATTATCGACGGCACCGGCATGGTTGCCATGCCCGGCCTGATTAACTGCCACACCCACCTGGCCAACTCGGTCCTGCGCAGCTATTGCGATGACCTGAGCAGCGCCGAGGCTCTGGAGCAGCAGCTGATGAAGGAGGACCGGATGGATTCCCAGGCCGCCAAGGCCGCCGCCACCCTTGCCATTGCGGAATGCCTGCGCTTTGGCGTGACCTCCGTATCGGACCTCTACTACTATCCCAACGCCACTGCCCAGGCCGTGGCGGAAACCGGCATCAAGGCCAATCTGGCCCTTTCCAGCTACCGGTTCATCGATCCCAATGAGGAATTCGACTTTGATACCGATGAGCAGTGCCAGGAACTGGTAAAAACCGTTGAAAAATGGCACGGCTATGACAACAGTCGAATCAAAATCGATGCCGGTTTCTACGCTGAGTACACCAGCAACTATAAGCTATGGGAGGCTCTGGTGGGCTACGCCAGCGAAAAGGGCCTGGGCATTCAGCTCCACCTGGCGGAAACCGCCTCCGAAGCGGAATCCTGCCTGGACCGGACGGGCATGGGCCCCGGAGAGCTGCTGAACTGCCACCGGGTATTCAATGTTCCCGCCACCGCTGCTGGCTGCGCGTTTCTGGAGGATGAGGAGCTTCGGCTTCTCGGCAAGAAGAAGGTCAGCGCCGTTGCCCTTCCCCTGGCGGCAGCCAAGGCCGGTCGGGGCTGTGCGCCCATCGCCCGGTGTGTAAAAGCGGGTATGAATGTGGCCCTTGGCACCGACGGTGCCATTGAAAGTGGAAACCTGGATATGTTCGAAGTAATGCGCGGTGCCGCCATGGCCTCCCGCTGTGTCAGCGGCGACCCCAGCGCCATGCCCTCGGCGGCAGTTTTGATGATGGCTACCGCCTGCGGTGCCCAGGCTCAGGGCCGCAGCCGGGAATGCGGCATGATTGCGGAAGGCATGGATGCAGACATCGTGCTGGTGGACTTCTCCGCCCCCCACCTCATGCCCTGCCACAATGTGCCCAACGCTCTGATTTACAGCGCCAAGGGCGGCGACGTGGCAATGACCATGGTCCGGGGCCGCATTCTCTATCAAAACGGACGCTTCCCCACCATCGACCTGAATCAGGTGGTGGAGGAGCTGATGACCTACGCCATTCCCAAGCTGTTTGAAAGCCCGGAAAAGGAAGGCTGAGCCGGCTTTTCCGAATATTCCCTTCTCTTATTCCCGTTAAAGGAGCAAAATCATGTCGGATTCTCAAAAAAAGCAGAATTTTCTCCAGGGTACCGCCCTGCTTGCCATGGCTACAGCCATTGTCAAGGTAATCGGTGCCCTGTACAAAATCCCCCTCAACGCCATCATCGGTGAGCAGGGCTTCGGCTATTTCAACACCGCCTATGAGATCTACAACGTGCTGCTGATGATCTCTACCGCCGGTCTTCCCGTCGCCATGAGCCGTATGATCTCCCAGGCCAATTCCCTGGGGCACTACAATCAGGTTCGGCGGATTTACCGCACGGCCCGGGCCATTTTCCTCGGTCTTGGCATTACCGGAAGCCTGCTGATGACCCTGTTCTGCCGTCAGCTTGCCGCCTTCCAGAATCAGCCCGATGCCTGGGCCGCCATTGGCTGCCTCGGCCCCTGCGTGCTGCTGATCTGCATTATGAGCACCTTCCGGGGTTTCTTCCAGGGGCGGAGCAATATGCTCCCCACCTCTGTTTCCCAGGTTCTGGAGGCCGTCACCAAGCTCATTGTGGGCATGATTGCCGCCGTTATCCTGCTGAAGCTGACCAACAGCATCGCCCTGGCTGCCGGTGGTGCCATTCTGGGCGTAACTGCCAGCTGTCTGCTCTCGTCGGTGTATCTGTACAGCCGGTTTGGCAAAACCTATCGGGAGCTGCCGGAATCCGGCGAAACACCCGCCTCCTTTGGCGAGACTGCCAAACAGCTACTGAGAATCGCGGTGCCCATTACCGTTGGCTCTGCCTGCCTCCAGGTCATTACCGCCCTGTCCAGCAAGATCTACATGGGCCGTCTTCTGGCCTCCGGCGTTACCCAGCAGGCCGCGGACACCATGCGCGGTGTCCATGTTATGACCCAGACCATCTTTAATATGCCCTGCGCCTTCATCACGCCCATTACCATCAGCATTATTCCCGCCATCACCGCTCAGTTGACGCTGTGCCAGGACCAGGAGGCCAAGGGCACCGAGGAATCCGCCATCCGGATTACGGGCCTGATTTCCATGCCCTGCGCCTTTGGCCTTGCCATTCTGGCGGAGCCTGTCACCGCTCTGCTGGGCGGCTATACCGGTGAAAATCTGGCCCTCGCCACAAAGCTGATGACCGTTCTTGCCATTACCATTATCTTCAACGCCATCGTCCTTGTGACCACCGCCATCATGCAGGCCCATAACCGGGCAGGCCGCCCTGTTATCAATATGCTGATCGGCGGCGGGCTGAAGCTGGCAGCGGTGTACATCCTGACAGGCAACCGCAATATCGGCATTGTGGGAACCCCTTTGGGCACCCTGCTGAGCTATGTGGCTATCAGTCTGCTGAATATTGTCTCCCTCCGGTCGCTGCTGGCCCATCCCCCCGCCGTTGTCCGGAATCTTTCCCGGTCCTTCCTTGCCGCCGCCATTATGGGCCTGTTCACCTATGGTGCCTTTGCGGGACTGAAGGCTCTGGGCATTACCAGCCGGCTCCTGCTGTGCGCCGTGCCCATCTGCGTGGGCGTTGTGGTCTATTGCCTGGCTGCCGTCAAGTGCAAGGCCATCACCCATGAGGACTGTCTGCTGCTGCCTAAGGGCGAGAAAATCGCCAAGCTTCTGAAATTGTGATTTTTTCAGCTTTTTTCCTGTTTTCCCCTTGCAATTTGGGTATAATTGTGGTAGTCTAATAGCCGATTTGCGCTATAGAAAAGAGGATAATAAATATGAATAAAACCGAGCTCATTGCAGCCGCCGCGGAAAGCGCCGGTCTGACCAAAAAGGATACCGAGCGTGTGCTCAACGCCGCCATTGATGCCGTCACGGCCTCCCTGGTCAAGGGAGAGAAGGTTCAGCTCAGCGGCTTCGGCACCTTTGAGGTAAAGGATCGGGAGGCCCGCATCGGCCGCAATCCCCACACGAAGGAAACCATCGAAATCCCCGCCACCCGGGTGCCCCAGTTCAAGGCCAGCAAGGCCCTGCGGGACACGGTTGCAAAGTAAGGACCTGCCATGCGTCTTGACAAGTATCTGAAGGTATCCCGGCTCATCAAGCGCCGGACCGTAGCCAACGAGGCCTGCGACAACGGACGCATCAGCGTCAATGGTCGGGTCGTAAAGGCCAGCTATGATGTAAAAGCCGGCGACCGGATCGAAATTGCAATGGGTGGGCGTACCGTGGCTGTGGAGGTGCTTCTGGTAGCGGAAACCGTCAAAAAGGAAGATGCCGCCGCCATGTACCGGGAAGTCTGAGCAAGCACAAAAGCACCGATGAGATGTGAAATCTCATCGGTGCTTTTTACTGTTTTGTTTTCCGGTACAGCCGCTCCAGCAACTCTCTGACAGGGCGGAACAGGATCAGCGCAATGAAGAAATTTCCCCCGCAGTGGGCGATGTCAAAGGGGATGCCGGAGGCCCATTTTGTCACGGCATAGCCAACACCGCCAATTACCAGATCCACCGGTGCGCACAGCGCCCCAAAGGCCAGGCCAAAGCCTCCGGAGAGGACGGCCCAGGCCATAGGCTGCTCCATCCTCCGAAGTCCCCAGGCTGCCAGCGCCAGAAGTACCCAGATATACAGGTAATTCACATTCCAGATGCCAAAGCCGAAGCAGAGGATCTCCATGGCAACGTAAATATACACGGGATACAGCGCCTTTCTGCCAAACACCACACCGTACACCATAACCAGCAGGGATACGGGCTCGATGTTGGGAAGATAGGACATTGCCATTTTCAGCGCAAAGGTCAGGGCTCCCAGGCAGGCGAAGAGCACCATTTCCCGGATGGGGAGCCGGGCATCAGAATGCTTCATAGACAATTCGGTACACGCCGCCGTCCTCCAGCGGAATAAAAGAGGCACCGGCGGTGGCATAGGAATCCCCTACATACAGGGCCCAGTAGGCCTTATCCCGCTCCCAGTCCAGGGCGATGCCGTCCACGCTGACGATGGTGTAGCCATATTCCACGGAATCATAGCCGCTGACCAGCTCCTTTTCCAGCAGCACCTCAATGAGATACTCCGCCGTGGTGGTGCACTGTATATTCTTTTCCGTGCCATCCTGATAGACGATGACAATGGAAATGTCCTTCTTTTCTCCCGTGGTTGCCGGGCGGGTAATAAAGTACACCCCTGCCAGCAGCAGGATTGCGGCAGCCAGGGCCGCCACCGCGCCAAGCATTTTTTTGTTATTTTTCATGTTTTCCTCCCAATAATCAGGCCGCGGCACCCCGCAGAGGGGTACCGCGGCCGTTTTTCCGTGGTAAAGAATCCTCCGGTGTCGGGCAGAGGATAGGAACAGCAGGCTTCGCAGGTCTTCTGACTTGTGCATCTGCGGCGGAATGCGCACCGCAGGCCCTGTCCGCCTTCCCAGGGGTTAACCCAGTGACCGGTTTTCACCGAAGGACACGACCACCTGCACTTACAGCGGCGGTACCGTCCGGGATTTTCACCCGGTTCTCTTTTCAGTATTCCCGGTTCACCGCCGGAAATACCACGAAGCTGTATCGGTTGTAATAATAATGATAGCACCCGCAAAGAGCGCTGTCAAGTGGGGCAAACGCAGATTTTCCAGAAAACGGAAGCCCGCAGCCGGAGCCGGCTGCGGGCAATTTTTTCTTTTATTCCGCGGAGATCAGGTAGTAATATACGGGCTGTCCGCCGCTGAGCAGATTCACATCCGCCTGGGGGCAGATATCCGCAAAGATATCCGCAGCCTTCTGGGCATCCTTTTCCTTCACATCCTCACCATGGTAAATGGTGACATATTCCTTACCGTCATCCCGGACCTTTTCCGCCAGAGCCTTCAGCAGGACCTTGATATCCTTGCTGGTGCCAAACAGGGAACTGCCGTACAGCGCCAGATAGTCGCCCTCGTGAATATCGTAGCCGTCGAAATCGGAATTCCGGGCGGCGTAGGTAATCTGCATGGTCTCCACCGTGCCCAGTGCCTCGGTCAGTGCCTCGGTATTTTCCTCCACAGTGCCCTCGGGGTTGAAGCTCAGCATGGCGGTAACGCCCTGAGGAACAGTTTTGCTGGGAATGACCACCACATTCTTGGGAGTCAGGGCATCCACCTGCTGGGCAGCCATGATGATATTCTTGTTGTTGGGCAGCACAAAGACGGTTTCCGCGGGGACCTTGTTAACCGCCTCCAGAATGTCCTGAGTGCTGGGATTCATGGTCTGTCCGCCGGAAATGATGCCGTCCACGCCCAGATTCTGGAACACATCCGCCAGGCCGGCACCGGCGCAGACGGAAACTACGCCCAGGGGCTTCTCAGGCTCCGCGATTTTGGGGGCCAGCTCCTGCTCGGTCATGACCTTCTCCGTGTGCTGCAGGCGCATATTCTCGATCTTCACCGTAACAAAGGAGCCGTAGTCAATGGCCTCGTGAAGGGCCTTGCCGGGGTCGTTGGTATGGACATGAACCTTGATGATCTCATCGTCATCCACCAGCACCAGGCTGTCACCCAGAGAATCCAGGAATGCCCGCAGGGCCTCCGGGTCCTTGTCATTCTCCCGCTGGATAATAAACTCCGTGCAGTAGGTAAAGGTGATATCCTCGGTGTTGAAATCGCTGAAGTCAGCGGCTTCCCGGGTCTCCACACCGGTGCCGGCTTCAGCCGCCACCACGTCATTGCCCCGCAGGGAGCTGAGCATGGCCTCCAGAGCAAAGACCCAGCCCTTGCCGCCCGCGTCCACAACACCGGCCTTCTTCAGAACGGGGTTCATGTCGGTGGTGCCTGCCAGGGCCACCATGGCCTCCTCCAGAGCGGCCTCGTGGACCAGCTCGATATGGTTGTTCTCCTCAGCGGCCCGGGTAGCCTTGGCGGCAGCCAGACGGGCAACCGTGAGAATCGTGCCCTCGGCGGGCTTCATAACCGCCTTATAGGCTGCGTCAACGCCCTCCTGCAGGGCTGCTGCCCACAGAACGCCGTCGCAGCTCTCGCAGCCCTTCAGCTTTCTGGAAATGCCCCGCATCAGCAGGGACAGAATAACGCCGGAGTTGCCCCGGGCGCCCCGCAGCATGGCGGAGGCAGCAGTGGCTGCTGCCTTTTCCAGGGTCGGATCCTCGGCCTTGCGAAGGTCCGCCGCGGCGGCGTTGATGGTCATGGACATATTGGTGCCGGTGTCCCCGTCGGGAACCGGGAAAACATTCAGCTCATTAAGCTGCTGCTTATGATTTTCAATAGAAGCGGCAGCACTGATCAGCATTCTGCGAAGATCGGCTCCGTTGATAGTCTGCTTCAAATCTCTTTACCTCCGAATATTAACCGATCATCATAGAATCGATATAGACATTTACTGCCCGGACCTCAGTGCCGGTGCACTTGGTTACCACATAGCGGACCTCAGAAATGATGGAGGCACCGACAGCGGTCAGATTAACTCCACCGTCCACCATAATGTGCAGATCAATGGAAATGGTATTGTCCTCATGGAATTCCACCCGGACACCCTTTGCGTTGGACTCCTTGCGCAGCAGGTGATACAGGCCGTCCTGAACGGAGCGGGCTGCCATACCTTTCACGCCGAAGCAGTTGGACGCGGCAGTACCTACGATATCCGTATATACGCCGGCGTTGACACAGATGGAGCCGTTTTCATTTTCGTGACGAATCATAGTCAGTCCTCCAATTTTTTAGAGTAAACAGAGCGGGGTATCCCCCGCTCCGGGGGCATATTGCCTTTACACCATGCTCTCTTCCCAGCAGCCGGGAGCGGTCAGGCCCATCATCTTGACCACGGTGGGGGCCACATTGGCCAGGCCGTAAGCACCGTCGTGGATGGTCCACTGGTTGTCGGTGTCGTAGATGATGAAGGGAACGGGATTCAGGGAGTGGGCAGTCCGGACAGAGGTCTTGCCCTTCTTGGTCTCGGTCATCTGGTCGGCGTTGCCGTGGTCGGCGGTGATGAGCACGGTGTAGCCGT
>CAZDFB010000057.1:0-10947 GCA_964504605.1 uncultured Oscillospiraceae bacterium | reverse complement strand
AGGAAGTGGACCGCACCATCCGGGAGGAGGGCGAGCGGGCCTGCTACGAGACCGGTGTTCACAACCTGAACCCGGAGCTGGTGAAAATTCTGGGCCGCCAGAAGTACCGTACCTCCTACGGACAAAACGTCCTGAACCACTCCATCGAGGTTTCCCACATTGCCGGCCTTATGGCTGCGGAGCTGGGCGTGGATGTGGCTATGGCCAAGCGGGCCGGCCTGCTGCATGACCTGGGCAAGGCCATCGACCACGAGGTTGAGGGCAGCCATGTGCAGCTGGGTGCGGATCTCGCCAGAAAGTACAAGGAAAATCCCGTTATTGTCAATGCCATCGAGGCCCATCACGGCGACGTGGAGCCCAAGACCGTTATTGCGGTTCTGGTTCAGGCTGCCGATGCCATCTCTGCAGCCCGTCCCGGTGCCCGCAGAGAGAACGTGGAAAACTATATCCGCCGCCTGCAGAAGCTGGAGGAGCTCACCGGCTCCTACCCCGGTGTGGATAAGGCTTACGCCATCCAGGCCGGTCGTGAGGTGCGGATTATGGTCAAGCCCGAGGTCGTCACCGAGGACAATATGATCCTGCTGGCCCGGGATATCGCCAAGAAGATCGAGGCCGAGCTGGAATACCCCGGTCAGATCAAGGTCAACGTCATCCGGGAAACCAAGGCTGTGGAATACGCCAAATAATTGCAAAAATGAGCCAACAGGCCGTGTATCGAGAAGATACACGGCCTGTTATTATGTCTGAGGAATATAAACGGCGCAAACCGGTTCGCAGGGTCACCGCAGAAGCGGTGACCGCTATAAAAAACTCAAAAATCAGCACTGCTGCTCCAGCCAGATCATCAGCACCGCGATGTCCGCAGGGCTGACACCGGAAATCCGGCCTGCCTGCCCCAGAGATACCGGGCGGATTTGCTCCAGCTTCTCCTGAGCCTCCAGCCGCAGTCCGCTGATGCGCCGGTAATCAATGTCCGCCGGAAGGAGCCGGGCTTCCTCCTTCTTGAATTCCGCCACCTGCTTTTCCTGCCGGGCTAGATAACCCTCATATTTGATCTGGATCTCCACCTCCTCGGTTACGGAAGCAGGCAGCCGGGGCCGCTCCGGGTCGAAGGGGCCGATGTCCCCGTAGGTGACCTGGGGCCGGCGAAGCAGATCTGCCAGCCGGGCAGAATTGGTAACTCTGGTGCTGCCCCGGGCCTCCAGCATGGCGTTCAGCTCCGGAGAGCCGGCAACACCGCTGCTCTCCAGCCGCCGGATTTCCGCCGCGACAGCCCGGTATTTTTCCTCCACCTGCCGGAGTCTGTCCCCGCTCACCAGCCCCACCCGGGCACCGATTGCCGTAAGCCGCTGATCCGCGTTATCCTGACGGTGGAGCAGCCGGTATTCCGACCGGCTGGTCATAATCCGGTAGGGCTCCTGAGTTCCCTTGGTCACCAGGTCATCGATCAGGGTTCCGATGTAGCTGGTATCCCGGGTCAGAATCAGGGGCTCCCGGCCCAGAATCTTCAGGGCCGCATTGATGCCCGCCACCAGGCCCTGGGCGGCGGCTTCCTCATAGCCGGAGGTTCCGTTGAACTGGCCCGCGCCGTAAAGTCCCGCCACCGCCTTCGTCTCCAGGGTGGGCAGCAGCTGGGTGGGGTCCACGCACTCATATTCAATGGCATAGGCCGGGCGCATCATCTGGGCATTTTCCAGGCCGGGAATGGTGTGGAGCATTTCCAGCTGCACATCCTCGGGCAGGGAAGAGGACAGGCCCTGAATGTACATTTCCTCCGTATCCATGCCGCAAGGCTCAATGAACAGCTGATGCCGGGTCTTATCCGCAAAGCGGACAATCTTCGTTTCAATACTGGGGCAGTACCGGGGACCGACACCCTGGATGGTACCGTCATACATGGGGCTGCGGCTGAGATTTTCCCGGATGATGGCATGGGTGCGCTCATTGGTATAGGCCAGGTAACACACCGCTGAATTGCAGGGGGTATGCTCTGTGCGGAAGGAGAAGGGCTCAACGGAATCGTCCCCAGGCTGAAGCTCCATCCGGGAAAAATCAATGCTCCGGCGGTTCACCCGGGGAGGTGTGCCGGTTTTGAATCGGCGCAGGGAAAGGCCCAAGGACCGCAGATTGTCTGCCAGACCCACACTGGGGTGCATTCCGTCGGGGCCGGAGGAAATCACGCTTTCGCCGGTGATAATGGTGCTGTCCAGATAGGTTCCCGTGGCGATCACCACCGCCCGGGCCTCATATTCCGCCCCCAGCTGGGTTCGGACACCGGAAGCAGCCCCCTCCCGGGTCAGAATCTCCACGATCTGCCCCTGCTTCAGCTCCAGATTCTCCTGCAGCTCCAGCGTGTGCTTCATAACCTGCTGGTACTTTCGCCGGTCTGCCTGGGCCCGCAGGGAATGGACCGCCGGGCCCTTGCCCCGGTTCAGCATCCGGTATTGGATGCAGGCCTTGTCTGCCGCCACACCCATTTCGCCGCCCAGAGCATCCAGCTCCCGGACCAGATGGCCCTTGCCGGTGCCGCCGATGGCAGGGTTGCAGGGCATATTGCCCACCGCGTCCAGATTGATGGTAAACAGGATCGTGCGGCAGCCCAGACGGGCAGCCGCCAGAGCTGCTTCTATGCCCGCATGGCCTGCGCCAATGACGGCAACATCACAGCTTCCTGCCTGATAAGTCATAGGGATTCCTCCTTGGAACAGATTGAGGCGCAACGCGCACGGCACATTGCGCCTGTAGGGCGGGGGGGCTTGCCCCCGCCGGACGGCTTTGAAATCGCAAAATACGGGATTATGAGGAAAACAGGAACTTACCCCAAGGATTTCCCGCTCTCATATCCGCCAATGCCGGGCCGTACCGGTCCCCCCCTCTGGGGGAGCCTTTTGGGCGACCAATGGTCGCCCCTACGGAATCATTCTTCCGCTTCCTTTGTTTCCTCCGGCAGGGTAAAGGGCCTGCACACCACCTCGCACCGGTTGATAGGAGTGCCCAGCTCGTGGAATTTCTCTTCATAGCCGGTCATAATACCCACAATGCCGTTTTCATGGAGATTCCGGGTCAGGTTCTTCACTTCCAGGCCGCAGAGGGCAAATTCCTCCAGAGAGAACGCAAACAGGGGAGCGTTATCGGTCTTGTAGTGGATTTCGCCGCCCTCCCGGATGACCCGGCAGTATTTCTCCAGGAAGGTATGGTAGGTCAGCCGGCGCTTGGCATTTTTCTTCCGGGGCCAGGGGTCGGGGAAGTTGATAAACAGCCGGTCGATCTCCCCGGCGGCAAAGATTTCCTCTATGTTCGCCACGTCCATGTCGATATAAAACACATTGGTCAGTCCCATGGCTTTGGCCTTCTCCATGGCAACCACCATAGCCTCTCGGCACCGCTCCACGGCGATGAGCAGCACATCCGGGTTGGCGGCAGCGGTCTCGGCGGTGAATTTGCCCTTTCCGCAGCCCACCTCCACCCACAGGGCGGTGCACTGGGGCTTCAGGGAGCGCCAGCTGCCCTTAAGGGTCCCAGGCTCCCCAATGCGCAGCGCGGCGCAGGCCTCCATCCGGGGCTCCAGATTTTTCATTTTACGCATTCTCATATATTCATTCCTCCAGGGCTTTTGTCGTATTTCCATTCGTAAGGCATTATACCAGACCGCAGGCCCCACGTCAAAACAAAAGTAGGCATTTCCCCGGTTTTTTCAGCTTTTTTATTGACTTCCCCCAAAAGCCATGCTAAAATAGCAATATTTCCTGTGAGGGAGTAGCAAGCGCGCGGAGACGCGCGTAGCGTGTCAACAACCCCGGCCCATGGCCTGGCGCGCTTTCAATTGCGAGACTCATGTGTAAGACGCCTTGGCGTGCATGGGTCCGGAATATTCCCGCCGATCCGCTGCCAGCGTCTGCTGTTCCGGGTCTTTTTTTATGCCCAAAAAATGAAAGGAGTTCTGCTCATGTTACCTGCAATCATCCTCTTCGCGCTGACCTACGTTTTTATGCTGACCTTCAGCAAATTCCGTCCCTACATCGCCCTGGCCTCCGGCGTTCTGTTTATCGTTTTGGGAATGCTCCCGGCGGCGGACATTCTGGGCGCGCTGGACTTCAACGTTCTGCTGATGATCGGCGGAACCATGGGTCTGGTTCAGCTGTTCATTGACAGCCATATGCCCGAGCGGCTGGCGGATATGATTATGGACAAGGTTCCCAATGTCCAGTGGGCCGCCGTCTGCCTGAGCCTCTTCGCCGGTGTGATCTCCGCCTTTGTGGACAATGTGGCTACCGTTCTGATGGTCGCCCCCGTGGCTCTGGAAATCTGCAAGAAGCTGAAGACCAATCCCGTTCCCTTCCTGATCTGCATTGCCGTATCCTCCAATCTTCAGGGTGCCGCCACGCTGGTAGGTGATACCACCGCCATCATGCTGGGCTCCGCCCTGGATATGACCTTTATGGACTTCTTCTGGTATCAGGGCAAGCCCTCCATCTTCTTCGCCGTGGAGCTGGGTGCGGTGCTGTCCGCTGTGATTGTCTACTTTATCTTCCGCAAGGAGAAGAATCCCATTCCCAAGACCGGAAAAATGACCGAGGTGACCGACTACGTTCCCACAGTCCTTCTGGTCGGTGCCATCGTTCTGCTGATCTGCGCCTCCTTTGCTCCGGACAGCTGGAACCTGCCCAACGAGATCAACGGCCTGATCTGCTGCACGCTGCTGGTCATTGGCCTGATCTACAATTTCTGCCGGGTCCGGAATATCTCTGCCATCACCGGCCCTCTGAAGGCCATCGACTTTGAGACGCTTGGCCTGCTGGTCGGCCTGTTCCTGATGATCGGCGGCATCAAGCACGAGGGTGTCATTGACGCTCTGGCTGCGCTGCTGGCAAAGCTTGGCGGCGGCAACCTGTTCCTGATGTACAGCATCATCGTCTGGGCCTCCGTGCTGATTTCCGCGTTTATCGACAACATTCCCTATGTTGCCACCATGATCCCGGTCATTGCCGGGCTGGCAGAACAGATGGCCCCGGGTCTGGGTGTTCAGGCCTCCCTCGTAGCCATTCCTCTGTATTTCGGTCTGCTCTCCGGTGCCACCCTGGGCGGCAACATCACCCCCATCGGTGCCTCCGCCAACATTGCCGCCATCGGCATTCTGCGCAAGGAGGGCAACGAGGTCAGCAACGGCGATTTCTTCAAAATCGGCATTCCCTTCACCCTCTCCGCCATTATTCCCGCCTATATCTACATCTGGCTGGTCTACGGCATCTAAAGGCCCCGCCTTTGTGCTTCATAACGGACGTGCCCCGGCGGCACGTCCGTTTTTTATTCCCCGCCTTTATAAAAAATTCAAAATTTGGGGGAGACAAGCCGCGTAAAATGTGCTATACTAATACAAGCTGTAACCTTTCACCCTAAGATACAAGGAGGCGTTTCCTTTGAAATATTGGCGCGGATATATAACAGCCGCCATTTTCGGTGCCATTACCATTGTGCTGATGCAGATGGGGCAGCGTTTCTCTGCCCTGGTGGACATGGTCTACCCCTATGTGATCCGCACAGCCCAGGGTATGCTGGCCCAGTGGAGCAGCGGCGTGGATTTCTGCCTGTGGCAGTTTGTGGTCATTTTACTGGCGGTGGTGCTGCTGGGCACCGTTGTGCTGATGATTATTCTGAAATGGAACCCGGTTCAGTGGCTTGGCTGGGTTCTGGCAGTGGCTGCGGGGCTGTATATGTGCCACACTCTGGTGTTCGGCCTGAACTACTACGCCGGTCCCCTTGCGGAGGATATCCGGCTGGATGTGGTCGAATACAATGTGGACGAGCTGACCGAGGCTGCGGAATACTACCGGGACAAGGCAAACGAGCTGGCCTCCCAGGTGAAACGGGATGCCTCCGGTGAAGTGCTCTTCTCCGATTTCGCCGTTCTGGCTGACCAGGCCGCGGATGGCTTCCGGACACTGACCTATGACTATTCCTATCCCATCTTTGCCGGCTCCACCCTGCCGGTCAAGGAGTTGGGCTGGGCGGATCTGTACACCTCCATGGGAATCACAGGCATCACCATGGGCCTTACCGGCGAGGCTGCCGTAAATCCCCAGATTCCCGATGTGAGCCTGCCCTTCACCATGTGCCACGAAATGGCCCACCGGATGTGCATTGCCACCGAGCGGGATGCTAATTTCGCCGGTTTCCTGGCCTGTATGGCAAACGAGAGCACAGAATTCCAGTATTCCGCCTATTTTATGGCCTACCGCTACTGCTACAGTGCCCTGGTTTCCAACGGCAGCACCGCTTCCTCCGCCGCCGCTGCCCGGGTCCAGGCCGGTGTCGGTGAGCTGCTGTACCGGGATCTGGCAAGCTACAACAAGTTCTTCAACGATCACCGCAGCGATACCGCCACCAAGGTTGCCAATGTAGCCAACGATGCCTATCTGAAAACCAGCGGCGATGATGCGGGCATCCAATCCTACGGCGACGTGTGCGATCTGCTCGTGTCCTGGCACATTCAGCAGGTGGTGCTGCCCTCGGTGACCGACGAGGAGAAGACCTTTGACCCCTACGACAAAACCTGGGTTTATCCCGAGGATTACGCGGAGGCCGGCTGATGGATCAGATGCTGCATACCCTCCGTGAGGGACTCCCCCAGCTGGGTCTGGAGCTGCCGGAGCAGACTCAGGTAAAACTCTGTGACTTTGGTCACGCTATGGTCCGGCAAAACGAGGTCATGAACCTGACCGCCATCACCGAGGACGAGGCCGTGGCAAAGCTCCACCTGCTGGACAGCCTGACCGTGCTGGCCTGTGCGGATCTCAGGGGCAAAACCCTGATTGATGTGGGCTGCGGTGCCGGCTTCCCCGGCGTACCCCTTGCCATAGCCTGCCCGGAGGCAGAGATTACCCTGCTGGACAGTCTGGGCAAGCGGATGAAATGGCTGGAGACCGTGCTTCCCACCCTGGAGGTCCGGGCCCAGTGCGTTACCGCCCGGGCTGAGGAGGCCGTTTCCCAGCGCCGGGAAAGCTATGATTTTGCCACATCCCGGGCGGTTGCCCGGCTGAACATTCTGCTGGAGCTTACCGCTCCCTACGTCCGCGTCGGCGGTGCTGTGCTGGCTATGAAGGGTGCCGCTGCCCGGGAGGAGCTGGCGGAGTGTGCCGGTGCCATAAAAAAGCTTGGGCTCAGGCTGGAGGAGGTCCGGGAATTCCCGGTGGACGGAACCGCCCACGCCGTAATCGTCCTGCGCAAGGTGGCACACACACCGGCCCAGTATCCCCGGCGGTACGCAAAGATTAAGCAGGCCCCGCTGTAACACCTCTGCGGCGGCAAGACAGAAATTTCAAAGGCCAGGCAGCGCAGAAAGCTGTCTGGCCTTTTCATTTGTTGGATGTAGCCCGATAAACGCCGCAGGAACAGCCGTCCCCGGGTATCCAAATTGGGCTATCCTGCAATGGAACAGCCGGCGGTCCAGTGCCCACAAATACCCATATAAAAAGAGAGCAGCGAATGAAGTGTCGTTGCATAGCATTCAATCAGCACGCCTGCCGGAACGCGAAAGACCTTGACCTTCACGGTATCCAGCTGGCCGTCTACGATCTCCTCCTGTTTGGCAAGCAGCAGGAGATCGTGGGTTCCTAAATTCAATTCGCTGCCCTTGTGATATTCCAAGCAGTTCAGCTTACTGTTGCAGCCCCAGCACATGCCGATCTGAATCGGCATGCCGCCATAGGCGCGATTCTGCAAATCAGCGAACACAGCACAGCTCTCCAGCTCCGGCATTGTCATCTCATAAGCTGTTCCCGCTTCGGGCAATGGAATTTGACACATGGCACTCAGCAGCCCATCTGTATCATATCCTTCCAGGACCGTACCATAGGGTGCAAAAGCTTCATCGAATACAGAATAGTTTTCATTCTCGCACCTCCATGCATCTGAGTACAGCCGCCAGTACCGGCATACCGCCTTGCGCGCCAAAGCCTTCTGTGGAAAGGCTTGCTGCCACATTGGCAAAGCGCAGGGCTTTTCCCAGGGGGTAATCATTAGAAAGGGCATAGCAAAATGCTCCATTGAAGGTATCGCCCGCACCGGTGGTGTCCACCACTTTGGCTTTTCGGGCGGGAATCTTCAGCATTTTGTCGTCCCAAGCGACCGCACCTTTAGAGCCAAGAGTCACGATCAGTTTCCCCTGCTGCTTTTCCAGCAGGCTTTCCAAATCTTCGCCGGGGAACAGCAGCGCTGCTTCGTGTTCGTTGGGAGTTAAATAAGTGACATATTCCAATGCCTGCAACGCCGTTTCGCTGACCGGTGCCGGATTGAAAACTACAGTTTTGCCAGCCTTGTGGGCTTCCTGCGCTACATAGCAAATGGTTTCCGCCGGAATCTCATTGGGCATCAGGATGATGTCTGCCTCCAGAATTTTGGGCAGCATCTCCATCGCATACTCCTTGGTGACGCAATTGTTAGCGCCAGATACCACCACGATGGTGTTGTCATTCTCTGCCACGGTGATAATGGCAATGCCGGTAGCAACACCGGGAACCTTGCGGATATAGTCCGTATTCCCGTTTATCCAAAAATGCGTATTCGAAGTAGGCTGACTCGCTCCATTCGCCCGGAATATCATTCTCATCCCAGGCCCGCAGCTTCCAGGTGATTCTCTGGCGGCTGACCGCCGGGCCTTCATAAACCGCCTGCATGGTACTGCCGGACACTCTCCCGGTGTTCCAGATCTCTGTACCATTACTTGTCGCAACGATCTGATAGGCGGTTTGCTTGACGCCATCCAACACATTCCATGTCAGCAGCGGCTGCGGAATATCAATACCCAAAGTGTCACGCAAATGTGCGGCTTTCAAATTGATTGCTTGCATAAGTATCCCCCTTACAATCCTTCATAGAAACGGATGGCGCGTTCCAGCCAGCCTTCCACATCCGTTCCGAGGCCAAGACCAAACCATGGCCGCCCTTGTTTCCTATTTCACAAGTATTTCTGATTCCCAATTGACACAACCCATGTATCGAACAGCCTGTGCCAGATCCTCCACGGGCTTCGGCTGGAGTCCTTCTCCGCCGACCCGGTAATTAAGCACAAATGCGTTATAGCCCAGTTCATTCAGCTTTGCCGCCACCGGGAAGGCTTCCGTCATGCTGCATACGCTGGTGTAAGCGCCACCTGCCACCACCACAACAAAAGGTGTCTTTTTCTCCACCTTAAAGTGCATCACCAGTACATCTTCTTTGGTGGGATCCTTCTGCCTTTCCGCTTCGGGATACATGCGGTAAACAAACGGTTCTTTCGTTTGCGCAATGTCAGCCAATCTTTGCAGGCCCAAAAGAGTTGCTTCTTCCGACCAACCGGACAGCTTGCAGATCCACTTCAATTTTTTGTTGAAAAGGAACTTTCCCATCTCGTGATTGAACATCGCGTATTTTGCGTATGGTTTCAAATCAGGATGGTCAAAAATCTCCTTCACTTTCATGTTGTTCGTAATAACCAAGCAATTCAACTCCTTGTACAAAAATACCGGAATCATTCATAGTCTCACTTGTATCAGTATATCAGCTTTTTGCGTCTGTGTTTATTCTCATATGCGACAGATATATTCCTGAATTACGACATCCTTGCAATATACAATAGCACCGTCAAAAAAACGAGCTATTCGAGATTCATTGCAAAACATCTCAGATTTTGGAAAAAATCCTTGTCATTTCCACGCTGCTGCAGTAAAATGTAGGAAATAGCATTTCTAAATTGCGACAGCCAGGAGGAAGAGAAAATATGACAGCAGGCAGCGCACAGCAACCCGATCAAATCTGCAAAGCAAATTTGTTTTCTATGTCCGGCCTGGAGCAGGAACTAAAAAACGTATATAGCGTGCGCAAAGACATCCACGGCAAAGTCTTGACCGCCGATGAACTGCAGGAATACTACGCCTGGATGGCCCGCAATTTTGCATCTTCGACTGGCGCACGATCCCATTCTCCTGCCACGATCATGGAAGGTAATATTGGACGGCTGACATATCAGCTGCTGAGCAACCCAACTGACGCGAATGCATTGGCCCAGCTATCCTCTTTGTCAAAAGCATCATCAGAATCCAATAGCTTCGCAGCTGGGCATGATATTGTGATCTGTCAACCCCTTCGCTATTTACCGCCCTATTGGCATACCAGCGATTATTTTGAGGTGTATTACGTCTTTTCCGGTCCATGCCCGGTTTATTTTGAAAACGAAACTGTCGTTTTGGAAGCAGGAGATGTGATCATCATTCCACCGTTTACAAAAAACGCTACTTCCTTCATTTCCGACGATGTAGTTCTGCTGGACATCATGATTCGGTCATCCACCTTCCAGCAGGTGTTTCTGGAACAGCTGGCACCCAGTAATCTGATGACCATGTTTTTCACCAAAGCCCTCTCCGGTGGCGAAAACAGCAGCTATCTGCGGTTTCAGACAGAAACAGACGACACATTAGAGCAGATCCTTTTCGCCATGTATACCGCCTCTCTGGCGCGGGATCCCTACAGTGCCCGGATGCGAAATCCTTTCATGAGCACCTTCTTCCTGCTCCTTCTGAAGAAATATGAGCATGTGGCCCAAACGTCCTTCCAAAGCAATCTGCACTGGAAAAAGGGCTTTGCCGAGATCCTAATCCACATCCAGACCAATTACCGCACCGTTACATTGCATGAACTATCCGAAAAGTTCAGTTACAGCCCCAGGCAACTTATGCGGATCATTCGCAGCAGTACGGATAAATCCTTCACCGATCTGTTAACACAGCTGAGAATGGAGAAAGCGGCATCTTTACTAAAAAATACGGAACTGCCCATCGAAAAAATCGCAGCAGAGGTCGGCTACGGATCCTTAAGTAACTTCTACCGGGTGTTTCACAGCTTTTATGGTTCCACCCCAAAAGAGTGGGGGAACCACCACCGTAATAAGACTTCATGAATCTGAGCGTTCTGTAT
>CAZDFB010000056.1:0-11059 GCA_964504605.1 uncultured Oscillospiraceae bacterium | reverse complement strand
CCATAGGTTTTCGCTATTTTTTAATTTTACTGTTTTACGACCACCCAGCATTTGGGAGAGGGATTTCTTTTGCCCTCTCAGGCCGAAATCACAGATTTCGGCCAGCTCCCCCAAAGGGGGAGCCAGGAACTTTGTATCGACGCTGCCCCGGGAAAGAAAACCGGGCACCCCGGGGGAAGCTGCCAAAAATCCGCTAAAAAGGGGGCTGTTGCAAAACTGTGCAGCAGCCCCCTTTGGATTATTTGATAACCGCGTCCGGGTTATTGATGGAGTGAACCACCGGGTCCTTCAGATTCTCCACATTAGAGTCCTTTATCAGCTTCTTGGGACACACCGTGGCGCAAAGACCGCAGTTGTCGCACAGGCTGTAATCAATAACCGCCAGATTTTTGGTAACGGTAATGGCCCCCTTGTGGCAGATCCGCTGGCACAGCCCACAGCCGACGCAGCCCACGGTGCAGCCACGGGTCGTCACCGCGCCCTTTGCCAGGGAATTGCAGGCGATAACCACATTGTGTCCCGGCTCCACCGGAACGATCAGATTCCGGGGGCAGGCTGCGGCGCAGGCCATGCAGCCGACACACAGATCCTCGTCCACCACCGCCACACCGTTTTTGATGGAGATAGCGCCATACTTACAGGCCTTCGTGCAGCTTCCGTAGCCCAGGCAGCCGTATTTGCAGCTCAGGGGGCCATTGCCGCCCACCCGGGATGCCGCCAGACAGTCCTCGAAGCCCTCGTAATTGCCCTTGATTTTGGAGCCGGAAACCAGATTTCCGTCCCTATCATAGGTTTTCTCGCCGGAGCAGCGGACCAGCGCCACCTTCCGGGTCACGACCTCTGCCTGAATGCCCATGATTGCCGCCATGCCCTGGGCCGCCTCATTGCCGCCGGAGGCGCATTTTCCAATAGGAGCCTCGCCCTTCAGCACTGCCTCCGCATAGCCGCCGCAGCCGGCATAGCCGCAGCCGCCGCAGTTCGCGCCGGGCAGGCATTCGTTCAGCTGCTCCAGCCGGGGATCCGTCTCCACATAGAACACCTTGGAGGCCGCCGCCAGCACCAGACCAAAAATCAGGCCCAGGCCGCCGAGAATTCCAATCGCGATCAAAATATCCACCATGACTCTACCTCCTTATCCGATGCTCAGGCCGGAGAAGCCCATAAACGCCAGCGCCAGCAGGCCCGCCGCAATCAGGGTAATCGGGAAGCCCTTGAAGCACTCCGGGCACTCCGCCTTGTCCACCCGCTCCCGCAGCGACGCGAAAATCACGATTGCCAGCGTAAAGCCCAGTCCACCGGCAGCGCCGTTGATCACGCTGATGAGGAAATCGTAGCCCTCCTGCACATTCACCAGCACAACGCCCAGCACGGCGCAGTTGGTGGTAATCAGGGGCAGGAATACGCCCAGTGCCTTGTAAAGGGCAGGGACCATCTTTTTCAGGAACATCTCCACCACCTGGACGATGGAGGCAATGACCAGAATGAAGGCCACCGTCTGCATATAGCCCAGATTCAGGGGCATCAGCAGGTATTCATTGACCAGCCAGCAGGCCGCAGAGGCCAGTGCCATAACGAAGGTGACCGCCATACCCATACCCAGGGCGGTATCGATTTTTTTGGAAACGCCCATAAAGGGGCAGATGCCGTAAAACTTGACCAGAATGAAGTTCTGACTCAGGAGCGCAGCCAGAATAATACCCAGGATTTCCATTATTTAGCAGCCTCCTTCTTCTTGTTCTTTCTTTCCAGATGCTTCATCAGGGCCTGCCATCCGGCGATTACACAGCCCAGCACCAGGAAGCCGCCCACGGGCATGACCATCTGCATTGCCGGATACCCTTCGGGGATAATCCGGATTCCCTCGCCGCCGGCCAGAATGCCGCCGCCAAAGGTGCCGGAGCCCAGCAGCTCCCGGATGATGCACATAATGCTCAGTGCCACGGTGTAGCCGATGCCCTGGGTCAGGCCGTCGATAGCCGAGGCCAGTACGCCGTTCTTGGAGGCGAAGGCCTCCGCCCGGCCCAGCACGATGCAGTTGACCACAATCAGGGGGATAAACACGCCCAGGCTCTCCGCCAGGGAGCTGAGGAATGCCTGGAGCAGCAGGTCAACGATGGTAACGAAGCCCGCGATAATGGTGATGTAGGCCGCAATACGAATCTGGTTGGGAATCACCTTCCGCAGAGCGGAGATCAGGATGTTGGAGCAGGTCAGAATCACGGTAACCGCCAGACCCATGCCGATTCCGTTGAACAGGCTGGTGGTAATGGCCAGCGTGGAGCACATTCCCAGAAGCTGAACGGTGACCGGGTTCTTGGTCAGCAGACCTTCTTTCAGCTGTTTCTTGAAATTCATCAGGATGCCCCTCCTTAACCCAGGCCAGCCACGCAGGCAAGCGCGGCATTGACACCGGCTGTCACCGCTTTCGAGGTGATGGTAGCGCCGGTAATGGCGCTGACCTCCGCCTCTCCGGCCTCGCCGCTCTTGATAACACTCAGGACACCGCTCTTGCCCACAAACTGGGTCCGGAAGCTCTGTCCCTTTTCATTTTTCGCGGCGCACACCGCTCCCAGTCCCGCGGTTTCCGACTGGTTGACGACGGAAATTCCCAGAATATTGCCCTGGTTATCGATGCCCACCATCATGGTAATGGCACCGTTAAAGCCCACCGGCGCTACCTGGACGGCGTAGCCGTCAGCGCCTCTGTAGACCTTGGTGACCACGCCGTTCTGGTTGTCAAACTCCGTGATCTCCGTATCGTAGCCGCTTTTCAGGACGGTCTGGATGGCCTCCTGGGTTTTGCGTTCATTGTTTTCCCGAATAATGGGAGCCGTGATCCGGTTGGCGGCTGCCAGTGCCGCCGCCACGATGGCAGTAATTGCCAGCAGGATCAGGGTAATCCGCATAACATACCAGACTGTGGATTCCTGCTTTTTCGCGTTGGCATTGCTCATTTCTTCGCCGCCTCCTTCCTGGGTGCGCCGTACTTGGTGGGACGACCAATCCGGTCCAGCAGCACCACGCAGCAGTTCATAATCAGAATGGCGTAGGAAACGCCCTCATTGTATCCACCGAAATAGCGGATCAGAACCGTAATCACGCCGCAGCCGATGCCGTAAATCACCTGGCCCAGAGGCGTAATGGGAGAGGTCACATAGTCGGTAGCCATAAAGATGGCGCCCAGCATCAGTCCGCCGCCGCAGAGCTGGTAGGCCATCCACATCAGCCGGCTGCTTTCGCCCCGGGGAAACAGGAAGGTCAGCACCGCCACGGTACCCACAAAGGCCAGGGGAATCCGGGCCGTAATGACCTTGCGCACCAGCAGATAGCCCAGTCCCAGCAGCAGGAGCACCACGGAGGTCTCACCGATGCAGCCGCCCACATTGCCCAGGAAGGCATCCATCAGTCCGGCCTCCGGCAGCAGACCCTGGTGCATATCCGCCAGGGGGGTCGCGCCGGTCATGCCGTCGGCAATGACGGTGTTGGCGTTATCCAGCAGCCCGGCGGCGTTGCTCCAGCCCGCCTTGACCCAGGTGGACATAGCCACAGGCCAGCTCATCATAAAGGCACGGCCTGCCAGCGCCGGGTTTACGATATTCTTGCCGATGCCGCCGAAGAGCATCTTCACCAGAATAATGGAGAATGCCGCGCCAATGACGATCATCCAGTAGTCGATGGTGGGCGGGCAGACAAAGGCCAGCAGCACACCGGTAACGCAGGCGGAAAGGTCGTAGAGCTTTCCGGGAATCTTCATCAGCCGGCACCACAGCCACTCAAAAAACACGCAGGAGGCCACGCTGACCAGCGTCACCAGCAGGGCCCGAAAGCCGAAGAAGCATACCGAGCCCACCAGTGCAGGCATCAGGGCGATGAGCACATCCCGCATGATGGTCCGGGTGGTAACGGGGGAATGTACATGGGGCGAGCTGGAAATCGTCAGCTCATAGTAATATTTCATCTGTGCCATAGCGCGCCACCTCCCTTACTTTTTCGCCGCGGCGGATGCCATGCGGATCTTTTGCTTGCCGGAGCGGAAGCCCAGCACCAGAGGCACGGCGGCGGGGCAGTTATAGGCGCAGCAGCCGCACTCAATGCAGTCCATCATATCCACGGCCTTCATTTCCTCCGGGTCTCCGGTGACCATGGCCTTATACATCAGCACCGGGACCAGGTGCATGGGGCAGACCTCGATGCACTTGCCGCAGCGGATGCAGGCCGCCTGCTCCACGGTATAGCGGTTGCGCCGGCTCAGCACGGTGATGGCATTGCAGGCCTTGATGGTGGGCACCGACAGGTCATACTGGGCAACGCCCATCATGGGGCCGCCGGAGAGGACCTTGTAGGGATTTTCCGAATGACCGCAGGCCTCAATCAGGTCGTTGAAGCTGGTGCCCACGGGGACCAGCAGATTCTTCGGCTCCATGATGATATCGCCGGAGACGGTCACAATCCGTTCGATCAGGGGCATCCCGTCGTATACCGCGTCGTGGATGGCCTTGCAGGTAGCCGCGTTGAACACGGCGCAGCCCACCGCCGCGGGCAGACCGCCGGAGGGCACCTCCCGGCCGGTAATGGCCTGGATCAGCTGCTTTTCCGCGCCCTGGGGATACTTGGCGGGCAGCACCTCCACCACCACGCCGGACTGGCCCACCTGGGCCTTCAGAGCCCGGATGGCCTTGGGCTTGTTGTTTTCAATTCCGATGTGAGCCTCATTCAGGCCCAGAATCTTCATAATGATCCGGATACCGGAGATGACCCGCTCCGGCATCTCCTGGCAAAGCCGGTCATCGGCGGTAATATAGGGCTCGCATTCGCTGGCATTGATGATGATGGTATCCACCTTGCCAATGCCGCCGGACAGCTTCACATGGGTGGGGAAGGACGCGCCGCCCATACCCACAATACCGGCCTCCCGGATAATGCCGATCAGTTCCTGGGCCGTCAGCGCATCCACCTGCTCCTGGGTCCGGGGCTTGCAGTCTTCACACAGCGTTCCCAGATGGTCATTTTCAATGACCACGCTCATCACGGTGGTGCCGCTGGTGTGGGGCTTCATCTCCACCGCCTTCACCTTGCCGGATACCGGCGAATGCACCGGAACGCACAGTCCCTCGTTGTCACCGATTTTCTGTCCCTTGGTTACCGGGTCGCCCTTCTTGACCAGGGGCTTGCAGGGCGCGCCGATGTGCTGGGACATGGGGATCACCAGAACATCCGGCTCCGGGAATCTCTGAACCTTCTCATCGCAGGCGTACCACTTGTTTCCATTGGGATGGACACCTCCGAAAAAGGAAAACGCCATTTCCTTCACCTCTTTCAAAAATCGCGGATCTGCTGCCGCATTCTACAGACTTTATAATAACGCATGAATTTTGGTTTGTCTACCGAGTTTTGTTATTTTTGTACAAAATTAACGCATAAAATATGATGATATCGATATAAAAAGACGGAAAGTTTTCAGGTGCAGCCAAAAATCGCCCCCTTTTCTCCCCCATTCCGGCAAAAAGGAGGACGCACCGCCATAAAGCCACGGTACGTCCTCCGTATTTTTCCGGAATTTCCGTTTTTTGAGCCGTCAGTACAGCGCCCGGACCCAGCGGTCCACCAGCCGCCCATGCCAGGGCTTTTCGGCGCACCGCTCCCGGCCCCGGGTCAGATAGGCCCGGAATTGGCTCAGCTCCTGATGACTCAGGGTGTGCTGGCTGTATTTCGCCTTCTCCGCCAGTGTCTCCAGCTCCCCGGGAGGCTCTTCTCCCAGCGCCCGGGCATACCGCCGGACCTCCCGCCACAGGGCCAGCGCCCGCTGATTGGGGCCGCCCCGGGCCATTGTGGCCCTGCGCCGAGTCAGCCGCGCCCATCGCTGCAGCACCGCCGCCCCGGCAGCGGCGGCAACCGTCAGGCATATCCCCAGCACTGCCCCGGCCCAGCCGGGCAGCGGGGTATTTCCCGGCTTCTCCCCCTCTTGCTCGGTGGGCAGCGTCTCCGGCTCCCGGCTTGCCGTCTCTCCGGATGGGGGTGTGCTCTCTTTCTCCACCGGCGGAGCCGTTCCGACCGTTCCCGGCTCTGCGCCGGACCGGGAACTGGGGGTAGACTCCAGCGGAATCCAGATACCCAGTGCCGGCTCATAATATTCCACCCAGGCGTGGGCCTCAGCAGCGGTAACCGTCACCGGCTGATTCGCCGCAGTGGAAAACAGATACCCCGTCACATACCGGCTCTCGACTCCCGCCGCCCGGAGCAGCACCGCCGTGGCGGTGGCAAAATGGACGCAGTAGCCCGTATCGCTGTCCTCCAGGAACCACCGGGCGAAATCCGTTTCCCCGGCGGGCATCGCCCCGGTCTGCAAATCGTAAGCCGCCGACCGGCGGACATAAGCCCCGATGGCCTCCGCCTTTTCCGTAGCGGTGGTCTGTCCATCCAGAATCTCCTCCGTCAGGGCCTGGGCCCATTTCCGGGTGGATTTAGGCAGCTGCAAATAGGCTGTCTCCTCCCGGGCCTGGCTTTCCGTCACCTGCTGCCGCCAGTTTTCCGCCAGCTCGCTCTGGGCCACCTCATAGATGCTCAGCTCCCCGGTGTTATCCATGCTTCCTCCCGCCAGTGTCACCGGGTCCGCCGGATAATAGGGCAGGCACCGGACATCCCGCTCCCGCCGGGTGCAGATGGTCACGGCCCCCACCCGCTTCCACAGGTCCGGGTCCGCTCCGCCGAAAATTTCCTCCCGGTCCCGGGAGGATTGCCAGAGCTTGCCGTCATAACTGTCGTAATCCTGCTCCCGCAGGTACATTCTGCCCTCTCTGGGAGCGATTACGTCCATGACCGGATAGCTCAGCAGCTCCCGGGGGCCCTGGGCGCTGAGATCCACACTCTGGAGCTGAACCGCTCCATCCAGGCCGGACATAACCTCCTGGGCCTGCCAGCCCTCGGTCAGCTCCTCCCACCGACGTGGAATGCTCTGGGCCCAATCCAGCACCGCCTGCCGGTATTCCTCCGCCCGGTTCACATAGGTATCCCTCGGTGCCGCCAGCAGCAGCCCGCCCAGCAGCAGCGCCACCGGCACCGCCGCCATGGCTACCAGCGTGTTGGCCTGGCCCGGATCACTGCGCCGGATATGGCTGGTCAGAAGCAGCTCCAGCACCCCCGCCAGCAGCAGAAGCAGCCAGAGAGAGCCGGGTGCCGTATCCGTCACCACCGCGCACAGCCCCAGAGGCACCAGAGAAAGCATCATCGCCGCCGTTCCGTTTTTCCGCCGAACCACCGTCCAGCCCACGATACCGCCGATGAGGCAGCCCAGGGCCAGCAGCCCCTCGTCCGCCCGGCCTCCGGCTGTTCCCAGAACGGGCCAGCCATAGGCCAGATAAAATCGGTCCGTTATCTCCGCCGCCACCGTGGACAGGGAGCCCACCAGACTGCCGGAGCGCCAGGAAAAGCCCGCAACCAGCGCCGCCAGTCCCAGTACAAGGAGTCCGCCCCGCTTCCACAGCAGGCAAAATGCGCAAAGGAGGGTAAATCCCAGGATTCCCAGAACCATAGCCGCCGGTTTTTCCACATTCAGCCCGAAGCCCGAACTGAGGCACCCCACCGCCCCCAGAGCGGTCAGCAGTCCCAGTGCCCCGGCAACGGCCCAGGCCTTCCATTTTTCAGCCTTCATCGCCGTCACCTCCGATGTGGTAATGCCAGGATGCCCGGCTTTCCCCATTCCGGGCATCCCCCTCCCCGGCGGGCCCGGCACACAGAAGGGTATTCATCGCCCCGTCCAGAGTCCGACTGCTGCCGATGTCCCAGCTCTGGACACCGTCCTGCGTAAGGACCCGAAGCACGAAGGGAATATTTTTTTCCAAAAGAAGGGAGCCCAGCCACAGAAGCTGCCCGAACTTCCGGTCCAGCACCTGAGCCGTTCCCCGCAGGTTCATGGTCACCAGCATCTGCTCCCGCACAGGCTCCATAGGCTCCCGAAGAATCAGCTTGCCGGTTTTTGCCGTCAGCTTCCAGTGAACCTGATTCAGACTGTCACCGGGCCGGTAAAGCCGGAGCTCATGGTTTTCCGAAAACCCGCCGCCGGCCTTTGGCCGCCAGGACCGGGTCAGATACCGCTCCAGACTGGGCAATTCTCCGATTTCCCGCTTCCGGGGCCGGACGATTACGGTGCAGCCCTCGGTCCTGCCAATGGGCAGGCTGAACAGCCCCAGATAGTCGCAAACCCGGATTTTCACCGGCTCCACCCGGAGGCCGCCGCAGTGGTCCGTTGGTAGCGCCATCCAGTTTTTCTGCTGCCAGCTCTCCCCGGTGTTCCGGCGCAGCACCCGGAGCCGTCCCTGAAAGGGAGGCACCGGCAGCCGGCAACCTCCCAGAAGCCGGGCCTGAACCCGGGTTCCCATTTCCACACCGGAGGGTGCCGTGACCTCCGCCCGGAAGGTCAGCATAGCGGGGATGCTCAGCAGCAGACTCAGCCAGGGAACCGCCAGAATCACCAGCAGCAGATACCAGGCCAGCCACTCCCGGTACGCAATATAAAATACCAGGCAGCCAGCCACCGCCGCCAGGTATGCCACCCGCCGCCTGGTCATATCAGCGCAGCCGGGGGGCGGGCACCGTGTCCAGAATCTCCCGCAGCACCTGCTCGGCAGTCTTCTCCTGGGCCTCCGCCTGGGCGGACAGAATCAGCCGGTGGGCCAGCGTGTGGATAAATACCTCCCGCACATCCCCCGGGGTCACATAGTCCCTGCCCCGGAGGCAGGCCACTGCCTTTGCCATGGCGGTGACGGACAGCGTAGCCCGGGGCGAGGCGCCCCGCCGGATCCATTCGCTGCTTCGTGTTGCCCCCACCAGCTCCACGATGTAGCTGACCACCGTCTCATTCATGTAAGTCTGGGCCACTGCCTCCTGCATGGCTGCCAGCTTTTCCCGGGTCAGCAGAGGCTTCAGGGCATCCAGCGGATTGCCGCTCTGCCGGTTCAGAATCATAGCCACCTCGTCCCGGGGGTTGGGATAGCCCAGAGAGAGCCGGATGGTAAACCGGTCCATCTGGCTGTCCGGCAGCAGCTGGGTGCCCGCTGCACCGGTGGGATTCTGGGTAGCGATGACCACAAAGGGTCTGGGCAGAGGATGGCTCACGCCGTCCACCGTCACCTGTCCCTCCTCCATTGCCTCCAGAAGGGCGGACTGGGTCCGGGAGGTTGTCCGGTTCAGCTCGTCCGCCAGAAAGAGATTGCAGAGCACCGCGCCGGGCTGATAGGCCAGCTTCCCCGTGGCCTGATCCAGCACGGAGTAGCCCGTCACGTCCGACGGCAGCACATCCGGCGTAAACTGGACCCGGCTGTAGTCCAGATCCAGCACCCGGGAGAAGGCCAGAGCCATGGTGGTCTTGCCCACGCCGGGAATATCCTCCAGCAGGATATGGCCCTTCGCCAGGATTGCCGCCAGAACCCACAGCAGCACCGTGTCCTTTCCCACCACTGCCGTGCGCACCTGGTTCAAAATCTGCTGAGCAAATCCGGTAACCGTATTCTCCCTGGTCTGCATAAGCTCCGCCTCCGTGTTGACATAATGATTTTTCATTATACCGACAGTCCTCTGCAAAAGCAAGTCGAAGCCTGGAATTTTAAGAAAATCCTAAACTCCCCTCTGCGGATATTTCTGTTGCAAAATTTCAAAAATCGGCTATGATATATGTGTAAAAGTTTTCGTTCTTTCAGGAGACTGACATTATGACATCACAAGTTACCGCTTCCGAAGAATACGCCCAGGCGCTGAAGCAGGGCCAGAAGGAATACCGTGAGGCTCTGGCTGCCGGGCGAAATCCCTATCCTCTGGTCCTCGACGAGCTGCTGGGCGGCAAAAACGACTACACCGCCCAGGAAATCGGCACGCTGGAGATTCCCGCCGAGCGGATCGTCGGCGTGAAAAGCGCCGGCCGGATTACCGCCTTCTCCCCCTCTTTCCTGCCCCTGCTTCCGCCGGATTCCGAATTTGCCCTGAAATGGGTGTCCCTGTGCAAGGATCACCTGGGGGAGGTCGGCATCCGTGACCCCATTTTGTGCTTTGAGTATCTGGGCAATTTCTATGTCCAGGAGGGCAACAAGCGGGTTTCCGTTCTGCGCCATTTCGGCTCTCCCCGAATCCCCGGTCAGGTCAAGCGGATTCTGCCCCCGGTCAGCGACGAGCCCCGGATCCGGGCCTATTACGAATTTCTGGAGTTTTACCGCACCGCCCGGCTGTATACCGTCCAGTTCCGCCGCCCCGGTGATTACGCCAAGCTTCTGGCCTTCCTGGGCAAGAAGCCGGAGGAGCCCTGGACGGAGAATGACCGCCGGCTCTTTAACTCTTACTTCCATTATTTCCGGGATGCCTTCAAGGCCCTGACTGCCAAGCCCGTGGACGTGCTTCCCGAGGAGGCCCTTCTGGTCTGGCTTCAGCTGTATCCCTTCGAGGATCTGGGCCGGCTTTCCTCCGCTGAGCTGAAGCGGACCCTTTCCTCCCTCTGGGGGGATGTGCTCACCGCCTCTCAGGAGGCGGTCACCGTGGAGACGAAGCCCCAGGAGGATGCCAGGGGCAATATCCTGACCCGGCTCATCACCTCCAATCCCGATCACCTGAATGTGGCCTTTGTCCACCAGCTGGACCCCTCCACAAGCTCCTGGGTTCTGGGTCACGAGGACGGACGCAAGCACATCGAGGAGGTTTTCGGTGACCGGGTCACCGTCCGCAGCTACTACGACGCGAAAACCACCGAAATCGCGGAAAAATGTATCGAACAGGCCATCCGGGACGGTGCCCAGGTGGTGTTCACCACCGCCCCCCTGCTCCGGCGGGCCACCCTGAAAAACGCGGTGAAATATCCCAAGGTCCGCTTTCTGAACTGCTCTCTGGACCAGCCCTATTCCAGCATCCGCAGCTACTATGGGCGGATTTATGAGGCCAAGTTCATTACCGGCGCCATTGCCGGTGCCATGGCCCAGGACAACCGCATCGGCTATATCGCCTCCTATCCCACCTTCGGCGTTCCCGCCTCCATCAACGCCTTTGCCCTGGGTGCCCAGATGACCAATCCCCGGGCCCAGAT
>CAZDFB010000055.1:0-11075 GCA_964504605.1 uncultured Oscillospiraceae bacterium | reverse complement strand
AGTCGCAGTTGTGCTGGATGGTCTCCTGGGTCATCATGGAGCGCATATCCGTCCGTCCGGAGGGGTCACCAATCATGGCGGTGCCGCCGCCGATCAGGGCGATGGGCTTGTTGCCGGCCATCTGCAGCCGCTTCATCAGGCACAGAGCCATGAAGTGACCAACGTGAAGAGAATCTGCCGTGGGGTCAAAGCCGATGTAGAAGGTGGCCTTGCCGTTGTCGATCATCTCCCGGATTTCTTCTTCATTGGTAACCTGGGCAATCAGGCCACGGGCTACCAGCTCGTCATACAGTTTCATGTTTTATTCCTCCATTATTGGTTGTGGATTTATTCATTTCCCGCAATCAGCGTGGTCAGCGCCGAGCGCAGGAGATTGACATTTGTAAGCTCCAGAACGGTATCCCGTCCGGTGTGAATGCGGCTGCAATACAGGCCGATGCCCTTCCTGCGGCGAAAGGCCGCAATTCCTGCCGCCCTGGGGAAATTTTTCTGGTCAGAGGGAAAGGTACGGAAGCCCTTGCTGCACACGGCAATGGATTTCTTTCCGTAGCGACCCACGGCTCTGCACAAATGCCGCAGGGAATCGGTATCCCGGCACAGCTTCTTTGTCGGGAAAAAGACGATTTCATCCCCGTCTCCCACGCAGTCCAGATTGAGAATCATCTGCCGGGCGGTTTCCGCCCTGTGGACCTTCTGATAGGAGGCTGAGCCGAGAAGACCGGCCTCCAGGTCGAAAAGGACAAAGGCAACCCTTCCACGGAGTTTTTCCGGCATGGTCGTTGCTGTCTCCAGCACCGTAACAACACCGGAAGTGTTGTCATTGGCGTTGTGCCTGTTGGCAGGGCCAATCAGCATCAGGGAAAACAGCCCCAGGTAGGCGGCATAGGCCACAAGAAAGGTCAGGGTGCTGTCCTTCGTCAGCACCATAGTGATAAATCCGGCGACAAAGGCAGCCGTGAAAAAGATTCCCACCACAAAAAGCTGATATAAAAGGAACGCCAGAAAATTGCAGGGTGTCAGCACATTGGGAATCCCGATGCTGGCGGGGGTATCATAATGAGCGGTCACAAGATACCTTGCCCGGGAAGGGTCTCCAATCACGATATTCTGGGCACCCATGGTTCCCTTTTCGATTTTTACTTCATAGCCCCGGCTCCGGCAGTAGTCCACCACAGCCTGACGAAACGCTTCCTTTTGCTTTTTTGTTTTGCGCACGGGATGGTTACTTAATACATCCATGGGCGTTTGAATCATCTGTCTTTCCTCCTTCGCGCGGCAGCAAAAAACGCCCCCTGTCCTTACGGACAGAGGGCGTAAAATTTACGCGGTACCACCTCTGGTTTACCCATGCCTCACGGCATGGGCCTCACGGTGTCAAGCAACACCTGTCGCTGTGTCGGGCGAACCCGTCTTTCCCTACTGCGTGTTCAGAAAAGCCACTCCGGGAGGTATTTCATCATTTCCTTCCACTGCCTCGCACCACCCGGCAGCTCTCTGGGGTCAGAGTCACGATTACTTGTTCCCATCGCTGTGTTAGGGCTATCCTAGCAAATTTGCGGCATTTTGTCAAGGGTAAAGTCGCCGGAATTCCTCACAAACCAGCACTAAATCCCCGTCAAAGGACAGTCCGGCTTCCTACAGCTCAATGGCAAAAAAGCCTTCATGCACCTTCTGCCAACAGGCAAGGCTTCTGTCTCCCTCACCTTCCCGAAAGGCGTGTTCCGCCGTAATCTGCCGGAAAGGTGCTTGATATACTTTGGTGGTTTGAATGATACATACCGCCTGCTCCCGGCTATCCAGAATGACACTGTACTCCCCTGCCCGGGGCAAGGGTTCTCCCATCCAGTTCATAAAGCGGCAGTGCCGAGCAGGTAGCGGTTTTGACGCCCCGAAGCACAAGAGAAGCCAAACAATCCGCATTATCTCCAAAGACCCAGGCCTCATATTCTGCACAAATCTCACTTTTCCGGGAAAAAGTCTGCCACATTTCTTCTGCCGTCATCGTATCTCCTTACAGCCGGAGCATTTCCTCCGCGCTTTTCAGGGTGGTTTCCGTGATATTGGTGCCGCCGATGATTCTGGCAAGCTCTTTCTTACGGCCCTCGAAATCCAGAGGGGTCACGGAGGTATAGGTGCGTCCATCCCGCTCGGATTTGGCAATCAGCAGGTGGGTCTGGGCCAGGGCTGCCAGCTGGGGCAAATGGGTCACACACAGCACCTGCTTGTGGGCAGCCACACTTCTCAGCTTTTCGGCAACCTTCTGGGCAGCACGACCGGAAACGCCGGTATCCACCTCGTCAAAAATCAGAGTTGCCACCTGGTCCTTTTCCGCCAGCACATTCTTCATAGCCAGCATAATCCGGGCCAATTCACCGCCGGAGGCCACCTTGCTCATGGGCTTCAGTGCTTCACCGGCGTTGGCGGACATGAAGAAGGCCACTGTATCGGCACCCCGGGGAGAAAGCTCGGTCTCCGTAAAGGCGCACTCAAACTGCACCCGGGGCATATCCAGCTGGGCAAGCTCAGTAAGAATCCGCTGGGCCATGGACTTTGCTGTCTCCTGCCGGTTCTCCCGGAGAGCCAGAGCCGCCGCCCAGGCTTCCTTTTCTGCCTTATTCAGCTTCTTCTTCAGCTTTTCCAGATGGTCATCCGCAAATTCGATTTCATCCAGCTCCTGCTTCGCCCTGTCGAGATACGTAAGGATATCCTCGCAGGTGGCGCCGTATTTTCGTCTCAGCTTGTGGATTACATCCAGCCTTCCCTCGATTTCCTCCAGCTCGTCGGCGGAATAGCTCAGGGCATCTCTTTCGTCCCGCAGCTCCTCCGCAGCGTCCTGGACCTGGTACATCAGATCCGCTACCTTTTCGTGGAGCGCGGCTATGGAATCGGAAAATTTGGAGATCCGGGCCAGAGAATGCTCTGCCGCCGCCAGCAGGGATGCCGCTCCATCCGAATCGTCACCGCCATAGATATTTTCTACCGCGTCGTTCATTCCGTCAGCAATTTTTTCCGCATTCTGCAGGAGCTTTCTGCGCTCCATCAGTTCGTCATCCTCACCGGGCTTCAGGTCCGCCCGCTCAATTTCGGCAATCTGATATTTCAGCGTTTCCATACGGCGAAGCTTTTCCCCTTCGTCCATGGTCATTTTGTCAATTTGGCGGCGCAGGGCGGAAACGGCTTCATATCTGCCGTGATAGTCCTCCCGCAGGGCTTCATTATCCGCAAAAGCGTCCAAAAATGTCAGGTGATTGTCCTCATCAAACAATGAGGCGGAATCATGCTGCCCATGGATGTTGATAAGCTGGATGCCAAGCTTATGCAAAATGGAAACGCTTACGAGGCATCCGTTCACCCGGCAGATATTTTTGCCATCCAGAAAAATTTCCCGCTGAATCACGGTTTCTTCATCGTAGTCCACCCCGTTTTCCCGGAACCAGCTCAGCTCCGGCACACCGGTGAACACCGCCCGAACGGAAGCCTTTCCCGTTCCCGTGCGGATCATATCCCGATAGGCCCGTTGGCCCAGAATGGCGGAAATGGCATCGATGACGATGGATTTACCGGCACCGGTTTCACCGGTAAGAACGTTAAAGCCGGAATCGAAGGAAATATCCGCGCTCTCAATGACCGCGATATTTTCAATATGCAGAAGACTCAGCACGGTTACTCCTCCCCTCTTACTTCAAAAGATTCTTGATTTCCCCGCAGAAAGCCGCGGCAGAATTGGTATCACGCATAACAATGAAAACCGTATCGTCTCCGGCGATGGTTCCCAACACCACACTCATATTCATGGCATCCATGGCGGAGGCGGCAGCGTTAGCAAGCCCCGGTAGGGTGTGGATAACGATAATATTCTGGGCGTAATCAAAGCCGGTTACACATTCCCGGAAAATTGTATTCAGCCGGACGGAAAAGGTCGCCGGGACCTCCTTTGCGGCTGTGGTATAGCGATAGGTGCCCAGGCTGGTCAGCTCCTTGACGATCCGGAGCTCCTTGATATCCCGGGAGATCGTGGCCTGGGTGCTGGAGTATCCGGCGCTTTGCAGCTCCTGCAGAAGCTGCTCTTGGGTTTCTACATTGGTATTGGAGATAATCTCCATAATTTTTGCCTGCCGTTTGGTCTTCACTGAATGTTACCTCTCGTGGATTCTGAATTTGGTATTGACTACGTCAAAGAAGCTGCGGTCCTTTAGCCGAACCAGTCTGGTTTCCATTTTGGATTTCTGGATTGTCACCACATCGCCCATATTCAGCCGCAGAGCCTTGCCGCCGTCCACCGAAAGAAACGCGTTCCGGCGGGCATTTTGAACCATGCCTACGGTAATAACCCGCTTTTCGGAAGCAACAATGCAGCGGCTTCCGACATCATGGGCGCAAATGGGCGTAATGATAATATTATGGGCATCCGGCTCAACAATGGGACCGCCTGCGGAAAGGCTGTAGCCGGTGGAGCCGGTGGGGGTGGAAATCAGAACACCGTCACCGCCGCATTCCATGGCCTGCACGCCATCGCACTGAACCGCCAGATGGACGATCCGGGCCACTGCGCCCTTGGTGATTGCCACATCATTCAGGCAGATATCGTGGAAGATGATATCCCGGTCCCGCTGGACCGTAACATCCAGCATCATGCGGCCTTCCAGCGTATACTTGCCCTTTGCGACCAAAGCCAGCTTATCCAGCTCGGTGCTTTCCAGCTCTGCAATGAAGCCCATGGTGCCGATATTAACACCCAGAATCGGCACACCCTTCCGGGTTGCCGCCTTCGCCATATGCAGGATGGTACCGTCGCCGCCAAAGCAGATCACCATTTCCGCATTGGGAAGCTCCCGCTCCAACTTGGAAAACCGCAGATCCCGGGGCAGCTCGTAGCTTCTGTCCACCTCAAAGGGAAGACAGATTTTGGGATCGATTCCGGCATCCCGGAGAATTTTTACCGCAGAGCGGACTGTCTGGAAATTTTTATCCCGGTAGGGATTTGGGGTTAAAAGAATATTTTTCATATTCCACCTCACTTATCCAGAGACGCATGGGCCTGTGCGACCACATCCGCCGTATCCGGCTCAATACCGGGCACATCCGCCAACGTCAGGTGACCCAAAAATTCGATATTTCCCTCAGGACCCTTCACCGGTGAATAGGTCAGGCCCAGAATGGCAAAGCCAAGGCCACGAACCAGGGAAACAAACTGGTCGAGGACCATCTGATGGATTTTGGGATCCCGGACAACGCCCTTTTTGCCAACGTTTTCTTTTCCTGCCTCAAACTGGGGCTTAATCAGGCAAACCACCTGGCCCTGACCGGGCTTCAGGAGACTTTTGATTGTGGGAAGGACGATTTCAAGGCCAATAAAGCTTACATCCACCACGGAAAGATCCAACGGTTCTCCCAGCTGCTCCGGGGTTACATAGCGAATGTTGGTCCGCTCCATGACAACGACCCGTTCATCGGACCGAATCTTCCAGTCCAGCTGACCGTAACCTACGTCGATGGCAAACACCTTTCTGGCACCCTGCTGAAGCAGACAGTCGGTGAAGCCGCCGGTGGAAGCGCCGGAGTCGCTGCAAACATAGCCCTCCGGCTTTACGCCGAAATCCCGCAGCGCCTTTTCCAGCTTCAGTCCGCCCCGGCTGACATAGGGGCAGACGGCTCCCTTCACTTCAATATCCACCGTTTCCTCATAGGAAATACCGGGCTTATCGGCTTTCTGACCGTTTACATATACCAGACCGCTCATAATGATAGCCTGGGCTTTGGAGCGGCTGTCGGCAAACATCCGCTCTGTCAGGAGCACATCCAGTCTTTTCTTGATTTTCATTTTGACAGCACCTCCCGGGCATATTTCGCAATAGAATCGCCGTCCAGGCCGAAGTGGGAATAGAGGGTTTTCAAATCCCCGTGGGGAATAAACCGCTTGCCAAGGTTCATTCCATAGACCCGGCAGTCAGGCCGCTTTGCCTGAAGATCAACGGTCAGCGCCTCCCGGATACCGGAGCCGGATACCGCCTCCTCCACGACGATCAGCGGCGTTCCCACAGGAAGCGCCTGGAGAATTTCCCCGATTGGGAGGGTTCCGACACTGAGCAGCCGGAGCACCGATGCATGAATGCCCACATTTTCCAGAGCGTCCGCTCCGTCCATAACGTTTTTCAGGAAGGGACCATAGGTCAGCAGCGCCACATCGGCACCGGTTTTATGAATTTTCAAAAGCTTCTCAGGACCCGTCCAGTCGGAAGCGGAATAGCCCCGGTCCCCACCTCTGGGATACCGGACCGCAACGGGGCCGGTGCAGCCGGTGACTGCCCAGCGCAGCATATCCTTCTGCTCTGCCAGAGATGCCGGACAGAGGATCTCCATTCCGGGCATCTGCCGCAGGAAACCCACATCAAAAACGCCGTGATGGGTTGCACCGTCCTCTCCCACCAGGCCAGCCCGGTCCACCGCCAGCACCGCGTGGAGCCCCAGAAGGACGATATCCTGCATGATCTGGTCATAGGAGCGCTGGAGGAAGGTGGAATAAAGGGCGGTTACGGGAATCATTCCCTGCTTGGCAAGGCCGCCTGCCATGGAGACCGCGTGTTCCTCGGCAATGCCCACGTCAAAAAGACGCTTGGGGTATTTTTTCTTAAAGCTCAGCAGGCCGGTGCCGCCGGGCATAGCGGCGGTAATGGCGCAGACCCGCTGGTCCTCTGCGGCGAGCTCCAGCATGACCTGTCCGAAGGAATCGGAGAAGGAGGGGCCGGAGGTGCTGAGGGCCTTGCCGGAAACCGGGTCGAATTTTCCGATTCCGTGGAACAGGGAGGGCTCCTCCTCCGCGGGAAGATAGCCGCAGCCCTTGCGGGTCATTACATGGACCAGAACCGGGGCCTTCAGGTCCCGGGCCGTGCGGAGAATCCGAATCAGATTCGGCAGATCATGTCCATCCACCGGGCCCAGATAGGTCATACCCATGTTCTCAAAAATGGTTGTGGGCAGAAGCATCCGCTTCAGCCGGTCCTTGATCCGCTTTGTAAAAAGGTAGACAGACCAGCCTCCGGGGATTTTTTTCATTGCCTCCCGGTACCGCCGCTTGGCTCCCAGATATTTTTCCTTGGTGCGGAGCTTGGAAAGGTGCCTGGACATTCCGCCCACATTCCGGTCAATGGACATTTCATTATCATTGAGAATAATGACCAGAGGCTCCTTGCTGACCGCCGCATCATTCAGCCCCTCATAGACCATTCCGCCGGTGGCAGCTCCATCGCCCAGCAGCGCCACGACGCTGTAATCCTGCCTGAGCATGGTCCGTGCTCTTGCCATACCCAGGGCAATGGAGACAGAGCTGGACGCGTGACCTGCAACGAAGGCATCCGACTGGCTTTCATAGGGCTTGGGGAAACCGGACATTCCGCCAAACTCCCGCAAATGCGCAAAATCCGCCTGGCGTCCGGTCAGCAGCTTATGGACATAAGACTGATGACCCACATCAAATACCAGGCGGTCTTCCATTGTATTAAAAACGGTCTCAATGGCAACCGTCAGCTCCACCACGCCCAGATTGGAGGCCAGGTGTCCGCCGGTTTGTGCCACATGAGAAACCAAAAATTCCCGGATCTCAGCACACAGGAGCCCTCGCTCCCGGGCGCTGAGCCGGGTCAGGTCTTCGTGACCGTTAATCGTCTGTAAAATACTCACTTACTACACGACCCAACGTTATTTTTTCTTTTTCCGCAACAGATGATTCCAGGTATAGATCACCCGTCCAACGCCATGGACGATGGTTGTGCAGGAATTAACGGCAAAGGTCTTGCCGATTGCCTTTCCGCCGACGGTAAAGCCGGCAACCAGCGCCGACATAGCCAGAGAAAGCATCTGCGGCCAGGAAAAGTCCATGCTTGCCAGCACCTGAGCCGCAATGGTTGCGGAGGCGGAGCCGGAGACAACGCCGCAGATATCACCGATCACATCGTTGCAGATGGAGCTGACCCGCTCGGCGTTGCGCAGGAGCCGGATGGCCTCCTGGGCACCGGGAACCTTCCGGGCAGCCATGGAATGAAAGGGCTTTTCGTCGGCAGAGGTGACAGCCACACCGATGACGTCAAAGATAATACCAAGCAGAATAATAGCAAACAGGATCAGAAAAGCAGTCACAATCCCACTGCTTTCCATAATCTCGTCGGAAACCAGAGAGATGGTACCGGAAATCAGCATCGTAGTAAAAAAGATGGTAACGACCCAGCGAATATGCTTGCTCCGCTCCTTTTTTGCGGCTGCGGCATCGGATTTTGACACGAAAAATAACCCCTTTGGATAGATAAAAATATGACGGCAGCAGACGGGATAAATCTTACGGCTTAGGTCGGGTTGTATTTCACCGGAGGGAACCTGCCGTTGCCGCGCAGGCCGTTTCCATTTGATCCCTCCGCCCAAGTGTTGCCAGGATAATGGGTACCCGATTGCCACTTAGACCGTACTGTAATCCCCTGTCTGCCCTTGTTAAGACAGCCTAGGTGTTTTCCACGGCGGAATGTGCCATAGTCTTAGCCTCTTTTGCAAGCATGGTTTCCAGAAGCGATAACTGCAGCAGCTGTGGCCACAGCCGCCAGCCGTCTGATCCTCTTTCCCCACATGCCCACGCAAGGCAGGCTACGCTGCACGCAGCAACGCGATTCTGCGCACTGCATTGCAGGTTCATACCTGAGTCGTACGCGATCGGACCCCGCAAAACGTGGGGCTTACACCGTCGTCGCACAAGCTTCAGGTCTCCACGGAAGCCGGGTCGTATGCGCCATGCCATTGGCGCGCGCCCGGGATCCTTAACCCCCAGCATCCACCCTAAACTGGGCGTAAAAAGCAGACACCAGGGACTTCATCGATGTGCCCTTCAAAGGATTTTTAGGCCCTTCCTGGAAAACGGCCATTCTGACTAGGATACTGCGCCGTCGCAATGTATATTATCATAAAATTTATGAATATACAAGTATTTTTTCATTATACGGTTGTTTTTTCACGGTTTATTCAAAAATTGCTCCTCCACAATATCCCTGTGGGTAACCGCAATCTCAATCTGCGTCAGCTCCTCGGGCGAAAAGAACCGAAGCTCCTTCGATTCGGCACTGGGCCGCAGCACCGGGCAGGCTTCCAGCTCCAGCGCGTATACAACGATCACCATGCGCCAGATACTGCCGTCACGGAAGGCGGCAATCCGGCCGGGATTGTCGTACACCTTCCGCTTTTTAAACCGTTCCCCGGGAATCCGCAGGCCGGTTTCCTCATATGTTTCCCGGGAAATCGCGTCCCGGCCCGTTTCCGTCTTTTTGCAGCCTCCGCCAACCAGGCCCCAGGTATCGCTGTCCCGCCGCCGCTCCAGGAGCAGCTTCCCGTTCCAGGTGATTACCGCGTTTGCGCCCAGATGGGCGGGCATTGTGGTTTTCGGTGCGTCCTTTGGGTCACAGTTATAAAATGTTACGATTCCCACGGTCTTCCCTTCCCTTTCAAGCATCCGTATTGTCAGGCTGGGTCTTGGGCTCCCGGCCTGATATGTAACAGTATACTACAATACCGGACATATTTCCACACCGTCAGTAAATTTTCCGGACCAGCGTCCAGGTATGGGTCCGGATGGCATATTTCAGCTCAAAGAGCCACTTCCGGTCCCAGACGGTGGCACGGCAGCGAAAAAGCGCCGCCTCAGCGCCGACGTGCTCCACCGTCTCCGTGCTGACAATCTCTTCAATATTTACCCGCACGATTTGCCGCGTTTCATCTATGATCTGCACCCGCAGGGGGCGGATTTCTCCGCTTGCACTGCACACGCAGATTACATCCACCGGACAAACACCCTGCCCCATGGGACCACCACCATTCGTTTTCTTATATTATAGCACGTTTGTTCGATAATATCAAGAGGATTTTTGGATTGCCGGATTGGATTTTATTTGCTATAATGACAAAAAATCCGCAGGAATATGCCGTCTGCCCAATGTCCGGACGCAATCCAATCCGTCGGCAGGATTCCTGCACAAGGAGTGAGGGCTGTGCTGAAATACCCCTGTCTTGTCCTTGACCACGACGATACGGTGGTTCAGACAGAGAAAACCATCGGATACCCCTATTTTTGTCAAATTCTTTCCCAGTTTCGCCCCGGTCAGACCATTTCCTTTACCGATTATGTCCGTGACTGTCACGAACTGGGCTTTGCCGAAATGTGCCGCAGCCGCTGGCAGTTTACACCCCAGGAGCTGGTGGATGAGTACCGGGGCTGGATGGATTATGTCCGCACCCATGTTCCCCAGTGCTTCCCCGGAATCGGTCAGGTTATCCGCCGGCAAAAGGCGGAGGGTGGCCTTGTATGCGTGGTTTCCCACTCCAGCGTGGAAAATATTACCCGGGACTACCGGCTTCTCATCGGCACAGAGCCTGATGCCATCTACGGCTGGGATTACCCGGAGGAGCTGCGTAAGCCCAACCCCTTCCCCCTGGAGGACATCATGCGCCGCTACGGCCTGCCGCCGGAGGCCCTTCTGGTGGTGGATGATATGAAGCTTGCCTGGCGCATGGCCCATCCTCTGGGCGTTAAAATCGCCTTTGCAGCCTGGGGAAAGCAGGAATTTCCCCAGCTGGCTGAAGAAATGCGGGGCCTGTGCGACTTTACCTTCGACAAAACAGAGGAGCTGGAAGCATTTTTGTTTGACAGCCCCTGAATTTGGGTATGGTATCTACTTGACAGCCGTGCTATAATGCATATGTAAATCCTTTCCGGGAGGTGAGCAATCTGGAAAAACAGTCCGTTAAAGTTATGGCCCGCAACCGTGAGGCCTACCACGAATATTTTGTGGAGGAGGAATTTGAGGCCGGTATTGAGCTTGTCGGTACCGAGGTCAAATCCATCCGTCAGGGGACCCTGAACCTGAAGGATGCCTGGTGCGGCATTAAGGACGGGGAAATGATTCTGAACCAGATGCACATCTCTCCCTACGACCACGGAAACCGCTTCAATGTGGACCCCCGCCGGCCCCGGCGGCTGCTGATGCACAAGCGGGAGATCATGCGCCTGTTTGGCAAGGTCAAGCAGGACGGCTATTCCCTGATTC
>CAZDFB010000054.1:0-11340 GCA_964504605.1 uncultured Oscillospiraceae bacterium | reverse complement strand
GGGTGTACTTTTTCTCGACGAGCTGCCGGAATTTCGCAAGGATACGCTGGACATGATGCGTCAGCCCCTGGAGGATGCCGCCGTGACCATTTCCCGGGTGTCGGGAACGGTGACCTATCCTGCGGAGTTTATGCTGGTCTGCGCCATGAATCCCTGCAAATGCGGCTGGTACGGCGATCCCTCCGGGCGGTGTACCTGCTCGGAGCAGGCAGTTATGAATTACCGCAGCCGGATATCCGGCCCGCTGCTTGACCGGATTGACATTGTGGTGGAGGTTCCCGCAGTGCAGTTTGAGGAGCTTCGGGCCAGGACGGAATCTGAGCCCTCTGCCGCTGTGAAGGAACGGGTCAATCAGGCCCGGGCCAGACAAAATGCCCGGTTCGGGGAAAAGAGCTCCCTGTGCAACGCCCGGATGGGGCCGGCACAGATGCGCCGGTACTGCGCTTTGGACGCGGAATGCACCGAACTGATGCGGCAGGCCTTTGAGGCCCTGGGGCTGACGGCGAGAAGCTACGACCGGATTCTTCGGGTGGCAAGGACCGTTGCCGACCTGGATGGCAGTGAAAATATCGGAACCCAGCATATCGCGGAGGCGATTCAGTACCGCTCCGTGAGTCTGGGAAAGGGATAGACTGTGCCATTTTCGGGGCGTTTATCCCCGGAGCAGCTTAACTTATAAACAGAGCATAGACAGGGCGGGGCAATACCACGTCCCTGGAACCAAAGATTGGAAAGGAACCTGAATATGAAAGAGATTTTTTTGATGAAGCTGGGCGAAATCGTCCTGAAGGGTGCCAACAAGCGCCAGTTTGAGGCGAGACTGCGCCAGAATGTCCGCCGCCGGATGAAGCCCTACGGCAATTTTGATGTATACATCATGCAGTCAACGGTATATGTGGAGCCTATGGATGAGGAATGCGATGTGGACGGTGCCTGGGAAGCCTGCCACAGCATCTTCGGTCTGGTGAGCCTGTGCCGCTGCCGTCCCTGCGAGAAGGACCTGGACGCTATTTTTGAAGCCATTGAAAACTACCTTGGGGACGATCTGGACTGCGCAAAATCCTTCAAGGTGGAGTCCAAGCGGTCTGACAAGCGATTCCCGCTGACCTCCATTCAGCTGTCTCAGGAGATCGGCGGCAGACTGGCGGAAGCCCACCCCACCGTTGAGGTGGATGTCCGTCACCCGGAGTATACGGTCTATGTGGAAGTCCGGGATCTGGCTGCCTATGTCCATGGTCCTGCGGAGCCCGGTGCCGGCGGTCTGCCCACCGGCGTGGGCGGACGGGCAATGTGTCTGCTTTCCGGCGGCATTGATTCCCCCGTGGCGGCTTATATGATTGCCAAGCGTGGCGTGGAAATCGAATCCGTCCATTTCTTCTCCTACCCCTATACCTCCCAGCTTGCCAAGGACAAGGTTATCGAGCTGGCCCGGCTGGTTACCCGGTATTCCGGGAAAATGACCGTCAATATTGTTTCCTTTACAGAGATTCAGGAAGCGATCCGGGATAATTGCCCGGAGGAATTCTTTACCCTGATTATGCGCCGGTTTATGATGGAAATTTCCCAGAGAATCGCGAAAAATGATGGTTGCGGTGCCCTGATTACCGGTGAAAATCTGGGCCAGGTGGCATCCCAGACCATGGAGGCCATGACGGTTACCGGCGCGGTGGTGGATATTCCGGTGTTCATGCCTCTGGTTGGCATGGACAAGGAGGAAATCGTGACAATTGCCCGTAAAATCGGCACACTGGAAACCTCTATTTTGCCCTATGAGGACTGCTGCACCGTCTTTACCCCCAGACATCCCAAAACCAAGCCCACCCTGGGCCAGGTGCTGAATGCCGAGAGAAAGCTGGACCGGGAGGCGCTGATTCTCCGGGCTCTGGAGAGCGTTGAAAAGATTAAGGTGGAGTATCATGACAGCGGCATCTGAGGTCATCGCCGCCCTTCAGGGGAAGACTCTGGCAACGGCAGAGAGCTGCACCGGCGGCGGAATCGGAGCAGCGCTGACAGCGGTGCCCGGGGCCTCGTCGGTGTATCTTGGCGGAATCATCAGCTATACCAATGAGGTAAAGGCGAAGCTTCTTGCGGTGCCGGAGGAAATCCTCAACACACTGGGGGCAGTTTCCGCCCCGGTGGCGGAAGCTATGGCGCAGGGGGCCCGGAGAGCCCTGAAGGCTGACATCGCCGTATCCGTCACCGGGCTTGCGGGACCCGGCGGGGATGATTTTGGGAATCCCGTCGGAACGGTGTTCATCGGCTACAGTGATGCGGAGGTCACGCTGTCCCGGGGCTGCCTGTTTTCGGGGGATCGGGAGCAGATCAGAAGCCAGACGGTTCAGGCGGCTCTGGCGCTGGTAAAGGAAATGAATTCATAATTTTTTGCTTTTAACATTACAGAAACACAAGGTAAATATTTCGGAAAAACCATAGGATTATAATGCTCCCGTAAGATGAAAAAACATTGAAGGAGCGTGCATTACTATGAATAACGACCGTATTTATTTGCTGACCGGCGCTGCCGGATTTCTGGGTTCCAATATCTGCCTGCAGCTGCTGGAGCAGGGCTGCCGGGTCCGGGCACTGGTGCTGCCCAACGACAAGTCGGTGAAATACATTCCGGAAGCGGTGGAGGTTGTCATCGGTGATCTAACCGATGAAGCCTCTCTGGAGCCTTTCTTTGCCGTGCCGGAGGGAATGAAGTCTGTGGTCATTCACTGCGCCTCCATGGTTACCGTGGACCCGCAGTACTCCGAAAAGCTGATGGCAGTCAATGTGGGCGGCACCCGGAATATCATTACCAAGGTACTGGCCCATCCGGAATGCGAAAAGATGGTATATGTCAGCTCCACCGGTGCAATCCCCGAGCAGCCCCACGGCACCCGGATCGGAGAGGTGGACAAATTTGAGCCCTGCGATCCTGCAAAGGTGGTGGGTGCCTACTCCCAGTCCAAGGCAAAGGCCACGCAGATGGTGCTGGATGCAGTTCGGGTGATGGGCCTGAAGGCCTGCGTGGTGCATCCTTCCGGCATTCTGGGCCCCAATGACCATGCGCTGGGCGAGACCACCTCCACGGTGCTGCAGATTATCAAGGGCCAGATGCCCATGGGAATGCAGGGCAGCTTTAACCTTTGCGATGTCCGGGACCTGGCGGCGGGCACCATTGCCGCCGTGGATAAGGGCCGGGTGGGTGAATGCTATATTCTGGCCAATGAGACCGTCACGCTGAAGGATATGTGTGATATGCTCCACCAGGAGTGCAATGCCAAGAAAATCAAGTTCTATCTGCCGCTGGATCTGGCGGGGAAAATTGCCCAGGGCCTTGAGAAGCAGGCGGCAAAAACCGGCAAGAAACCGCTGATGACCACATTCTCCGTCTATAATCTGGCCCGGAATAACGAATTTGACTATTCCAAGGCCCAGCGGGAGCTGGGGTACACCACCCGCCCCTATCAGCAGACCATTCATGATGAGGTCCAGTGGTTTGTTGACAAGGGACTCATCGAGGGCGCGCCCACACCGGCGAACCTGACCAACGAGGAAATCCGTGAGAGCGGGGTCATGGCCCATATGATTCAGGCTATGGAGCATAACCCCATGGATATTCCCGGCGTGGATCCCACGGAGGCCTATAAGGCAGTGGAGCAAAGCGTTGCAGGAGCCTATAAGACCGTTGAGGAAGGTGTTGTGGGAGTCTACAAGGCAGTAGAGAAGAGTGCGGTGGACGCTTACCACAAGGTTGAGGATGCTATGGTGGATAAGCTGTTCCGCAAAGAGGGAGAGAGCGTGGAAGAGGCCAAGGAGCGTCTGCGCAAACAGTAAAATACCAGGCCGCCCGGACGAAAAAAGTCCGGGCGGTTTTTCGGCAAAAAAAGCATCCGCGCCGGTCAGGCGCGGATGCTTGCTGCTTTAGTTGGTGGGATCGTAGTTGACGATGATGTTGTGCTCTGTCAGTGCGGAAACATCTTTGATAGGATTTCCGTAAACATTCACCAGAACCAGATGGAAGCAGTTCGCAATGGCATCCACAGATTTCAGCTCGTTGTAGTCCATGTATACATAGGACAGGTCTTCCATGTTCTTAAGCACGTCAATGTCTTCCAATGCGTTGTTGGAGCCGTCGATGGTTCTCAGCGCGCCGCCTTCCGTCCACTGGGGCAGCTGGGTCACCTGATTATAGGAGAAGTTGAAGGTCTCCAGCTTGGTCAGCGGGGCAAGAGAGGTGATGTCGGTGATCTGATTGTTGGAAATGTTCAGCTCCGTCAAAGCGGTGCAGCTGCTGATGATGGAGATGTCGGTCAGCGCGTTGTGGTCAGCAATCAGCGTGGTCAGTCCCCCCAGAGTGTCAACGGCATCCAGAATGGTCAGGGAGTTGTTGCCGACATTCAGGGACCGGAGGGCGGGGCAGGTGACCAGAGGCGCGATGGAGGTGACGGAGTTATAGGAAACATCCAGCACAGTCAGGCCGTTTAGGGTGCTCAGGGCATCCAGAGAGGTGACGGCATTGTGAGACAGATACAGCTCCTTCAGGGTGCTGATGGGGCAGAGAGGCTCCAGGTTCCGCAGGGTGTTGTTGCTCAGGTCCAGATAAATCAGGGACGGGGCGTTGGTCAGATTGGCAACAGTGGAAAGACCACAGTTGTCCAGCGTCAGGCTCTGAAGAACCGGGAGGCCGGCAAGGTAGGTTAGATCCTCCGCAGGGAAGCGGCAGCCCTCCATTTTAATGGTTTCCAGCTCCGTCAGACCGGAGAGAAAGCTCAGGCTGCTCAGCTTTTTGTCGGTAATGCTGAGGCTTTTCAGATAGGGCAGCAGGGCTAGATCGGAGAAGCCGGTGCCCTCATCGGGGTAGGTGAATTCCTGAATGGTCCACAGCTGATTGGTGTAAATCTCGTCGTCCCCGTCCAGCTTCAGCATTTCCCGGATAGAGGCTTCCACCGCGGGATCGGTAAATTCCACCAGCTCGATAACACCACCGACGGTATAGCTGGCGGTGGTCAGCCGGCTGACAAGACCGGATTCGGAAACGGTAACGGCCTTAAGGGTGGTTTCGCCGGCGGCGAGGGAAATGGGCTCGGCGTAAACAGACCCGGCGCAGGTGGGGTAGTTGCCATCGGTGGTGATGTAGGTCGTACCGGCGGTGTCCATCGAAACGGAAATGTATTCACTGTAGAAGCCGGGGGCCGGATCGGGAAGGGGGGCGGCGGGACGCAGCTTGTCCAGCTGAGCCCTGAGGGCGGAATCGGAAATCATATCCAGCATATTCACCGCGTCCAGCAGCTTGTCCTGCTCCACAAAGGTCTGGCACAGGGCGGTATACAGCTCCACGGTAGGGCCGTCGGCAATGGCATTGGACAGGGTATACTCAGCCTTGGTGTAATTTCCAACGGCCTTGTACTGACTGGCAAGCTCAATGGCAACGTTTTTATCCTGACCGGATTGGGTATAGGCCAGATTGTAGAACCAGGAGGAAAGCTTCGTGTTTCCGAGATCGCTTTGATACCGGGCCTGGCCCAGCAACATATCCCGGGTGAAATCACGGTCATAAACAAATAAGTACCAGCCGATGCTTGCAACGATCAGCGCGAACAGAAGCAATGGCACGATGACTTTCAGCGCTTTTTTCATAAGAATACTCCATTCTCATATATATCTTCCCGAATTATACGATAGATTACGAAAAATGTCAAGCATTCTGCAAACTGTTACAAAATGTAATGAAAATCTTAAGAAAATGGGCACACCTGCGGGTGTGCCCATTGCTGTGCGGGGATTATTTTTTTTCGGCCTGCTTCATGCTCAGGCTTATGCGGTGACGTGCTTCATCCACGCTCAGAACCACCACTTTCACGATGTCGCCCACCTTAACCGCTTCGCTGGGATGGCGGAGACGGCGGCTGCAAACCTCGGAGATGTGCACAAGGCCGTCCTGATGGACGCCGATGTCCACAAAGACACCGAAATCAATTACATTGCGGACGGTTCCCGTCAGCTCCATGCCGGGTTTCAGGTCCTTGATTTCCAGTACATCCTTGCGCAGCACCGGGGTGGGCAGCTCGTCACGGGGATCCCGGCCGGGTTTAACCAGCTCTTTGGCGATATCCCGAAGGGTTGGCTCACCAACGCCGCACTCCCGGGCGGCTCTGGCAACACCGTAGGCCTCCAGCCTGGTGGAAAGGTCTGCCAGGTCTTCCTTCCCACACTCCAGCAGGGCCAGCAGCACTTTGGCGGCGGCGTAGGATTCGGGGTGAACGCCCGTATTGTCCAGCAGTTCCCTGCTTTCCGGCACCCGCAGGAAGCCGGCGCACTGCTCGAATGCCTTGGGTCCCAGCTTGGGTACCTTTTTCAGCTGGGAGCGGGAGGTGAAGGGACCGTTCTCCTCCCGGTAGGTCACGATATTTTTGGCGGTGGTGGCGTTGAGGCCGGAAACCTGCTCCAGCAGGCTCCGGGAGGCGGTATTGGCATCCACACCAACAGCGTTGACGCAGTCCTCCACCACGCCGTTCAGCGCCGTGCTCAGCTCCTTCTGGGGGCAGTCGTGCTGATACTGTCCCACGCCGATGGCCTTGGGGTCGATTTTTACCAGCTCTGCCAGAGGGTCCTGAAGCCGGCGGGCAATGGAAACGGCACTGCGCAGGTTCACATCATACTCCGGAAATTCCTCCGCCGCCAGAGGCGAGGCGGAATACACGGAGGCACCTGCCTCGTTGACGATGGCATAGCCGGCATCGGGGAAGGACTTCAGCATTTCCACTGCCATGGCCTCCGTCTCCCGGGAGGCGGTGCCGTTGCCGATGGCAATATGACGGACATGGTGCTTGCGCATCAGGCCGGAGAGAACCGAAATAGCCTCCTGTTTTTTTCGCTCGGAGAAGGTGGGGTAGACAACGGCGGTGTCCAGAACCTTGCCGGTGGGGTCCACGACGGCAACCTTGCAGCCGTTGCGGTATCCGGGGTCCAGGCCCATGGTGACAAAGCCCTTCACGGGAGGCTGCATCAGCAGAGGCTTCAGGTTCAGGGCAAAATTGTGAATGGCCCCCTCGTAGGCCCGGTCGGAAAGCTCTGCGCGCACCTCCCGCTGGATAGAGGGGAAAATCAGCCGCTCGTAGGCATCCTCCGCGGCACTGCGGACGAACTGGGAAACCAGTGCCGTGGGCTTCAGCGCGGCCCGGCACACAAGGGCGGGGCCCTCGTTGCCCGGGAGGGTGACGGAGGGCTTCAGAAAGCCCTCCTTTTCGCCACGGTTGACAGCCAAAATCTGGTGATCCAGCATCTTATGGACCGGCATGGAAAAATCGTAGTACAGGCGGTATACGCTGTCGGTATCCGGGTCAGCGGCCTTGCAGACGAAGCTTCCCCTGCGATTTACCAGTTCCCGGAGGGCCTTGCGGATATCCGCGTCATCGGAAAGATTCTCGGCAATGATATCGCTGGCACCCTGGAGGGCCTCCTCAACGGTGTTTACACCCTTTTCCGGGTCCAGGTAATCCTCAGCCAGAGCGGCGGGATCCCGACCGTCCTGGGCATAGATGGTCATGGCCAGGGGCTCCAGCCCCTTCTCCCGGGCCATGGAGCCACGGGTGCGCCGCTTCTGCTTATAGGGCCGGTAGAGATCCTCCACCTCCGTCATGGTGGAGGCGGCATCAATGGCATCGGCAAGCTCCTGGGTCAGTTTGCCCTGATTTTCGATGGATTTCTTCACTTCCTCCCGGCGGTTTGCCAGATTCCGCAGATAGGTCAGCCGGGTCTCCAGATTTCGGAGGGTGGTGTCGTCCATGGCACCGTGCATTTCCTTGCGGTAGCGGGCGATAAAGGGAATGGTATTTCCTTCATCCATGAGGGAAATGACATTTTCCACATATTCCAGCTTCTGCCCCAGCTCCTGGGCCAGAATTTCGGGTATAGATCGCATAGGGATTCTCCTTGTTTCAAGTTTCGGCAACTATCATACCATAATTTTTCCCAAATGGGAAGGAAAAAATCCTGCCCGGCGGGACAGGATTTTTACAACAGATCCAGAAGACTGTGGGTGAAGCTCCGGGCTGCAGAGGACAGAACATCCTCTGCCAGAAGAGAGCGGCAGGCGGCATCCAGCTGCCCGGCAGTGTCATCGGTCAGGGAGGCACACAGCAGCCCACGGATGGCTTCCTGAGTGGCGGCAGGCTCCTGACCGGCGTATTCCAGGAAGGAAAGGCTTTCGGAGAAGAAAGCCAGCTGCAGCAGACCGGCGCAGCTACTGAGGGCATTTCCATCCGCCTGATAGGTGAGGGCGAAAAGCTCGTGATAAGCCTGAGCGGCGGTGGGAGGGTACTCCCAGCCGATGGCTTCCAGGTCGAATTCTGTGACTGTGGGGGTGCGTTGATCATAGCCATAGGGCATCATCAGCGCCGGGGCCGAATACACCAGCATGGGCTGCCCCGCTTCTCCCAGAAAGAGCCGATAGGAAAGACGGCTGACGCAGTCCTGGGGAATGCTTTCGGCAATACGCAGATATTCCTCCCGCTCCTGCGTATTTTCGTCGGTATCGGAGGGATCTTCCCGGGTGAGCACGGAACCGTACCGGCTTTGAAAGGCTTTTTCCGAAATTTTGTCAGCGGCAAGAAGGAAAACCGGATAGGAAGTATCCAAAGCCCGGAGACTCAGCTCTGCCACGGTCATGGCCTTTTGTTCTTCCAGGTCGAAATTCCAGACCAGATACTCCATCTCACCGGAGGAGCAGTGGACGGTCAGCAGAAGGGAGAGCACCGGGGCGTTGTACCAGGACTGATAATTTACAGACAGCACGCTGCTGCTGTAGCCATCCCGGGCGGAAAGGCGGATATCATCGAGAATGCGCTGGCCCAGTGTCTGGATTTCCCGGTTGAAGGCCGCGGCAAATTGGGCGGCAGGGGCCAGAGCCGGCAGGGTAACGCTGGTCTGGCAGATATTTCCCAGAGAATCCCGCCAGGAAAAGCTTTCCTGATAATTGGTGAAGATCCAACTGTCCGGCATCTGAGCCGGTTCCGCAAGAACCGTCTGGTCCGGAATGGAGGGGATGACCGGCTCCGCTCCCGTGGAAAGAGTCTGGGAGGGGGAGGCAGGCGCACTGGGGACAGAGGGGACCGGGGCGGGTGCCGGGGCTTCGCAGCCACACAGGGACAGCCCTATAAGAGCGGCAAGAATCAGGGACAAAAGGGATTTCATGAAGTGCCTTCTTTCCGGGAAATAGGTGGGATATGGCATCAGGTGACAACTGCCAGGGTGTCGGCAATCCGGGCAATAAATTCCTTCGTGGTGGGGCAGGGGAGGAAGCCGTCATTTCCAACGCGGAAATATCTGGCCCAAATCGATTCGTCCCGGTTTTCCCAGGCCTTGCGGATGGCGTCGCGCATATTCTTTTCCACCTGCTTCCAGTTTTCCTTTCCACAGATGCTGGCAACGTGGTTATATAGCTCCTTGACGATGCTCTGGCTGGGATCCTGAGCATACATGGAAATGCTGACCCGCAGCGCTTTAAAGCCGTCTCTGCGGGAATCCACCCCGAGAAGGCGCATTTGGTCGGTGATTCGCGCATCGGAACGAGCCCTGGAATCCAGCAGCTGCTGCTCCATGTCCGCAATGTGGCGGGCAACAGCAGTTACCGAACAGGGCTTGCGTATGATATACCCCACGCCCAGGTCCATAAGGGCCTGCTCGACATACCAGGTGGGCGCGGTGGTGGTGACCAATATGATGGGAGGCAGAGTGCTCGCTTGCCGCAGGACCGTAAGTCCGTCCAGCCTGGGGAGCATCAGGTCGATGACCAGAATATCGGGCCGGAAGGCGGTGAGCAGTTCACCGGCTGTGAAGCCGTCACCACAGGTCGCAATGCGGTACCGTTCTTGAAAAATGCTGCACAAAGCCTCCCGCTCCGTCTCCGAAGCCTCTGCGATCAGCAGCTTTTTCATTTGTTCCATCCCTTTCCGACAGAATCTATAAATAAGATAACACGGCTTTTTCCATGTTTCAAGGGTTTTGGACAGTTAAATTTCGACTAATTTCGACGATAAGGGGAAAATAACGTTTTGAAAATAATTCTTCTTGACAAACACCCACCGGTGTGCTAAAATACATTGGCAATCAATTGAACAGCGTCTTATTTATTCGGAGTGATACCCAAGAGGCCGAAGGGGCTCCCCTGCTAAGGGAGTAGGCGGTCAAAAGCCGCGCGAGGGTTCAAATCCCTCTCACTCCGCCAAAGCATCTGCTTATGCAGGTGCTTTTTTGCATCTTTATTACATTATTTGGATATTTTTCCAAATAATCGCTTGCTAAAGCGAAAATACCGTGTTACAATTACGCATAGGATTATCAGAACAGGATGGTGCGGGATGAGAGTAAGGGATGAAGTTGCCTTTGAGCAGAGAAAAAAAGAAATAATGGAGGCCTGCTATAACTGCTATGCGGAAAACGGCCTTCACGGAACAGGTATTTCTGCCCTTGCGAAGGCCGCCGGATTATCCAAGGCCGGGCTTTATGTGTATTTTGAGGACCTGGATGATCTGATCGTTCAGTCCACAGAGTACTGCATGAGCAAGGTGGAGGACGATTTTATGGCCCTGTCGCCCCAGAGTCCGGATGATATTGTTCGCTTCCTGGACGAGGTGCCCTACTGGACAGCCCGGAAGCACGGAAAAAAATACCGGCTGATGTACCAGGTCTATACCCATCCGAAGTATATTGAGCACGGTAAAAAGTTTTTCGAGGGTGTCAACCGGCGTTACGCGGAGTATTTTGCGTCTCTGGAAAATAAGCTGGGAATCCCCACGGAGCTCCTTACCCCGATTATCTTTATCCTGATCCGGGCCTGCGTTCACTACGCGCTGTTCGAGGACGAATTTTACCTGAAAACCCAGATGACGGTTCTGAAGAAGGGCCTGCGGATGTTCATGAACGAGCTCAACGGACAGAAGCAGGCGGATACACTGGTGGCGGCGCTGACCGGCGAGGCGCAGAATAGTCCCGCACCGGAGGAGAAAGGAAAAGACAATGGCAGTTCGGCTGAATGAAGATAAGGAAATTGTGGCATCCATCCGGGAAGGGCTGAAGCGCACCGGCGGATATTGCCCCTGCCGCCTGGCGCGGACAGAAGAGAATAAGTGCATTTGCAAGGAATTCCGGGAGCAGATTGCGGATCCGGATTTCAAGGGCTACTGCCATTGTATGCTTTATTACAAGGATTAAAAAATAATTAAAAAAAGTATTGACAAAATTTGTCGTGTGTGCTATTATACTCTGGCGTTGAGCGACAGCTTAACGAGAAGAGAATAGAGATGGGCGAGTGGTGGAATTGGTAGACTCGCTAGATTCAGGTTCTAGTGTTCA
>CAZDFB010000053.1:0-11421 GCA_964504605.1 uncultured Oscillospiraceae bacterium | reverse complement strand
AGGTGTGCTGGTCAGCCTTGTCCACCTCGTGACCGTAGTACATACCGGGGGAACGGACGATCTGGGAAATGATGACACGCTCAGCGCCGTTGATAACAAAGGTGCCGCCGTTGGTCATCACAGGGAAATCGCCCATGAAGATTTCCTGCTCCTTGATTTCGTCAGTCTCCGTGTTGCGCAGACGGACCCGAACCTTGATGGGCTTTGCGAAGGTAGCGTCCCGCTCCTTGCACTCTTCAATGGTATACTTGGGCTTATCCTCCATGGTGTAATCCAGGAAGCTGAGCTCCAGCTTGCCAGAGAAGTCGGTAATGGTGCCCACGTCCTTGAAGACTTCCCGTAATCCCTCATCCAGGAACCACTGATAAGAATCCTTCTGGATCTTCAGCATATTGGGGATCTGCAGGATCTCTTCGTACTTTGCGTAAGACTTACGCATGGTCTTGCCGAACTTTACGTCCTTGACCATTGCCATATGGATCATCACAGCCTTTCTTACGAATTGTGTGTTGCTTACTTTGATACGCCAGGGGCAGTTGTCATTTTTTGTACATTTTGTTGTATTTCCGCTTGACAGCAGCCCCACTCTGTGGTAAAATGACCATGTTGGATAGGAAGATATCCAAAGGGCACACTGCCACAGTATGGACTTTTATTTTACACCATTGACCTTTGTTTGTCAATGGCGTTTTTTCGTTTTCGGCAGTTTTTTCACACGTTTTTTATGCATACTCCATAAAAAAGCCCCGTCCCTGCCGGTTTATCCGTCTGTCGGGCAGGCACCGGGATTCCTTCATTCCGATGTCCGCCCGCTCAGGCAGCTGTCGGCAGGAGACGGGGTTTTCGCAAAAAGCTTACAATACGCTGTAGCCGTGAGAATTTACCAGAGCGTCGATTTTCTGCCCTTCCCTGCAATAGGGGCAATCCCGGTAGTCGTAGCTTTCGTATTCCGGCAGATCCGCGATGGAGTAGACGCTGCGGACCGGATATCCCTCCACCCGGTCAATGGCGGAATAGATGGATGCCACCCCCGCCACCCGGCCGCCATAGTAGCCGATGGCCTCGATGGCCCGCTTGGCAGTGAAGCCCGTGGTAACGGAAGCCGTCAGAATCAGCACGTGCTTGCCGCGGATCATATTAATCGTGTTGTCCCGGAAAATCATTTGGGCATTGGCGTTGTATTCCGGCTCCAAGACATAGATTGTCTGGTGGGCATTGATGGTGTGGAAGCCGCTCTTTGTCAGCTCCTCCGCCACGCAGGCGCCGATCACCGCCGTGCCGTCCATGCAGATGATGGTATCCACAGGCGTATCATTGACGAAATGGGAAACCAGCTCCCGGGCGCTGTCCTTGGCTTCACTGAGCCGGGTTTTCTGGAAGGTGATATCAACATAGTAATTGATATGGGAGTGATTGGTGGCAAAATGGCCTCTGGCAATGCGCAGAGGGGCCGCACCCCGGCGGATGGGCAGATTCATCAATGTGAGCATATGGCTTACCTCCTGAAATAATAAATAAAAGCGCTTTTCAGGCTCCGGCAACAGCAGCGTTTTCGCCGGATTCCTGAAAAACGCTTTTTTTCATTATAGCGTATTTCAGCATAAAAAGGCAAGAAAAATATTCCGTGGAAATGCCCAAAATTCACCGCCGGAACTTGTGCGGATTGCGCTCCTTCAGCGCCTTTTCCTGGCGCAGGAACTGGCGACCGATGATCCGGCAGATTTTTCCGGTGCGGATCATCCAGTGGATCTTCCCGTAGCTGACCCACTGGGCGCCATCGGTTTCTCCCGGCAGCAGCACGATCTCCTTCAGGGGCATCTCCCGCTTCAGGCAGTAAAAATCGTAGAAATTGCTCCGGTCCCGGTCCGTATCAATCAGCTCGAACTCCGATTCCTCCGCCCGGATGCCGGTTTCCTCAAAAAGCTCCCGGGCAATGGCCTGGCGGCTGGTCTCTCCGGCCTTAACCGCTCCGCCGGAGTTTTCCCAGGTTCCGGCAAAGGACTTCCCCTTTGCCCGCCGGGTCAGCAAAAGATGGCCCCGCCCATCATATACCCACACGCACACCACCAGGCCGTATTCTCCCGGACCCCAGGGTGTGCCCCTGTGGTGCACCCTGCCGGTGAGGTTTCTCTGTTGATCGTATACATCATTCAGCTCTCCCGTCTCCAAGCGACACGCCTTCTTTCAGCCACAGATGGAATCTATTTTACCACACTCCCGCAGTAAAGGCAATCCTTTCCCCGAGAAAATTCCCCATTCTCCATACCCGGGTTTTACAAAAATTTCACGTTGCTCACCTTTCCGATTTTACATTTCCGCGATACCATATTTTTGGATACGAAGGATGAAAAATGTACAAATTTATCTCACAGAAAGGTGGAGATCAGACCATATGGAAAACAGCAATTGTCTGGATTTCAACGAGAAAAAGGGCTTTATCTGCGACATGGACGGAGTGATCTATCATGGGAACCGGATTCTGCCCGGCGTACCGGAATTTATCCGGTGGCTCCATGATACGAAGAAGGAATATCTGTTTCTGACCAACAACAGCGGCTACACCCCCCGGGAGCTGAATCAGAAGCTGGCCCGGATGGGCCTGGATGTATCGGAGGACCACTTTTATACCAGCGCTCTGGCTACCGCGGCCTTTCTCAAGGAGCAGGCCCCGGGCTGCTCCGCCTTTGTCATCGGTGAAGCAGGGCTTCTGAACGCCCTTTACAACGCCGGGATCACCATGAACGACGTAAATCCGGACTATGTGGTGGTTGGCGAGGGCCGCAGCTATTCCCTGGACACGCTGACCAAAGCAACCAACCTGGTTATGAAGGGCGCAAAGCTGATCGGCGCCAATTCGGACGTTTCCGGCCCCATTGAAAGCGGAATTGCGCCGGCCTGCCGGGCGCTCATCGCCCCCATCGAAATGGCTACCGGCACCCAGGCCTATTTCTGCGGAAAGCCCAATCCGCTGATGATGCGTACCGGCCTGAATCTTCTGAACTGCCACTGCGGTGAGGCGGTCATGGTGGGTGACCGGATGGATACCGACATTGTATCCGGGCTGGAGAGCGGCATGGCAACGGTTCTGGTGCTTTCCGGAGTCTCCGGTACCGAAACTCTGAAAACCTACGCCTATCGTCCCACCATGGTGCTGGACGGCGTTGGGGATATTCCCCGCCTTGCCCGGCAGGGGGACATAAATACGCAAAAGAAATGATTTTATCCCTGTCGTCCTCCCAAAAGCAAAAAAACCGAGCCCTTCTCCTGCCGGAAAAGGTTCGGATTATTCTGCCGTATCCCTGCATGGTACCATCAGCGCAGGAATGCTGATATAGTAGTGCTGCCGCCGTCCCCGGACTGCCGCATTTTATCATTCAGGTTCGCAAAATATTAAAAGAGCAGATACCCAAATAGGTATCTGCTCTTTTGGTACGCCGGAAGGGACTCGAACCCCCGACCTACTGATTCGTAGTCAGTCACTCTATCCAACTGAGCTACCGGCGCATAGCGCTTCAATTCAGCGCCAAAGTATAATAACACAGTCTTCTAAAAAAAGCAAGCCCTTTTTTCACTTTTTTTCATTATTTTTTTCGGAGCTCCCACACCAGCATAAATACCAGTACCGGCAGCGCCAGACAGGCGACGATTGCCGCCACCCTTACCTTCTGCAGCTGGGGATTTTCTGGAATTTCCGAGGTTCCCGGTGTTGTCTGAGGCCGGTTCAGTAACTCCGTCTCCCGGCGGGACTCCTCCTCTGCCTGGCGTTCCTCCTCTTCCCGGCGGGCTTCCTCCGCAAGACGTTCCTCCTCCAGCCGCTTTTCCTCGGCAAGGCGCTCCTCCTCGGCCTTCTGCTCCTGCTGGGCATAGGTCAGCACATTTTCAAAGAAATCATTTTTATTCCGGTCCTCCCCCACCGTGGAGCGGTAGAGGCCGTAGTTGCAGGGATTATACTTTTCCACCTCCGCAGCTGTGTCGAAGCCCCTGTAGTACCATTCAAAGTCCTTGTACTGGCTCTCATGGCAGGCATAGCCCAGATCCCGGGTCACCTCATAGGCGGTCATGCCGCCAAAGCGCTCCAGGGGCTTGTCCAGGTCCAGAACAATGGGATTTTCCTCATACAGATGGAAGTAGGCCTTCGGCGGATCCCAGGTGCCGTATTTCTCTGCCGAAGCCGGGAATTGCGTCCCGTCTGCGCTTATGGTGACCGCCTCCGCCACCAGATCCGCGCAAACCAGATGCTGGGCGTGTCCGTATTCTCCCTGAAAATCGTGGGTCACCACCACCTGGGGCCGGAAACGGCGCAGCTGGGTCACCACAAAATCCATCAGCGTATCCCGCTCACAGCCCAGTGCCTTGTAGGTCCGGTAGGCCAGCTCCATGTTACCCTCATCCACATAAAAGTCGTTGAAGGAGGCCAGCACCGGATACACATCCACGCCCACGGCCCACAGGCCATTGAGCATTTCATGGATGCGGAAGGGCTGATTGTTATGGTGGTCCGTCATGTAAACCACCTGGACCCGATAGCCCAGCTCTCCGGCATAATAGGGCAGTATTCCGGCAAAAAACAGCTGATCGTCGTCACCGTGGGCGGAGAAAAGCAGCAAATCCGTTTCTCCCTCCGCAGGCGGGTTCCACTTCTGGATGCTGTCCGGCACCTGTCCGGCAGAAAATGCCTGAATCTCACTGATCTGGCAGGGTTCATCGCCAAAATTCACGGTAACGGACACCGGCGCATAGCCAAACAGCTCTGTCAGGTCCACAAACTCATGCACGAACGGGGCTCTTTCCGACTGAACGGAAACACCGGTGGCATTGTCCGTCACGGTGTAACGGTCGCCTGACTGGAGCCCATAGCTGATATACAGAGAGCCGATGCCCTCCCCGCTTTCCAGCGTCAGCCATGCCCCTGCCTCCGCTTTCTGGCTCTTGTATACGCTGCCATCAAACAGATTCGCCGTTTTCCCCAGGCCTCTGCTCTGAGTCACCAGCCGCCAGCTGGTCAGTTCCTTCGCCTCGCCGGAGGGGGTGTCCTCCTCATTCTGCGCATATACCGCCGGTCCATTGATCGCAAAAATACAAATCAGCGCAAGCACCGCCAAAAGCCGTTTCATACCACGCCCGATCATAAACTCACTCCTGTTCATACGAATGGGGTCATTATAGCAGATAAGGCAGCAATTGTCAAAAGGAACAGCGCAAGGGAGCCTTGACATTGGAAAGCTTTTCATTGTAGAATACGAGGAGATTTGTCAAAGGAGGGAAAAATATGACCAGCACGGAGATTTTGTCCCTTCTCCCCGGGGCGCTGCTGCCCTGGTACCGGCAGGATCACCGGGAGCTCCCCTGGCGGCAGACCCGGAATCCCTACCGGATCTGGCTTTCGGAGATCATGCTCCAGCAAACCCGGGTGGAAGCGGTAAAGAGCTACTACGCCCGGTTTCTGGAAGCGCTTCCCACAGTGGAGGCGCTGGCCCATTGCGATGACGATGTTCTCCACAAGCTTTGGGAGGGTCTGGGCTATTATAGCCGGGTCCGGAACCTGAAAAAGGCCGCCCAGATCATTATAACCGAATACGGCGGAATATTTCCCGGGGAATACGAAAAAATTCTGGCTCTGCCCGGCATCGGGACCTACACAGCCGGTGCCATCGGCTCCATCGCCTTCGGTCTCCGGACCCCGGCTGTGGACGGCAATGTGCTGCGGGTCATTTCCCGGCTCCTCAACGATCCGACTCCCATTGACCTGCCCGCCCACAGGCAGGCAGTCCATCAGCTGCTCTCCGGGATATATCCGGCAGATGCCGGCGATTTCACCCAGGCCCTTATGGAGCTGGGTGCCACGCTCTGCGGTCCCAACCGAAAGCCGGACTGTGCCCGCTGTCCCTGTCAGGCTTTCTGCCTGGGACATCAGCAGGGTACCGCCGAGTCTCTTCCGGTAAAATCCCCCAAGAAGCAGCGGCGTGTGGAGGAGAAAACGGTTTTTCTTTTAAGCTGCGGCAAACTTTACGCGCTGGAAAAGCGTCCCGATCAGGGTCTCCTTGCGGGCCTCTGGCAGTTTCCCAACCTTTCCGGGACTCTGGAGCTTCCCCAGGCACTGGAAGCTCTGAGCGGCATGGGGCTTAAGCCGGTGGAAATCCGGCGGCAGGCCGAGAAAAAGCACATTTTCACCCACATTCAGTGGTCAATGCGGGGGTTTTATATAGAAGTAGCGGAGCCCGGAGGCGATTTCATCTGGCAGACTGCCCGGCAAATCGATACGCTGTCTGCCCTGCCCACGGCGTTCCGTCAATTTTGGGAGGAGCCGAACCATGTTTGATTTTCATATTCACTCCCGGGTATCCTTCGACGGTCACGACTCCGGCGAAACGCTGGCAAGGGCCGCCCGGGACCGGGGACTGAAGGAGATTTGCTTTACCGACCATCTGGATTACGATCCTCTGGGTAAAATGGGGGATCTGACCTTTGATACCCGGCGCTATCTGGCAGAATACGGCCCGCTGCATATTCCGGGGCTGACCATCCGCCGGGGCATGGAATTCGGAATGACCCCCGACAATCAGGCCCAGTTTAAGAAGGATCTGCTGCGGCTGGATTTTGATTTTGTTCTGGGGTCGGTCCACTTTGTGGATGGCCTTGATGTCTATTTTGAGGATTATTGGCGGGGCAAAACCGTCCGGGAGGCAGAGCGCCGCTATCTGGAGGACACCCTGGCCTGTGTGCAGGCCCACAGTGACTTCGATGTTCTGGCCCACCTGACCTATATTGCCAAAACCCGCTGTCACCCCGCGCCCCGTCCTGTGCCCTACGAAGCCCACCGGGAGGTCATTGACGAGATTCTCCGGGTTCTGGTAAAAAAGGAAAAGGGGCTGGAGCTGAACACCAGCGGTGTGGACCGGTGCGGCGATTTTCTTCCCACCGCAGATATTTTCCGGCGGTTCCGGGAGCTGGGCGGGCAGATTGTCACCATCGGCTCGGATGCCCACCGCAGTGACCGTGTCGGTCAATACACTACCCAGGCCTGTGATATCCTGGGCAGTATTTTCGGGTATGTTTGTACATTTGCAAACCGGGAACCGATTTTTCATAAGCTGTAAAAAAGTGCTGCTCCACGCCCTGGAGCAGCACTTTTATTGTATCCGTTTTCAGCCCTCCAGCCCGGAAGGGACACATTGCGCGCTTCCCTTTTTCCGCATACGCCAGAAGCAGAATTCCGTCCACAGCTCCAGTCCCATGGGCAGCAGGCAGAAAAATCCATAGCCAAGGCCGGTAGCCAAGGCCGGCGCAGTCAGCGGCTTCCAGATTATTCTGGGGTTATAGAACATCTCCGTCGCCCCCAGAATCATGCCCATGGCTGTCAGGATGATGCCGCAGAACATGGCAATGACGAAGCAGCGGTCCCGGTTATCGAAGCGATAGATGGAAAAGGCCGTCCGGCCCCGGAGATTGCTGCCCCGGCTTTTCATGGAATCGGCTTCCAGCGCCAGAGCCTGAATCAGCCAGGTGATGAGCATGGAAAAAATCCGCAGGCAATTCCGGAGCCGCCGAAAAACACTTCCCTGATTGGCCCCCCGTCCAATGCCCTTCTGGGCCAGGTTGATCCTGCCCGCCTCCCGTTTCAGCCGTGGAACCAGCCGCAGGAGGATGGTAAGAAACAGCGACAGTCTGGGGCTGATCCGTCCAAATAGGTACACCACCTTGTCGCTGGACACCACCCGGAACAGGCTGCTGCACCACATACATACCACAGCGGCCCGGAGGGACAGGGTCAGGCCGTAGACAAAGCTCTCCACCGTCAGGTTGTTGCCGATGAAATTCTGCTTCAACACTGTCACGCCGAAATGGTGGAAGCTGGCATAGTACAGGGCGAAAGCAGCTGCCAGCGGCAGTAAAGTCAGGTTGAAAACAACGCTTTTTCTTCCGTTTCGCTTGACGCTGTAGGCAAAGGCACACATATAGGCAATGGTCAGAAACACCGGATGGTCAAAGGAGATGCCTCCATAAAGGGCGGCTGCAAAGAAAATGAGGTTCACCGCCGGATGGCAGCTTTCAAAGCCCATCGTCTTCCCCCATTCCGTACTGAGTCTTCACCCGGTCCAGCTTTTCCAGCAGCGGATTGCCGAAAAGTGCCATGACCAGGAAGGTGCAGATGCCCTGGCTCAGGTTCACCGGGAAGCCGGAGGCATACAGCGGCAGTGCCGCTTCCCAGGTGATGGCAGGCAGGGACAGGAATACCGTGCCGGTATCCAGCAGGGGGCCCACGAGCAACAGCGTCGTCAGGAAGCCGAAGAAGCCCATGACCCATCTGTTCCGGGACAGCCGTCCCTTTCCGAACAGGAAGCCCGCCAGCATACCGCCGGCACCGTAGGCGAACATCTGCCAGGGCGTATTAGCGCTCTGCCCATAGAAGAAATTGCTTGCCAGGGCGGAAACAGCCCCCACCATAAAGCCGGCTTCCGGGCCGAAGGCAATGCCGGAAATCATAATGATGGCAAAAATTGCCTTAAAATGCGGAATGGGAATCACCACCCGGGCGGCAACCGCCAGTGCCGAGAGCACGGCGATGACCACCAGCTCCCTCGCCTGGGGCTTCCGGCTTTCAAAAGCCAGCAGGAAGGGAGCCATCAGTTCCACGATAACAACGGTGCTGGTGATGTAAAAGCCCCGACCGGGAAGCCGCAGACCGAAATACAGCGTCAGCGGAATGACCAGCAGAAAATCCACCAGCATGGCAATATGGGATTTTTTCACAGTCAGACCTCCTTGTTTTTCTTGTACAGGTCAATGACATCCTCCGCTGTCACCGCCATCTGGAACAGGTGGCGGCTCATCCGGTGGGCAGCGGTGGTATAGAAGCTGTTGTTGCCGAAGAACCGTCTGGGATTATCTGTGGTGAGAATCTGACCGTCAAAGAACATGGACACCAGATCGGCATACCGGGCGCAGAACTCCACATCATGGGACACCATGACAACGGTGATGCCCCGTTCCTTCAGGTCCATAAGAATTTCCGCAAAGGTTTCCTTGAAGAAGCTGTCAATGCCCTTGGTGGGCTCGTCCAGCAGCAGGAGCTTCGGCTCCGTCAGCAGCACCTTTGCGAGGGCCGCCCGCTGCTGCTCGCCGCCGGACAGGTCGTAGGGATGGCTGTCCAGAAGCTCCGAAATCTGGCACAAATCGGCAATTCCCGTGATTTTCCGGCTGTCCCGGGTCATTTCTCCCAAATCCTCCCGGACGGTTTTCTTAACAAACAGACTCTTGGGATCCTGGGGCAGCATGGCAAGGCAGCCTCGGAACAGCTCTCCGGACCTATACTTTTCCACAGGCTTGCCGAAGAGCTTTACCTTGCCCCGGTAGGGCTTGCAGATGCCGGCAATCGCTTTTAATGTAGTGGACTTGCCCGCGCCGTTTCCGCCCAGAATGGCATAGATGCTGGCAGCGGGGATTTCCGCGGATACGCCCCGGAGAATATCGGCGCTGTCCTTTTCATACCGGAACCAAAGCTCCTTCATGCTCAGGGCAGGATTTTCAATTTCCGCCGGCGCAGGGGCAGGCTCTGCCTTAATCTTCACCTGACCCGGGAATTCGCCGCTGAGCCAGTTCCGGCCCTGCCGGACGGTGAGGGGGCAGTCTCCTGTGCAGCCTGCGCCGTAGAATACCCGAACCGGGGTGGGCATGGCGGCAAACATGGGATTATTCTGCCGGAACAGGAGCTGACCAACCTTGGCAGGCACATCGTCGGCAATGATCCTGCCCCCCTCCATCACCATCGCCCGGTCGGCATAGGGGAAAATATCCTCCAGCCGGTGCTCGGTAATGATGACGGTGGTACCCAGCTCCGTATTGATCTTTCGGACGGTATTCAGGAAATCAGAGGCAGCGATGGGGTCCAGCTGGCTGGTGGGCTCGTCCAGAATCAGCACCTCCGGCTGCATAGCCATAATGGAGGCCAGGTTTAAAAGCTGCTTCTGACCGCCGGACAGGGTCGCCACATCCCGGTGGAACCAGTCCTGGATCCCGAAATAGCAGGCCATTTCGGCAACTCTCGTCCGCATGGTGGTCTGGTCGCAGCCCAGACTTTCCAATCCAAAGGCCAGCTCATGCCAGACCTTGTCGGTGACGATCTGATCGTCGGGATTTTGCATGACGAAGCCGATTTTCGCCGCCTGCTCCCGGTCCGGCACCTCCTTCAGGGGAACGCCCTTGAACAGGATCTCGCCGGAATGCCTTCCATTGGGGGTCAGAACGGTTTTCAGGTGCCGCAGGAGGGTGCTCTTGCCGCTGCCGGAGCGACCGCAGAGAACCAGGAACTCTCCCGGCTGGATGGTGAGGGTCACGTCGTCCAGAGAGCGCTTGCCCTTGGCACTGGCGTAGGAAAAAGTTAAATTCTGGAGATGGAAATGTGCCATTGAACGGCCTCCTTGATGTGTAATGCAGTGGGAATCAGCAGAAAGGCCCAGTAAGCCATCAGGCCGATCGCGAAACCACCGGTAACCGGTGCCAGATAAAGCTCCGGGGTATAGGTTGCGGTGCGGTCACCGCAGATAAGCATGACAGCCAGCAGAATGACCTGGAGGGCAGCCAGCCCCCAGTCTGCCGGGGTCATGGTATAGCGCATGAAGCTGGTATGCCTGCCGCTGCCATAGCCCCGGCTGCGCATGGAATCGGCGGTAACAACGCTTCCCTCCAGTGCCCAGGAGGTCAGGGAGCCCAGCACCGTCAGGCCCTCGGTGAGCTTCTCCTTCATGGAGTCCTGCTCCGACGTGCCCTTTCCGATGGAGCTTCTGACCCCGGATATCTGTCCGGCTTTTCTGAGGAAGCTGGGAATCAGCCGCAGGACCATTACCAGAAGCAGGGACAGTGCGGGAATTAGATTTCCGAACAGGCAGGTGAATTTGTCGCTGGTGAGGACCGCGTTATAGCAGCCGAACCACAGCAGCATCTCCACGAAAACCGCGGCAATGGCTCCGCCGTAATACAGCGCTTCCAGCGTATAGGGCCGGTCAAAATAAGTAAACAGCACCGTCTGACCGTAGGTGTTCAGCAGCGGATTCACGGCAGTGAGCACCAGAAACAGAGGAACCGTTCCGGCGATCATCCGCCAGCCTCTGGAGCCGTTCAGCAGCAGATAGTAGGCACCGCCGCTGATGAGCCCCGCCAGCAGGTAGGCCGGGTGCTGAATCAGCATGGCGGAGCCGATGGCTCCCACGAAAAACAGAAAATTCACCGCCGGATGGTGCTTGAAAAAGGCATCCGCACTCATTCGTCGCCCATCCATACTTCCCCCACATCGGCCCCCAGGCCGACACAGGTATAGCACCAGACGATCCGGTCCCCGTCCTTGAGGGCATAGGCCGAGCAGCCATAGTTGGGGAACCACTCGTTGACCTTGTACATCCAGCCGGATTCAAAGCCGCAGTCAAA
>CAZDFB010000052.1:0-12203 GCA_964504605.1 uncultured Oscillospiraceae bacterium | reverse complement strand
GCACTGTAGAGGCAAACGTCGCCAAGGGATATGATATCTCCCCCGATGGCCTGACATATACCATCTATCTGCGCGAAGGCATGAAGTGGTCCGATGGCACTCCCTTCACCGCTACCGACTGCGTTTTTTATTACAACTACGTTCTAGTCACCGAAGTGGACAACGAGACCGGCAAGGTCACCAAGTCTAACACCACCAAGTACTACAACTGGTACATGAGCCAGGATCCAACTGATGGCATTCTGAAGCCTGCTCAGGTTCGTTATGTGGACGATTATACCTTTACCATCACCCTGTACAGCCCCAAGCCCACTCTGCTGCAGGCAATCTGCATCGACAACAAGTGGATGTTCTGCCCCAAGGAATGGAGCAAGGACATGGTCGCTGTTAACATGGAAGCACCTCACTGGTCTGGCGAGACCGACCTGAAGCTCATTGGTGGCGAAGGTTTGATCACTGTTACCGAGGAACAGGCTCTAGTAAATGCCAAAGCAAAGAGCAGCCAGTATGATTTTGCAGATTACATTACCCTGGCCAGCGAGATTCACTATCGCTACTGGAAGTACGCGGGCCGTCCTTCTCTGCGCCCCTGGAATATTGCTTCCGCCCTTACCGAGACTACTCTGGTCTTCGAGCGTAACCCCTACTACTGGAAGGTGGACTCCGAGGGTCGTCAGCTGCCCTATGTGGATACCCTTGAACTCATCGCAATGGACGAGAGCCTGAATGCACAGGAAATCATCGCGGGTAATCTCGATTTCGATGGCTTCAACAGCGATGAACTGGTAACCTATAAGGCAGGCGAGGCCAATGGCTGCTACAATGTCAAGACCATGGTCAGCCCCAACTGGACCATCGCGGCTCTGGAACTGAACCAGACCTACAAAGATCCTCAGTATGCTGCGCTGTTTGCTGAGATCGACTTCCGTCATGCACTGTCTATCGCTGTTGACCGTGATGAGATGAACAGCATCCTCTATAACGGCCTGGCAACCCCTGCCCAGTTCGCTGCTCCTGAGGGTACCTCTGAGTACATCGAAGGTGCTCCTGAAAAGTGGATCGAGCTTGACGTTGCTGCTGCAAACGCCCTGCTGGACGGCATCGATTCTATTAGCAGCGATCTGAATGCCGATGGATATCGTACCTTCGTGGACGGTGATAATGCTGGTAAGGCCATTGTTCTGGAGGTTGAAACCACCGGTGACGATTCCTCCGCAAAGGCAGTTGCTCTGCTGGCACAGTATTATAAGAAGATCGGTATCCAGGTCGTCGAAGTGGCCAACACCGATAATAATGCCCGTAATGAGAAGTACTACTCTGGTGATCAGGCCATGGCAGCATGGAATACCGGCACTAGCGTATTCAACGTCATGCTCCGCCCCGATGCTCTGGCTGCAAACCGTAACAACACCTGCTGGCTGGGTAAGTACGGCATGGAGCATCAGGATGCCATCACTCCCGAACCTGGCACTCCCATTGCTGAAATCGTAGATGCTACCGTCGACCTGGTCAAGGCAAGCAACATGGAAGAGTTGCAGGCCGCTGGCGACAGAATCACTCAGAGCCACTATGAGAACACCTGGATCATCGGCTTCCTGAACGATAGTAACAGCTTCTACGCTGTCAACAACCGTGTCCAGAACTGGGAAGAAGGCTTCGTTATGTGTGACGAGCTGCGCTTCCTTGGCTACGGTAAGCCCTACACCTGGTTCATTCAGGAGTAACATAGTAGCATAATTCATGGCCAGTAGCCAGGTTTGGCTGCTGGCCGATTGCATACTGAGTCTTTTCGGATTGGAGCAAGGACTATGCCAAAATTTATTGTTAGAAAACTGTGTATTATGTTTATCACAGTTATGCTAATCTCCATCGCGGTATTCTATATTATTACGCTACCGCCCGGAGACTTCCTGACCCGGTATATCGGCCGGCTGACCGCTGCCGGTGAATCTGTTGATCCCGTAATGATCGCGAATCTGCGTGAGCAATACGCACTGGACCAGCCGTTTTTCGTGCAGTATTGGCGCTGGATGAGCAACATTTTATTTCATGGAGACTTTGGATACTCATTTACGTTGTCTATGCCCGTGACAACCATTATCAAAGCTTATATCGTTCCTACCATGGCGCTTTCTCTGGTGACAATGCTGTTTACATACTTGATCTCTATTCCCATTGGTATTTACAGCGCGGTCAAGCAGTACTCTGTGGGCGATTATCTGTTTACGACAGTGGCTTTCCTTGGACAGGCAATCCCCAACTTCCTACTGGCAATCCTGCTGATGTTCCTGTCCTTCAAGCTGACCGGTGATACCATGCTGGGCCTGTTTTCGCCGGGAATGCAGAACGCGCCCTGGTCTTGGGCGAAAGTAGTGGATTTGCTGAAGCATTGTGTGATTCCAGTCATCGTTATCGGCACAGGCAACACCTGCGGCCTGATGCGTACCATGCGCAGCCAGATGTTGGATGAACTGAGCAAGAATTATGTTATGACCGCCAAAGCAAAAGGCATGAAAGCAAAATGGATCCGCTATAAGTATTGCGTCCGGGCTGCTGTCAATCCGATCGCATCTTCAATCGGTTGGTCCCTGGTGGGTATCTTCACCGGTACCACCATTACCGCTATCGTGCTCAATCTGCCCTCTATGGGTACGGTTATGTATAATGCCCTGCTGGATCAGGATATGTATCTGGCTGGCAGTTGGTTGTTCCTTATGGCGATTGTTACGGTCATCGGTACGTTTATTTCTGATATCCTGCTGGCCTGGCTGGATCCGAGAGCCCGCAAGGAATACCTGAAGGGGTGAGGTCTATGGTCAAAGAAAAGAAGAACGGGGCACTGACCCGTACCAGGCAGGAAAAGAAAGACGATAAATATTATTATGCCTCCCAGTGGAGCCTTATGCTGCGAAAATTCCGTAAGCACAAGCTTGCTATGGCCAGTACCTATTTGCTTTTGTTTTTCTACTTGGTTGCGATTTTTGGCAATTTTGTTGCACCTCAAGGTACGGAGCAGTATAACGGTAAATTCGTAAACTGCGGCCCTACCTCGATTCATATGTTCCATGAAGGAGAATTCATCGGCCCCTTTGTTTATGGCCTCACAACAGAGCGTGATCCGGAGACGTTCATGATGAATTTTATTGAGGACACGACCCAGATTTACCGCATCCAATTTTTTGTTCAGGGAGCTGAAGGTGCGGAATATAAGCTGCTTGGACTGATTCCCTCCAATGTGCACCTGTTTGGAGCAGAAGAGGGTGGCCAGGTATTCCTGTTCGGAGCGGACAGCATGGGACGCGATCTTTTTTCCCGAGTGATACTGGGTGCTCAGATTTCGTTGTTTATTCCCATCGTCGGTATGATCCTGACACTGATTCTGGGCCTGATCATGGGTTCCCTTGCCGGTTATGTCGGCGGCTGGGTGGATACGGTCATTCAGAGAATTATCGAAGTGGTTCGCTCCTTCCCTCAGGTTCCCCTATGGATGGCACTTTCTGCTGCAATTCCAAAAACCATGAAACCCGCAGAGGTCTTCATGCTGATGACGATGATTCTATCTTTGATTTCCTGGCCGGATCTTGCCCGCGTTGTGCGTTCCAAGTTCATTTCGGTCAAGAAAGAGGACTACATAATGGCGGCCAGAATCTCCGGTGCGCCACCTCTGAAGATTGTTACCAGGCATATGATCCCCAGCTTTACCAGCTATATTATCGTGAATATGACCATGTCCATCCCTAGTTTGATACTGGGCGAAACGACACTGAGCTTTTTGGGGCTGGGCTTGCGCTCACCTGCCACCAGTTGGGGCTGCCTGCTGCAGGAAACCAATAAGCTGGAGACCATCATGTTCTACCCCTGGAGACTGATTCCCATGATTTTCGTTTTCCTGACGGTCCTTGCCTTTAATTTCCTGGGCGACGGCCTACGGGATGCGGCAGACCCCTATAAGTAAGGAGGCGTTGGTATGAAATTTGGTTTGAAAGCAAAAAGCACAGAGCAAAAAGAATACGCCATTGCCCCCGAAAATATTTTGGAGGTTCGTGACCTTCGGGTAAATATCAAAGTTGATGACTACATCCTGAACGCAGTCAGAGGTGTCAATTTCTCTATGAAAAAGGGTGAGACACTGGGCCTGGTTGGAGAATCCGGCTGCGGCAAGAGCGTGACTAGTAAGGAACTTCTGGGTATCAATCCAAATAATTGCTCTTCCACCGGCGAAGTCCTTTATCGCACAAAGTCCGGTAAGGTGATTAACGTTTTGTCCTTGGAAAAGGACGGAGATGTTTACCGAGGAATCCGCGGTGCAGAAATGGCTATGATCTTCCAGGAACCCATGACCGCCTTCTCCCCCCTGTATACCATCGGCAACCAGCTGGCAGAAATCATTCTGATCCACGAACCCAAAACCACCAAGACCGAGGCCCGACAGCGTGTTCTCCAGATGCTGGAGAAGGTGGGCATTGCCAATCCGGAAAAGAGAATTGATCAGTATCCCCATGAGTTCTCTGGCGGTATGCTTCAGCGTGCACTGATCGCCATGATGCTCTGCTGCAATCCGGATTTCCTGATCGCGGACGAGCCGACCACCGCCCTGGACGTGACCATTCAGGCACAGATCCTGGAGCTGATGAAGAAACTGCAGAAGGAATTCGGCATGTCCATTCTATTTATTACCCATGATCTGGGTACTGTTGCGAATATGTGTGATAATGTTGCAGTTATGTATCTGGGTGAGATCGTGGAATATGGCACTGTGCATCAGATCTTCCATAATCCGCAGCATCCGTATACCAAGGGATTGCTGCGTTCCCTGCCGAAGATGAATCAGAGCAGGGATGAGAAACTCTACGTCATTGACGGCGTGGTGCCGCTGCCGGTCAATTTGCAGCCGTGCTGTGGTTTTCATGATCGCTGCGAGAATTGCATCAAAGGAGTCTGCGATTGCCAGGATATTCCGGAGTACACGGCAGAACCGGGGCATTATGCCCGGTGTATTCTGATGGAGCTGGGAGGCGGAAAGAATGGAGAATAAGGTAATTCTGGAGATTAAAAACCTTTCTAAGGTATATGAATCCAAGGGAGCCAGTGTGAAAGCGCTGACGGATGTTTCTTTGACCGTGAATCAGGGTGAAACAGTCGGTATCGTTGGCGAATCCGGCTGCGGTAAGACAACATTGGGCCGCTGTGTTGTCAGAGGCATCGATGCCACCTCCGGACAGGTGCTGTTCCATACAGAGGAGGATGGTGTTGTTGATTTCCTGAATGCAACCAAGGCACAGATGAAAAAGTACCGCAGGGATATTCAGATGATCTTTCAGGATCCCTATGCCAGCTTGGATCCCCGTATGACCGTTTTCGATATTATCAGTGAGCCGCTTCGTTATAACACGAAAATGTCCAAACGTGAGATTGAACAGGCGGTGGATAAGATCGCAGAGCAAGTTGGTCTAAATAAGGCTTACCTGCGGCGGTATCCCCATGCTTTTTCCGGCGGCCAACGTCAGAGAATTGGCATCGCACGGTCGCTGATCCTGCAGCCCAAAATCGTCGTCTGCGATGAAGCGGTTTCTGCTCTGGACGTGTCTATTCAGGCACAGATCATCAATCTTCTGGAGGACCTTCAGAAAGAATATAACCTGACTTACTTGTTTATCTCCCATGCACTGTCGGTGGTCAAGCATATTTCTGACCGCGTTCTTGTGATGTATCTGGGGCGAGTTGTGGAGTTTGGTGAGACGTACGAACTGTTTGACAATCCAATGCATCCCTATACGAAGGCACTGCTTTCTGCAGTACCTCAACCTGATCCTGATGCGGTCATTGATCGTGTGATTTTGGAAGGTGAAGTGCCAAATCCGGCGGCGCCTCCTTCTGGCTGCCACTTCCATCCTCGCTGTGCGTATAAGACAGAACGCTGCAGCCAGGAAGCCCCACCTTTGGTAGAGTACAATGGAAGATATGTAGCATGCTGGAATTGTGGATGTTGCAATCAGTCTGAGTAAAAGATAAAATAGAAATATCTATAGAAAGGAGGGCGTGCTATGGAAAAGAACGTCAGTATCCATATCAGTGATCGATCCCATATAAACATTACGATGAACGTCTACAATTGTGGAAATAGGAACATTGATATTGAGCAGGTGTCCAGGCCCGATCATTACATTTTTTACTATGTAAAGGAAGGCAAAGGAACTGTTACACAGTGTCAAGCCACACGTAAAGTCAAGGCAGGACAATGCTTTGTGATATTTCCTAATGAACTTGCAACGATCAAGTCGGAACATAACAAAGTAATGAATGTTTCGTGGGTTGCTTTTTCGGGGTATTTGGTTGATCGTTATCTGATGAGGGCGAAGATAACACCATATGAACCGGTGTATGATGATACGCCGGAGCATGACATGGAATATATGTTTGATGAGCTGACCCGCGCAGCGCAGAGAAGCAGTAATAGATATTGCATGATCATGGCTCAGCTGTACAGCATGTTTGCGTTTATGCTGGATCACGTTCCGCAGGAATCCAGAGTAGAAACGGCACCTCCGGAGATGTACCTGATCAAAGCCCTTGATTTTATTGATATTTATTATCAGTATGATATCTCAGTAGAAGACATCGCTGCAAGTGCCGGGCTGAATCGAAAGGCGCTATATACGATTTTCAAAAAACTGACTGGTTTTTCTACGAGAGATTACCTGATTTACTATCGGATGTGTAAGGCCACAGAGTTGTTGAAAACTACGAATCATCCAGTGGAAACAATCGCAGTATCTGTCGGATATTCGGATCAATTCCATTTTTCGAAGGAATTTAAGAAAAATGTAGGTATTTCTCCTTCCGAGTATCGCCGGGTAATTGCGCAGGATCCCAAACAGGAGTATCGCGCTCCAATTGATGTGGTGCGTCAGCAGTATCCCACGTCGGTTGTGGAAACGCTGCCGAAATACTGATTCGGTGGAAGTGTACACAAGATATGCGAAATATGATATTAGTTGAGGAATTTCTATGAGAGGACATAAACTGATCATTTTTACAGATATTGGTGACACGGTTATTGATGAGGGTACGGAAGTAAGAGAAGTGCCCGAGGGTGTTGTTTATCATGCCAGATGTATCCCCGGCGCGAAAGAAACGATGCTGGCTCTGTACGAGAAAGGCTACACCATTGCGATGGTGGCAGACGGCCTTGTTGAATCTTTTGATAATATGATGGAAGAGAATGGCCTGTCGCATATCTTTGCGGCCCGGTCTATCTCGGAAGAATTTGGCGCAGAAAAGCCTGCGGCAATCATGTTTGAATCTGCGTTGCAGCGGCTTGGTCTGACAGAGGCGGATAAAAATAGGATTGTTATGGTGGGCAATAATGTTGCTCGGGATATGGTGGGTGCGAAACGCTTTGGTATTCGTTCCATCCAGCTGGTCTGGTCTGACCGGCACCCAACTGTTCCGTGCTGTGAAGAAGAAGTTGCTGACTACCAGATCCATAATCCGACGGAGCTAATGGGACTGGTAGAGACGTTGGAACGGGAGCTTTGCTGAGAGGTCTGTTATGGTTAAGAAGATCATTCTGGTTTTCAAAACGCATTTCGACATTGGCTTCACCGATCTGGCTGAAAATGTAATCCAAAGCTATGGCAGCAAGATGCTGCGAGAAGTAATCGAAACCTGCAATGCCACCGGCAAGCTGGGGAAGCTCCGGTATGTATGGACAATGCCAGCCTGGCCGTTGTGGTACATCTGTCAGAACTGCGACCCGGAATTGAAACCAGAATTGGACCGTCTGATTCGTGAAGGACAAATCGTCTGGCATGGTCTTCCGTTTACTTCTCATACAGACTTTTCTGCTCCTGAAGAATATGCACAGACTCTGCGCTATTCAAAGGAACTGTCACAGTGGTATGTAAAGCCTTTGCCGGTCTCGGCGAAAATGACGGATGTACCCGGCCACGGTCTAATGCTGCCGGATATTTTGGATCAGGCTGGTATAAGGTTTCTGCATTTGGGCTGTAATGAGTTCGCAACACCACCGGATGTTCCCGGACTGTTTTTCTGGCAGGGACCCGGCGGAGGAAAGGTGCTGACCATGTACAGCAAAGGCGGCTATGGCACTGGTTTGCTGCCGCCGGAAGATTGGCCGTATCCGGCGTGGATGGCGATGATGCACACCCATGACAACTGCGGCCCTCAAAGCGCGGAGATCATACTGAAAATGGCAAGAAAAGTGCAAGCAGCCTATCCGGATGCGGAGATCGTCTGTGGAACGATGGACGATTTCTACTGGGAAATGGCGCAGTGCGATCTGTCTGATGTGCCCGTCGTTCAAAAGGATCTTGCGGACACCTGGATTCACGGAGTTGGATCTTATCCGGCGGAAGTAAGTCTGATGAGGGAATGCCGGGAACGCGCTCGGAACCTCCATCGCAGATATTTTTCCTGTCTGCTGTCGGGCACAACGGAAATTCCGTGCATGGAAGAGTTGTGGAATCGCTACTATGACGCGGTAGCTCTGTTTACAGAGCATACCTGGGGTGCGGATGTAAAAACCTGGCTTGGCCCGGAGCGTGTTTACGAAAAAGATGAATTTCTTGCAGCAAAGCAATTGCCTGCCTATCGGCTTATGGAGAAGTCCTGGCAGGAGCAGCGCAATCGTGCGGAGCAGGCGAAAGTGTGCCTGGACCGCATAGAAGCATTGCTTGGCCACCGGGAGAAAGCGGTGCCCGTTCTCGCTGAGCCGCCTTTGAGGATCGTTGATGATGGGAAGGAGCTTACGATCGAAAACCATCGCTATCAGATAGCACTAGACGAAGCAACTGGCCAAATCCGTTCGCTCTATGATATTGGTCTTGGAGCCATGCTGCTGGAGACAGGCGAAGAGGGCGTTTTCTCCTATCGGTATGACCGTTACGGTCTGCCGGATGTGACGGAGTTTTTGCGCAGTTACGGCTACCATTTCACAACCTGGGGCATTCAGGATTATGGCCGGGAAAACTACCCCGACTGTCTCCACGAAGTCTATCTGCCCGAATTCCAGGGATGGAAACTCAAAGGGCGGGAGCTGCACTTGTCCTACTATACCGGAAAGAGCAGTGCGGACTACGGTGATGGACGCTCCATGAACCTGATTGTTACATTTCCAAGCAAAGGCGACGAACTGCTGATAACGTTTGAGTTGGAGGATAAGCAGGAGACTCCTTTTATTGAATCCGGCAGCTTTGTATTTCCATTTATAGGAAAAGTATCCTATCAGATTGGGAAACCCGGCGGTGTCATAGATCCCGGGACTCAGATTCAGGACTGTGCGAATCATGCGCTGTTTAACATCGAACGCCAGGTGACGATCCTGACAGAGCAGGGTAGTGTTTCTATATGCGCTCTGGATACGCCGCTGTTCGGAATCGGAAGCCCCGGTGTATATGAATTCCATAAGGAATTTGGGGAAGATCGAAAGCCTGCCGTGTATTTCAATCTGTTCAACAATATGTGGGGCACGAATTTTCCACAGTGGATCGGCGGAAATCTGCGTTATCGTTTTGTGCTTCACAGCGGTTCCCAGCAGGATGCGGCGAATGCTTCGGCCTGGGCCGCAACGGTATGCGGCGGTGCTGTGGAAACCTTGCCGGAGGGCGTTATGCTGCCCCAGGGGATGGAGCTGCTACATACGCAGAAGGAAAATGACAGGGTTTATATCACCCTGCGTGATCTGATCGGAACAGCGGATGCGAGACGGCTGTGTGTGCCTGGCGCGGATATCCAGCCGGTTGACCTGCTACACTGCCAATCCGGCAAGGCCCAAAGGGACCAGTATGCGTTCCGGGCCCGCCCTTACGGCATACATGTTTTTGCGCTAAATAAATAGGATTATCAACTGAACTGTGACGGGAGGAAGGACATCATGTCTATTTCTTACAACGAGCAAGAGCGGGTATTTAAGCTGGATACCCCCAATTCCACCTATCTGATCGGTATTATCGATGAGGAGGGCTTCCTGGCACATCTGTACTATGGCAGAAGAATTCCAGATGTCAACATGGGTTACCTGATGCGTATTGCCGAGCAGGATTGGCCCAGCGTACGGAACCGGGAGCGGCTGGCCTTTATGAATGCGCTGCCCACTGAATTTCCGGGACATGGCATCGGAGATATGAAGGAATCCTGCCTACGTGTTGAAACACCTGAGGGCTACCGTGCCTGCGGGCTGACCTACCATGACCACCGGATCTATGGAGGAAAGCCGAAGCTGGAGGGACTCCCTGCTACATATGGAACAGATGCAGATTGTACGACCCTGGAACTAATCGCAAAAGACACCACACTTGGGTTGACAGTTAGGCTGTTCTACACCGCTTTTGAGAATATCGACGCGATCTGCCGCAGTGTACGTGTTGAGAACACCACAGGGAAGCCGATTAAACTAACCAGCACTTTGTCAGCCTGCCTGGATATGGACAACCAGAACTTTGACCTGATCACACTGCACGGCAATTGGTCGATGGAGCGGATGATATCCCGGACGAAGGTGGGGTGGGGAAAGCAGGGCGTTTATTCCCAGCGGGGTGTCACCTCCCATCAGCAGCAGCCCTTTATAGCGCTGGCGGAGCACACGGCCACGCAGACTCAGGGACAGGTCTATGCCATGAATTTTGTCTACTCCGGCAATTTTATGGGACAGGTGGAGATGAGCCAGCAGGGACAGCTTCGCATGGTGATGGGGATTAATCCTGTGGATTTTACCTGGAAGCTCGCTGCTGGAGATATGTTTCAGGCCCCTGAAGTGGTTATGGTGTACTCCAGCAACGGTATTGGCGGTATGACACGTACATTCCATGACCTCTACCGGAACCATCTGATCCGTGGGCCTTATAAGAATAAAGCCCGTCCCTCTGTAATCAACAATTGGGAAGGAACTTATTTCCAGTTCGACACCCAAAAGCTCCTGGATATTGGCAGGGAAGCTGCCGCAGCCGGCATTGAGATGCTGGTGCTGGATGATGGCTGGTTTGGAAAACGAAACAACGATGATTCCAGTTTGGGAGACTGGTTTGTCAATGAGGAAAAACTTCCTGGCGGCCTGAAATATCTTGTAGATGAGCTAAACAAAATGGGCCTGCGGTTTGGCATCTGGCTGGAGCCGGAGATGATTTCACCGGATTCGGAACTGTACCGCGCACATCCTGACTATGCGCTTCAGATCCCCGGCAGAGAGCCCACCCAGTCCCGGCAGCAGCTGGTACTGGATATTTCTCGCAAAGAGGTACGCGACTGCGTTTACGAACAGATCCATGCTGTTCTTAGTTCTGCCAATGTTGAGTATGTCAAATGGGATATGAACAGGGAACTGACTGATGTGTATAGTCTGGGTCTGGCACCGGATGCACAAGGCGAGTTATATCATAGGTATGTCCTTGGCGTTTATGAGCTTCAGGAGCGGATGCTACAGGATTTCCCCAATCTGCTTTTGGAAAATTGCAGCGGAGGCGGCAGACGCTTTGATCCGGGCATGCTCTACTACAGCCCCCAGATCTGGACTTCCGACAACACCGAGGCTATTGACAGACTGAAGATTCAGGAAGGAACAGCGATGGTGTATCCGTTGTCTGCAATGGGTGCACATGTGGCAGCTTGCCCCAGCCATTCCAATGGACGCGTGACACCTTTCGCGACCCGCGGCCATGTGTCGCTGCCCGGATGCTTTGGTTACGAGTTGGATCTGACGAAACTGACGCCGGAGGAAAAAGCAATGATCCCCGGACAGCTGGAGGACTATCGGAAATACGGCCCAGTGTTCCGAACCGGCGACTATTACCGCCTGGCTTCCTTCAGCGAGAATCACGAATATGATGTATTAATGGCTGTGTCCAAAGACAAGCGTATGGCGGTTCTGGACTACGTTCAGGTGATGAGCCGCAGACGCTGTAAAGAAGCCCGGATCCAATTGGATGGTCTGGACGAGAATCTCTATTACCGCTGCAGTGAAACCGGCGAGATCCATTCCGGCGCCGGTTGGATGTATGGCGGAATGATACTGCCGAAACCCAAGGGAGATTACCTCAGTCAATTGATCATTCTGGAGGCGGTGGAAACCTGACCTCTGGGAAAAGGGCCACAGCATAAATTCGTTTTGCCGTGGCCTTATTTATACCGTTTTGATGAAATGGGATCAAGGGGTAGCATGTGAAAATTAGACTATGAAAAGACATCAT
>CAZDFB010000051.1:0-12853 GCA_964504605.1 uncultured Oscillospiraceae bacterium | reverse complement strand
AATGCCACTATCCCCGGCAGTATATGGCGGCGCTGATGACCTCGGTGCTGGATTCTGCCACCAAGATATCGGGATATATCGCGGAATGCCGGGAGCTGAATATCCCGGTCCTGCCGCCGGATATCAACCATTCCGATGACCATTTCACTGTGGAAGGAGAAGCCATTCGTTTTGGCCTGGGTGCGGTGAAGAATGTGGGCCACGGCCTGATCCGGGCCGTGGCTGCCAAGCGTGAGGAGGGGGGTCCCTTCCGTTCCCTGGAGGATTTCCTTCAGCGGATGGGTGAGGGAGAGCTGAACAAGCGGGCAGTGGAGAATTTTATCAAATGCGGCTCCATGGACTGCTTCGGGCATAACCGCAGCGAGCTTCTTGCAGTGTACGACCAGATGATGGACAGCGTCTCCTCCTCCCGCAAGCGCAATCTGGAAGGTCAGCTTGGGCTGTTCTCCCTGCTGGGGGATACGGATACCGGGGCGCGGATTCCCATTCCCAGCCTACCGGAGAAGCCGAAGGCTGAAATCCTGATGATGGAGAAGGTAACCACCGGTATTTATCTTTCCGGGCATCCCATGGATGATTACCGCCAGTATCTGCGCAATACCCATGTAATCCACATCGGGGAGCTGATGCAGGAGGAATGCCCCTATCAGGACGATCAGATCGTCAGCGTGGCGGGCATCGTTCAGGCGGTCAAAATGAAAACTACCCGGAATAATTCCATGATGGCCTACATCACGGTGGAGGATGATACGGCAGGAATTGAAATGCTGGCCTTTTCCAATGTGCTCAGCCAATATGGCGGATATCTCCGGGAGAACAGTGCCGTTGTCATTACCGGACGGCTCTCTATCCGGGATGAAAAGGAGCCACAAATCGTAATCAACCGGGCAAGGCCCATTTCGGATTTTGCCAATGAGCCCCAGCAGGAGCCGGATGCGCCGAAGCAAAGCCGGACAGGCACCCTCTATCTGCGGCTTCCCAGTGAATCGGGCAGCGCGTATCCGAAGGTCAGGGCAATTCTGAATATGTTCCCGGGGGCGTGCGGAGCTGTGCTTTTCTTCGCGGATACCCGTCAGCGCCGGGGGACCCGGTGCGAATTGCGGGATTCCATGCTGGAAGAGCTGAAAAAAGTCCTGGGAGAAGGAAATGTTGTCATAAAATAGCTTCCGTTTTGTAATCATTTGTGATATAATACGCTGTTGAAAGGAGTAGATGCCTTGAAAAAGAGAATAGGACTTGTGCTCTTGCTGGCAGTTCTGCTTCTGAGCGGCTGCGCCATGCAAACGGTGGACCAGATGTACTGCCTGCCCCGGCGGTCGGCGGATTATGACAATCTGCAGTCTGCCATCGATGGAGCAATGACCGGCTTGCAGTATTCAGCCCCAACGTCTGGTGAAAATCAGCAGACGGTGCAGCTAGTGGAACTGACAGGGGACGGAGAGCTGGAATATCTGCTGTTCGCCAGAGCCAACTCGGACAGCCCTCTGCGTATCCTGATTTTTCACAGAGACGACCGCAGCTACAGCCTGATGACCACCATCGAATGTCTGGGCTCCGGCTTTGAAAGAGTGGAATATGTGGATATCGACGGTGAGCCCGGGGCCGAGCTGGTAGTAGGCCGGCGGGTCAGCGAGCAGGTGATGGGGGCTGTGTCGGTTTATTCCTTTTCCGGGGGTGAAACCCGGCAGCTGATGAGTTCCAACTACAGTAAGTTTCTCTGCTGTGACCTGGATAGGAATGGCAGAGGGGAGCTCATTATCCTCAACAGCGGAGAAGAGGAGGAAGACCGGGGCACGGCGGTGCTCTACAGCTTCCAGGATGGCAAGCTGAGCCGCTCCAGGGAGGTGGATCTGTCTGAGCCTGCGGCGTGCATCAAGCGGATCATGGTGGGCTCCCTTTACGGCGGGACACCTGCGGTATATGTAGCCAGCTCAGCTGATGGCAGCAGCATCGTTACGGATGTTTTTGCCATGAAGGACGGTGTTTTTTCCAATATATCCTTCTCCAATGAATCGGGAACCAGTGTGAAAACACTGCGCAACTACTATGTATATGCCGACGATATTGACGACGACGGCGTGCTTGAGCTGCCGAGTTTGATTACCATGCCTTCTGCCAAGACCGGCGCGGCAGGGGATAAGCCCTATTTGATCCGCTGGTTCGCAATGGATCTGGATGGGAATGAAGTGGATAAAATGTATACCTTCCACAATTTTGCCTCCGGCTGGTACCTGGAACTGGACGATGACCTTGCCGCCCGGATCTGTGTGGAGGAGGCAGGGAATGCCTGCATCTTCAGCATCTGGGAGGAGGACGGTGTCCGGGAGGTTTTCCGGATCAGCGCCCTTACAGGCGACGACCGGGACACTGCCGCCGTGGAGAACAACCGCTTTGTCCTTCACCGGACAGACGGTGTGATCTACACCGGAAAATTGGAGGGAGCCTCCGCTTCCTATGGGATTACGGAGGAAAATTTGATAAGCAGCTTCCGTTTGATCCAGCAGGACTGGAAAACGGGAGAAACATAAGAGGTAGAGTATGAAAAAAGTTTTGATTATGGAAGATGAAGCCAATATCCGCTCCTTTGTGGTCATCAACCTGAAGCGGGCCGGATACGATGCGATCGAGGCAGCCACCGGCCCGGAGGCTCTGGATGCCATTGCCGCCAACCCGGATATCGGTGTGGCGATTCTGGATATCATGGTTCCTGAAATCGACGGCTTTGAGGTCTGCCGCCGGATCCGGGCTACCAACAAGCAGATGGGAATTGTTATGCTCACGGCAAGAACCCAGGAGATGGACAAGGTGACCGGCCTGATGACCGGCGCGGATGACTATGTGACCAAGCCCTTTTCTCCTGCGGAGCTGACAGCCCGGATCGATGCCCTTTACCGGCGCATCGGCGGTGATACCACCGCAAATTCGGAGCTTCTGACCCAGGGGCCCTTTGTGATGAATACACGCAACCACACCCTGGAGAAGAACGGAAACCGAATCCGGCTGACGCAGGTGGAGTATGCGATTTTGAAGCTGTTCATGCAGAACCCCGGTCGGGCGCTCTCCCGGGAGGATATCCTTTCCGCGGTCTGGGGCAGAGATTACGAGGGTGAGCTGAAAATTGTGGATGTAAACATCCGCCGCCTGCGGATCAAGATTGAGGACGATACCGCCAACCCCACCTATATTACAACGGTCTGGGGTCTGGGCTATAAGTGGGGCGCGTAAGAATGTCCAAAAAACGACCGGACGGTCTTCGCCGGCGCTGGCTGACGAATACCGTCGGCATCATCTGCGCTTTGGGCATGGTTTGCGTTTTGGCAGTGACCGCCTCTTTCGCGGCCTACTATTACTCCAATATGCGCTCGGATATGCACAACCGGGCGGAGACAACGACAGACTTTTTTACCAACTACATCAACCAGAATTACAACGAGTATTACCAGTCCTGCATTACCTACGCCCAGACCTTTGAGGATGGCGACCGGATTGAGCTTCAGTTTATCAATGCCCGGGGAGAGCTGGTGGCCTCATCCTATGGACATTGGGCCGGGAGAGCTCCCACCACCGCAGACATTCAGGAGGCTATGGAGACCCGGGGAATCCAGCCCTATGTGGGACGGGATCCAGATACCGGGGAGCGTATCATGGCGGTTTCCAGCCCGATGATCTATTCCAATGGCGAGGTGATCGGTGTACTGCGCTATGTGACCTCCACCCGTCGGGTGGATACCCAGATTGCCCTGGTGGCCCTGGTGAGCCTGGCGGCACTGATGGTTATGGTTCTTGTGGTCGTGGTGAGCTCCAACTATTTCCTGAGCTCTGTCATGGTTCCTGTGGCAGAGATTACGGAAAAGGCAAAGCGCATTGCCAACGGCTCCTATGGCATCCAGATTCAAACCCATTACCATGATGAAATCGGGGAGCTGGCGGATACCATCAACGACCTCTCCTCGAAAATCAGTCAGAATGAGCGGATGCAGGCTGAGTTTATTTCCCAGCTTTCCCATGAGCTGCGCACACCGCTGACTGTTATCAACGGCTGGAGTGAAACCCTCCTTGCGGACGATACCATGGACGCGGATACCCGGCAGGGTATGAAAATCATTTCTTCGGAGGCCAAGCGCCTGACAGAGATGGTTATGGATCTGCTGGATTTCACCCGGATGCAGGATGGCAGAATGACCCTTGCCGTTGAGCAGACGGATATCCGCAGTGAATTTGAGGATACGGTTTATATGTACGGAAGCCGGCTGGCGCAGGATGGCATCACCCTGACCTGCCTGGACTCGGACGATGAGATTCCGGAAATTCCCTGCGATCCCAAGCGGCTGCGTCAGGTTTTCCTGAATATTCTGGATAATGCCGCCAAGCACGGCGGAGAAGGGAAGCGGATCGAGGCTTCCATGCATTATGAACGGAACACAGTTGTGGTCCGAATCCGGGACTTTGGCCCCGGAATTCCGGAGGATGAACTTCCTTTGGTTAAGAAAAAATTTTACAAGGGAAGCTCCTCTGTCCGCGGAACAGGCATCGGCCTGGCGGTTTGCGACGAAATCGTGGAGCTCCATGGCGGCACACTGACGCTGGAAAACGCCCAGGGGGGCGGAACACTGGTTACCATCCGGCTGCCTGCCGCTGAGTAAGGAAAGGAATCCATATGGCGAAACAAAAAGAAACCGGCTGTGAAAAATTCAAAACCTCCATTGGCGGTCAGGCCCTGATTGAGGGCATTATGATGCGCGGCCCCGAAAAGGATGCCGTTGTTGTCCGGGGAAAGGACGGCGTAACGGTGGAGGTCATGGACCGGAAGATCCGGAAAAAGGGCACCTTTGCCACATGGCCTCTGATCCGTGGCGCTGTGAACTTCTTTGATTCTCAGGTTACCGGTGTCAAGGCCCTGATGCGCTCGGCAGACCTTGCGCCGGAGGAGTACGCAGAGGAAGAGGAGCCCTCCAAGCTGGATCTCTGGCTGGAAAAGAAGATGGGTAACGACCGCTTCCAGCAGTTTATAATCGGTGCGGCAGTTTTTCTGGGCCTGGCTATGTCCATAGGCCTGTTCTTCCTGCTTCCCGCCATTATCAGCGGCATTTTTGACCGCTGGATTGAAAGCAACCTGGCCCTGACCCTGGTTGAGGGCCTGATCCGGATGCTGATTTTCATGGGCTATATGCTCCTTGTCTCCCGGATGAAGGAGATGCGCCGGGTATTTGCCTACCATGGTGCTGAGCATAAGACCATTCGGTGCTATGAGGCAGGCCTTCCGCTTACGGTGGAAAATGTCCGCTGCCAGACAAGACTCCATCCCCGCTGCGGTACCAGCTTCCTGCTGGTGGTGATGATTATTTCCGTTCTGGTGTTTTCCGTGGCTTCCTCCGTGCTGCTGGCACTGGTTCCCGGACTGGAGAGCGTAAGGCAGAACAACGCTATGGTCTATCGGCTTATTATGCTGGCATACAAGCTTCTGCTTCTGCCGCTGATTGTGGGAATTACCTACGAGATTAACCGCTGGGTGGGACGCAATGACAACTGGTTAACCCGGATTCTGGCAGCGCCGGGTATGTGGATGCAGAACTTTACCACCAATGAGCCGGACGATTCCATGATCGAGATCGGTATTGCCGCGGTACAGGCCGTGCTGCCGGAAGAGGAGGGCGCGGACCGTTGGTAAAGCAGTATTCACAGCTCTATCTGGATGCCCGAAGGGAGCTGCTGACACAGGAGGAACCCCAGATTGCCGGAATGATGGCCCGCTCTCTTCTTTGCCATGTTTCCGGAAAGAGCCAGGAGTCAATTCTGGCTGACCGGGATCTGTATGCTTCCGAGGAGGTTTGCAGAGCCATGCAGGCGGGACTCAAGCGGCTGCTGGCCGGAGAACCGCTGGCCTATGTGCTGGGGGAATGGGAGTTCTATGGGCTGAAGCTCTATGTCAATGAGAATGTCCTGATTCCCAGAGATGATACCTGCGCTGTGGCCTCTCTTGCCATTCGTCAGGGAATTTTCCTGCCCCAGGATCCCCGGGTTCTGGACCTTTGCTGTGGTTCCGGCTGCATCGGACTGGCGATTGCCAGCCGCGTAAAGGATGCCCGGGTCACACTGGCGGATATTTCCAAGGACGCACTGGCTGTCGCGAAAAAGAACATCATGCATCATAAATTTTCCGGTCGTGTATCCTGCATTCAGGCGGACGCAATGGCACCTGCCCCCGGCTTCCTTGGAAAATTTGATATGATCGTTTCCAATCCCCCTTATATCACCGGGGAGGAAATGAAGGCCCTGCCGGTCAGCGTCAAGGACTATGAACCGCATCTGGCCCTTTATGGCGGTGAGGATGGGCTGGACTTTTACCGCTCTATAGCGGTAAATTACCGCAGCGCCCTGAAGCCCGGCGGATATCTGGCATTTGAGTTTGGCGAGGATCAGGGAGACCCAATCTGCGCCATTCTGGAAGAGAACGGATTTACTATTTTGGAAAGAACCAAAGATTACAACGATACAGAAAGAGCCGTGCTTGCTCAGTACGGTGGGAAGGATGATTAACATGGCAACAAAGAAGACTGTCTACGAAGCACCTACCCCTGCCTCCGACAAAAAGAAGGCCCTCCAGACTGCCCTGAACCAGATTGACAAAAACTTCGGCAAGGGAACTGTCATGCGGCTGGGCGACCGCCCGGAAATGAATGTGGAGGCCATCCCCACCGGCTCCCTGGCACTGGACGCTGCTCTTGGTATTGGCGGCGTGCCCAAGGGACGTATTATTGAGATTTACGGACCGGAATCCTCCGGTAAAACCACTCTGGCGCTGCACATCCTGGCAGAGGCCCAGAAGCGTGGCGGCGAGGTTGCCTTCGTGGACGCTGAGCACGCGCTGGACCCGGTCTATGCGGCGGCTCTGGGCGTGGATACCGACAATCTGCTGGTTTCTCAGCCCGATACCGGCGAGCAGGCCCTGGAAATCACAGACGCACTGGTTCGTTCCGGTGCCGTTGATGTGGTCGTGGTGGACTCTGTAGCCGCCCTGGTGCCCAAGCAGGAAATTGAGGGCGAGATGGGCGATACCTTTGTTGGCCTTCAGGCCAGACTGATGTCCCAGGCTCTGCGGAAGCTGGCAGGCACCATCAGCAAAACCAACTGTGTTGTTATTTTCATCAACCAGCTCCGTATGAAGATCGGTGTCATGTACGGCAACCCCGAGACCACCACCGGCGGCAACGCACTGAAGTTCTATGCCTCCGTCCGTCTGGATGTCCGCCGTGTGGAGTCTATTAAGGAGGGCGGTAATGTGGTCGGCAACAAGACCCGGGTCAAGGTCGTCAAGAATAAGGTTGCGCCTCCCTTCAAGGAAGCCTATTTCGACATTATGTACGGTCAGGGTATTTCCAAGTGGGGCGAGCTGGTGGATTTGGCTGTCCAGATGGACATTGTTCAGAAATCCGGCTCCTGGTTCAGCATGGGCGATGAGCGCATCGGTCAGGGTGCCGCTTCCGTTAAGGAATATCTGATTAACAATCCGGAAATCGCCGCCGATGTGGAGGCCAAGGTCCGGGAAAATCTGCTGAAGGCTACGGCGGTTGCGCCCAGAGCTGCCGCAAAGGCAGCGGAGAAGCCGGTAGCAATCAGCGCTGACGACTTCGACGATGAGGATTGAGTCGCTGAAAACCACCCCGGACCGGGCGGGCCGGTACTGGGTGCAGTTTGAGGACGGTACAAAAATGGGACTCTACCGCCAGACGGTGGAGGATTTTGGCCTCTACCCGGGCATGGAACTTTCAGAGCAGGAGCTGCTGAAGCTGAAGCAGAGTGCCGGAAAAATGTCTGCCAGAATGCGGGCGGTGCGGATTGTTTCCGCATCCTCCGTGTCAAGACAGGACCTGGAGCAGCGCCTTGTCCGAAAGGGTGAGGATCCGCTGCAGGCCAGGGAAGCGGTGGACTGGATGGAGGAGCTCCACCTGGTGGACGACCGGAATACGGCGGAGCAGGTGGTGCACAGCTGCATCGCAAAGGGCTACGGCCTTCAGCGGGCCAGGCAGGCTCTCTATGAAAAGCGAATCCCAAAGGAATATTGGGAGGAGGCTCTGGCGGATTATCCCGACCAGGAGGACAAAATTCTTTCCTTTCTGCGTTCCCGGCTGGATGGGGATGCCACGGACCGGGACGTAAAGCGGGCTGTTGACGCGCTTCTGCGCCGGGGACACAGCTACAGCGCAATTCGGGAAGCGCTGAAAATCATCTCATTGGATTCTGATGGATTCATGGAGGAATCGTAAAATTATGGCAAATATTGGTTTTATTTCTCTTGGCTGCGCCAAGAATCAGGTGGACTGCGAACGGATGATGTACCGGGTCCAGGAAGCCGGACACACCGTAAAGGCGGATATTGTGGGCAGCGATGTGGTGGTCATCAATACCTGCGGCTTCATCGACTCGGCAAAGAGCGAGGCTATCGATTTTATTTTGCAGACTGCCGCATTGAAGGCGGAGGGCCTGGTTGGAAAGATTCTGGTCACGGGCTGCCTTTCCCAGCGGTATCAGCAGGATATTCTGAAGGAAATGCCCGAGGTAGACGGCATTCTGGGTACGGGCAGCTATACGCAGATTGTTCCCGCAATTGAGCGGCTTCTTTCCTCCGATGATGTTGTGGTGGACTTTGGCTCCATTGACGCGCCGGAGCAGGAGACAGGCCGGATTCTGACTACCCCGGAGCACTATGCCTTTATCAAGATCGCTGAGGGCTGTGACAACCTGTGCTCTTACTGCGTTATTCCGTCTCTCCGGGGTAAGTATCGCTCCCGGCAGATGGATGATGTACTCTATGAGGCACGGCTTCTGGCTGCCTCCGGTGTAAAGGAGCTCATCGTGGTGGCTCAGGATACCAGCCGCTATGGCACCGATCTGCCCGGTCACAAGCGGCTTCTGCCTCAGCTTCTGCGGGAATTGTGCGCCATCGAGGAGCTTCACTGGGTCCGGGTTCATTATGTATACCCGGATGAGATTGATGATGAATTTATCCAGGTCATGGCCTCGGAGCCTAAAATCGTCAAATATCTGGATATCCCCATTCAACATTGCAACAGCCATATCCTGGAGCTTATGAACCGCCGGGGCGATGGCGCATTCCTGCGGGAGCTTTTCCACAAGCTGCGTACCCAAATCCCGGGTCTGGTTCTGCGTACCTCCATTATTACCGGTCTGCCCGGTGAGGGTGAGGCGGAATTTGCCGAGCTTTGCGAGTTCCTGAAGGACCAGCGGCTGGAGCGGGTAGGCGCCTTCCCCTTTTCGCCGGAGGAGGGAACCCCTGCCGCCGCCATTGAACACGTGGACAGTGATGTGGCGCAGCAACGGGCCCAGTCTGTGGAGATGCTCCAGTCCGCCATCATGGACGATTATAACGCCGCCATGATCGGAAAGACCCTGGAGGTCCTTGTGGACGGCTACGATGAGGAGCAGGAGCAGTTTTACGGACGTACCTTTGCGGATTCCCCGGATATTGACGGTCGTGTTTGGCTGGCTACCGAGGAAAGTCCTTCCATTGGTGACTTTGTCTGGGTGAAGATTGACGGCTGCATTGACGGTGATCTCAGCGGCTATGTACTCGGGGAGGATGAACTGTGACAACTGCGACAAAAATTACCCTGCTTCGGGTGGCGCTGATCCCTCTTTTCATGGTTTTTATGTACTTAAGCGGCGGCACCGTCGGAATCTGGCTGTGGCTGTCCCTGGCTGTGTTTATCATTGCCAGTATTACCGATTATATCGACGGACAGATTGCCCGCCGGCATAATCAGGTCAGTGATTTGGGCAAATTCCTGGATCCGCTGGCGGATAAGCTCTTGACCATCGCCGCTATGGCAATGTATGTGGAGTGGAGCGTAATGCCCGCCTGGGTCCTTATGATCGTACTGACCCGGGAATTTGCCGTCAGTGGCCTTCGGATGGTTGCCGGCCCCGAGGGAAAGGTAATCGCTGCCGGCTGGGGCGGTAAGGTCAAAACCGCATCCACAATGGTTGGCCTTTGCTTTATGATGGCGTTCCCCGGATGCCAGTGGCTGGCCTGGGTCGTTATGGGCGTGATCGTGGTAACAACGGTTTACTCCGGCGTGGAGTACTTCATTCAGAACTGGAACTGTCTGGCAGATTAAAGTGAGACTGTCAAGAAGCTTCCGCGTCCGGTAATTTAAAGCCCTGTCTCTTCCAAAGGGGAGCCGGGAGTATTGTGTTTCCTTGGCATACTGAAAAAAGCATCCGTACCGGATTGGTACGGATGCTTTTTGATATGGCGGCACATATTCTGAATTGGGGAGAGGAAGCGTTACAGATTCACCACATTCTGGGGGTGCCCCTCAAGAAATGCCCGGATGTTGTCTGCCACGCAGTCCAGCAGCCTTTGTCGGCTCTGGGTGGGTGCCCATGCCATGTGGGGGGTTATAGTGCAGTTGGGGGCGGTCAGCAGCGGATTGTCCCGCTCCATGGGTTCTCTGGAAACCACATCCACAGCGGCGGCCTGCAGCTTTCCGCTTTTCAAAGCCTCGGCAACAGCCTGTTCGTCGATCAGAGGTCCCCGGGAGGTATTCAGCAGAATGACACCGTCTTTCATCTGTCCGATTGCGGCGGCATCTATGATGCCCGCCGTTTCAGGAAGCAGGGGACAGTGAAGGGAAATTACATCGGATTCCCGCAAAAGTGTCGAAAGCGGAACATATTCTCCGATTGCCCGGCCCTCCGGGCATTCCGAACGGCTGTAGGCCAGAACCCGCATTCCCAGCGCTCTGGCAATGGCACCGGTGGCCCGTCCAATCCGCCCAAAGCCGATGATGCCCATGGTTTTGCCTGCCAATTCCGTCTGTGGGGTATCCCAGAAGCAGAAATTGTCGCATTCACACCAGCGTCCCTGATGCACCAGCCGGTCGTGGAGGCCGATACGGTGGCATACCTCCAGCAAAAGGGCTATGGTAAACTGAGCAACCGATGCGGTACCATAGCTTGGTACATTGCAAACCGGAATGCCCCGCAGACGGGCGGCTTCACAGTCCACCACATTGTAGCCTGTGGCCTGGACGCAGATCAGTTTCAGATTTGGGCAGGCATTCAGTACGGTTGCTGTAATCGGGGTCTTGTTTATGAGTATGATTTCACTGTCACCGATTCGCTCAATGGTCTCGGCTTCGGATGTGGTCCGCTGGTAGAGGGTGACCTCCCCGAAGGGCTTCAGGCAATCCCAGCTCAGGTCACCCGGGTTCAGCGCACGCCCGTCCAGAATAACAATTTTCATGGAAATTCCTCCCGGTACTTGAAAAAAGATGGTATTTTGAGTATACTGTCAAAAGAAATAACAAGCGAGGACAGTATGGAACTGATTTATGTGGACGAGGATATCGTCGTATGTGTGAAGCCGGCCCGGGTACTCTCCACGGATGAGCCGGGGGGATTGCCGGAGCTTCTGCGTCAGGAATTGGGAACGGAGGATATCCGTACCGTTCACCGGCTGGACCGGGTGGTTTCCGGTTTGATGGTTCTGGCCCGGAACGCCGGAGCAGCATCGGAGCTTTCCCGTCAGATGCGGGAATCGACCTTTGAAAAGCAGTACATGGCAGTGGTTCACGGCACACTGCCGGAGGACCGGGGAACACTTCGGGACCTTCTGGGCCGTGATAAAGCCAGAAAAATGACCTATGTTGCCGAAGAACCCGGCAAGGGAATCCAGGAGGCTGTTCTGGAATACTGGACGCAGGCGCGGGCGGAGGGGATGAGCAGGGTCCGCATCCGGCTCATTACCGGACGCACCCATCAGATCCGTGTCCAGTTTGCCAGCCGGGGATTTCCTCTGGTGGGGGAGCGGAAGTATTCGCTGGAAAATGACCCCTGCGAGATTGCCCTCTGGTCCTGCGCCCTTTCCTTTGTCCATCCGGTCAGCGGAAAGCCGATGCGGTTTGAAAAAGCCCCTCCGGCGGATTATCCCTGGAGCAGATTCTGAAGCGCGGCTTCAAACGCCAAATCCTGAGCGCCTGTCCGCTTCTTCGGCCCCTTCATCCGACCGCCGGCAGCCCGCAGCTTCCGGGCATCATAACGGATGAGAAGCAGCCCATCGATATTGTCCCCGGTGTATTCCCAGCCATCCTGGTGAAGCACACGGGCGGCCTTAGCCAGACACATGGAGGCCAGACCGTAGTCCTGGGTAATAACAATATCCCCCGGGGAAAGCCGGTTTACAAGGGCGTAGTCGGCGCTGTCAGCACCCTTGTCGCAGACCAGTGTTTCGGCACCCTCCCGGTGAAATTCATGGGCAGTATCGCATACGATTAAACAGGGAACCTGAAACGCCCTGCACAGCCGCAACGTGATTGCTACCACCGGACAGCCGTCAGCGTCAATCAATACCCGCATTTTTATCACCTCACCGGCATTATAGCATATTTGACAGCCGGCGTAAAGAAAAACACCTTTGGAATTTACCATGCATTGAGGAGCCACTATGAGCCATTACGATTTCTTTCAAAACGGGGAATGCGAATATTTTCCCTGTCACCCCGGCGCGGACCCGGAAACCTTCAGCTGCCTTTTCTGCTATTGTCCTCTTTATGCTCTCGGCCCGGAATGCGGGGGTAATTTTTCATATACAGACAGGGGAATCAAGGACTGCTCCCGGTGCCTGCGGCCCCATTGCAGGGAAAATTACAGCCTGATCCTGGAAAAAATGCCCCAGATTATGGAGCTTGCAAAAAAAGAACCGGATAAACCTTGATTTTTTCGCGGTTCACTGGTATAATACCACTCGTGAATAGGGAGATGTATCGAAGTGGTCGCAACGAGGCTGACTCGAAATCGAGTAGGTCAGTAGATGCCCCACCTCCGAAAACCC
>CAZDFB010000050.1:0-12990 GCA_964504605.1 uncultured Oscillospiraceae bacterium | reverse complement strand
ATGAAACGCAACCTATTCCATCATTTCGTTTACACAGTTTGCCATTTCCGTGGCGATTATATTTTTAATATTCATTGCTCTATTCTCCTTAAAATACAAATTTGTCTGTTGGCTGTGGAGAAACTTGTTTCTCCACACCATAATTATTTATCTTATCTGTCTTATTTATATTTATTTCTATATCCTGCGACGGCGCATTTTCTACGCCTTTCGTTCCATCCAAAACGGCAGCCGTTACACCATCAGCGCAAGCCGTGTCTTTTCTTTTGGACTGCGTGGCGTGCTGTGGGATTTCAAAGAAGTCATAAATGTGACTTTCACCCCGCTGCACAAGATATCCCTTGTCAATCAACTTGATAAATTGGTCACGATAGGTGGACGCAGGCATTCCAACCGCTTGCCTGATCGCCACAGGGGACAGCGCAAGCAGGAAACCGTCTGCATTGGACGCAAGATATAGATATAACATCAGGGCGTGTGCGCCGAGGTCACGCGCCGCAGCCTACCAGTTTTCGTTCTTTATTCCGAGGAAATTTGTTGTGGCGCGTTCTCTGTGAACGGCGATCGTGCGTTGGTTTGGCACAGTATTAGGCATAATTCCTTTTTCTCCTTGTCTATTGGAATAGCGGGAGGGAATGCTCCCTCCCCTATATAGTTCTTATTGCTTACTTGCAAAGGTTATCCAATGCCCGCTGCAATTCATCGATTTTTTTCAGGCAGTCCGAAATATCCAATGTAGTGGAAATTTGCGACAGAACTTCTTCTGCAACTTCTTTCTTCAACTGTTCTTTTTCACGCATGGAGTTATACCACGCATTACGCTTACATTGCTCAAACATAGCCCATAATGTATGCTGCTTATCTTGCGGTAATTCCTGTATTAGATAATGGAACAGATAATCCGCCTAACGGTCAAACATTGCCGTTTCCTCCTTTCTAGATTAATAACTTTCAAGGCCGAAATGTTTCCATTTCTCATATCTTTCACTAATATTATATCATATTTTTTGTAAAAAATCAATTTGCGGTCGGAAACCGCCATCCAGTAGGCAAGAAACGCGGTGGCGGGGTATATTTTCGGAATGAAAAAGGTTTTTCGCGTGGCGCGCTTATTGCGTGGGCGCAATTCTCACCAAGTTGCTTTTGGATTTTGCCGTTTTCGTTCCCAAACACACAAAAACAGCGCAAAACGCAGGAAAACACGCCGTTTCGATAGAATAATCATCGTTTCACAGTAAAAAACGGCTGCATTTCCTCATGTGTGCCTTGTTTTCGTCTGTTTTCATAATCATTTACAAGAATTGCCTCCGTTTTCGAGAAAAACGCGCTGATTTTTTGTTGAATTCAGAGAAAATGCGCGAAATGTTCGGAAAAGGCTTGAATATATATATATATATAATTGGATGTGCGGAAAGTTCGGATTATGTCGAAACCGCACATCTTTCTTACTATTGGAGGAATTTCAAATGCGTATCACTTTGGACACCGACAAGAAAACCATCATCGTGCCGTGGAACTATCAGCAGAAGTTGAACGAGGTAAACAAGCTGATTGCCGAGTATAGCGACGGAAAGAAAGAACCCGAAACCTTTACCGGCTATATCAACAAGATTTGGGAGTATTGTATTCAGCACTCCGATGAATGTGTTTTGACAGGCAAAAAGCCTACATCCAAGAAGTAATATGGGCGCACCGAGAATTCGCCCCGACGAAATCATCGAAATGCAGCGGCTCTATCGGCTTTATGGCACATACACGGCAGTCGCAAAAGAAGTGGGGCGCAGCGCGTCCTCCGTGTCAAAGTATGTGCAAATGAAGGGCGTGCCGCAAAATATCCGCATGGCGGTTGAAAATTTATCAAATGTACTTAAACTATGAGGTTAAAACATGAAATCAAAATCTTTTGTCAAAATATTCACATATATGTTTGCAATTAGTGTCTTCGCTGTACTATCAGGATTTGTAGGTACAATTATCAGTTGGTTTCAACCACAAGGATTCACGGGCATTAATATTCTGGATTTATTGCTTCTTGCGGAGGGAATTGTTTTTTGGCGCGCAATCAAGTCAACATCCATAGAAAAAACATTGCAACATTTTGATGCACTAAAGCCGTTTTCGTTTATTCTCGCAGCGTATTCCGTCTATAGGCTTGTAACTCAAATTATGGCTTTATTTTCTCCGGGCGGTTATCAGTACGGTACAATAGAGAACATATCATTCATATTTTTACGTAACTTTTCTGCACTTTTTTCATCGCTGAATATATTCATCACAACAGTTATGTTGAGAAAAAATGAACTCAAAAAGATGAATAAATCATTCGTTTATCTTCTATCTGTTGAAATGCTCCTTATTGTCGGTTCTCTTGGCTGTTTAGTATTTCTGTCTGATACAATAAGCACAATAATCACTTATGTTCTCCTGTTCATTCTCGCACTTGCTGTCCTCCCGGCACTCCTTGCGAACAGCGTACTAAAGGGTGCCTTGATTGGGTACATTATTGCTGGAGATACGGGTGCAGTTATTGGTGCAGTTGCAGCCAAGGAAAAAGATAAAAAATAACTATGGAGCGGGGCGCGTGTCCCGCTCCATTCTCTTATATCCGTAGTGTTCGCAAGAGTATACCTTTACAAACAACAATAAATCCCTTGTTTTGATTGTTCGGCAATTTTCAAAATGAATTTATAAACATATTCGTAAATGCATTGGCATTTACGAACGCTTATGTTATAATACGAACAGTTACAGAACAGGGGGAAAGCGCATGGACAACCGCACTTATTATTACGCAAGAGTATCCAGCCAGGAGCAGAATTTAGACCGTCAAATTGCCGCGTTCAAGGCTCTTGGCGCGCAGGAACGGGATATTATCACCGACAAGGAAAGCGGCAAGGATTTAGACCGCCAAGGCTATCAGGCGTTGAAAAACGCCATGCTCCGCCGTGGTGATACCCTTGTTGTGAAGTCCCTTGACCGACTGAGCCGCAACAAATACGATATCCACACGGAATTGCAATACTTCAAAGAAAATGGCATTCGCCTCAAAGTAATCGACTTGCCAACCACCATGATGGACTTACCCGAGGGTCAGGAATGGGTATTTGACATGGTAAACAACATTCTGATTGAAGTATTGGGAACGATTGCTGAGCAGGAGCGGGAAAACATCCGCAAGCGGCAAGCCGAGGGTATCGAGGCGGCGAAAGCCAACGGAAAGAAGTTAGGCAGACCTGCATTGACATTCCCCGCGAATTGGGACAAGGTTTATGCCTCTTGGAAAGCGGGAGAAATCACCGCAAAGACAGCCATGGAAATGACCGATACGAAACGCACAAGCTTTTACAAACTCGTCGGGATGACGGAAAAATAAACCGTGGCGGGACTTGAAATTCCCACCACGCAGAAAATAATTATCATAAAGTCAATCGAAAGTGTTGTGATATACATAAAGCATTTCATAACACTTTTGGAGAAATGTAAAATTGAAAACAGCTTGATTTGCAACAGGTTTTTGATTTCACTTCCAGAGGACTTGTCCTCTGGTGGAGGACGTCCAGAACGTCTGGCACAACTGGGAAGAGTAAGAACAAAACTTTTCAAAAGCAAATCCCGCTGTTTTCGACATGAAACAGCGGGATTTTTGTATTTTTAGTAAGCAACCGTCAGCCCGTATATCCCTTGCGGCGGATGACCGCCACCACTTTGTCCACGCATTCCCGGCAAATGTCTGTGGATTCCGCCTCCACCATGACCCGGAGCTTCGGTTCCGTTCCCGACTCCCGGACCAGGATCCGTCCGGAATCACCCAGCCTGGCGGAAACCTCCGCCACCGCCGCCTGAACATCGGGATCCTGCCGGGCCGCGGCCTTATCCGCCACCTTAACATTCTCCAGAACCTGGGGATAGATGGTAAGTCCCTGACACAGCTGGCTCAGGGTCTTCTTTTTTGCCTTCATGACCTCCATAATCATCAGGCTGGTCAAAATTCCGTCACCGGTGGAGGCGTGCTTGGAGAAAATGATATGACCCGACTGCTCTCCGCCGATCCGGCATCCATTCATCATCATGTATTCATAGACGTATTTATCGCCCACGGCGGTTTTGGCGTAATCAATGCCCAATTCGTCGAAGGCCCTGTACAGGCCGAAATTGCTCATAACCGTGGTGACCACCGTATTGCCCAGAAGCGTTCCCTTTTCCTTCATATAGCGTCCGCAGATATAGAGGATATGGTCGCCGGTGACGATATTTCCCTTTTCATCCACGCAAAGGCAACGATCCGCGTCCCCATCATAGGCAAAGCCCACGTCCAGGCCCATTTCCAGCACATAGCGCTGAAGCACCTCGATATGGGTGGAGCCTGCATTTGCGTTGATATTGCAGCCGTCGGGCTCTGCGTTGATTACATAGGTTTTCGCCCCCAGTGCATCAAAAACGGCTCTGGCAATGTTCCAGGACGCGCCATTCGCGCAGTCCAGGCCCACCCGCATTCCCTTGAAGGAATACAATCCCAGGCTGATCAGGTAGCCGATATACCGGTTCCGCCCGGAAACATAGTCCACCGTCCGTCCGATCTGCTCCTTTTTTGCCAGGGGCAACTCCTGCCACCGCCGGTCGAATGCAACCAGCTCTCCGTCAAGATAGGCCTCCACCAGGGAGATTACGCTGTCGTCCATTTTCTCCCCGGAGCCGTTAATCAGCTTGATGCCGTTATCATAATAGGGGTTGTGGGAAGCGGAGATCATAATACCGCAATCAAATCCGTCCGTCCGCACAACGAAGGCCACCGAGGGAGTGGTCGTCACATGGAGCAGGTAAGCATCGGCACCGGAGGCCACCAGCCCGCCCACCAGGCTGTATTCCAGCATATAGCTGGAGCGGCGGGTATCCTTGCCGATTACGATCCGTGCCGGTTCATCAGAGCCGGCGCGGCGCTTCAGCTGACCGTAATACCAGCCCAAAAAACGACCTACCCGAAAGGCATGGTCCGCCGTCAGCACAACATTGGCTTCTCCGCGGAAGCCGTCAGTTCCGAAGTATTTTCCCATGGATACGCTCCTTTCAATTGGGCCCGATGCAGTTACCCGCACTCCTTAATCGTCCGTCCTCCGCTTTTCCACCACAGTGCCATCGTTCTTCCATATCCGGTTGGGGGCCACAATGCCCCGGACACAGCTGGTGGGATAAATATTGGTATGGGGCCCGACCACCGTTCCGGGATTGAGAACGCTGTTGCACCCCACCTCTGCGTAGTCCCCCACCATGGCCCCGAATTTCTTCAGGCCCGTTTCCATACGCACGCCCTCACCCTTTACCACCACGGGCCGCTTATCGGATTTTACATTGGAGGTCAGCGCGCCGGCCCCCAGGTGGGAGCGGTAGCCCAGTATGCTGTCACCCACATAATTGTAATGGGGAACCTGTACCTGATCGAACAGGATTACATTTTTCAGCTCCACGGAATTGCCAACCACACAGCGACTGCCAATCAGTGCGCTTCCCCGGATAAAGGCGCAGTGGCGAACCTCTGTACCCGGGCCAATGATGCAGGGAGCACCCAGAAAGGCCGTAGGGGCCACTGTGGCAGTTTTGTGGACCCACACCCCCGGCTGGCGCTCCACATAGTCATCCCCCAACTTCGGCCCCAGGGCCAGAATCTCATCCTTTATCCCGCCCAGGGCCTGCCAGGGATACTCAAACGCCGCAAGATATCCGCCCGCCAGGGAATAACGTAAATCAAAGAGCTCAGAAGTTTTTATCATCGTTACACGCTTCCTTTTCATAGAGCACCCGGCCCCGAATCGACCAGAATACTATACACACGATTCTTCATTTTGTCAACCATTTTCAATTATGATTGTATCGTTTTCGACTTTTTGTGTTACAGAAACGCCAAAAGCCCCGATAAAAAACAAATCGGAGCCGCATTCGCAGCTCCGTTATGCCGTGTATTCTTTTCTTTGCGCAACCAGCGTCTCAATCATGTCCAGCTGCTGGGAGGTAATCTCCCGCCGCTTCAGGAGGGCAGCGATCAGGCCCACAATCTCCGGCTTGCAGCGGTGGCAGAAAATCGTCTCCGCAAAATATTCCTCCCGGGTCAGGGTCGGGGCAAAGGTACGTCCATAGGTCTTGCTCCGCTTGACCACACCGGCCTCCCGGATGGCATTTTTTTGAAGAAGACCGTTCAGCAGGATGTGCACCGAGCTGTCCTTCCAGGTTTTTGCACCGGATCTGTTCAGCAGATCAGACCGGGACAAAGGCTCCCGGGCCTCCCATAATACATCCATAATCTCCATTTCGCTTTTTGTCAGCTCCATCGGAAACACCCCATTTCCCTACCATTATATCGGGGCTTACAGAATTTGTCAATTCCCAGTTTCATATAATATAGAAAATAATTTCATATAAACTGGTTATATTCTTCCACACTCGGAAATTTTAAAACATTTCAGAATAGATTATAAGGTAATTTTTTCCTGCTGTTTATCAAAAAAGTCCCGGAGCCGCTATGGCTCCGGGACTTGCTGCGTTTATTCCTCGTCTACGCCAAGGGTGTCCTCCAAAAGCTGCCGGGCGGCGTTCATATCCGCCTTGACCACGCTCATTCCATTGATGGTGGGAAGGCTGTAGGTTCCGTCGGCAGGGATACGCTGGCTGACGATGGTGCAGTCCGCCAGCAGGGGGAACAGCTCTGTCACATAGCTGACCAGATCCGCCTGGGTCATATCGGTGGTCAGCATGGGCATTGCCTGATCCAGCAAGCTGAGGATGGTTGTCAGATTGGCACTTTTGAACGAGTCCACCAGGGAGATCAGGACCTTTCTCTGACGGTTCGTCCGGCTGAAATCCGCGTCAGCATCCAGTGCCCGGATTCGGGCATACCACAGAGCCTGCTCTCCGTTCAGATGCTGCTGTCCGGCGCCGAGGCCCGCGTAGCCCAGCTTCCGGTTGATGTAATTGGCCTCGTCCTGGCGCAGCTCCATATCCACGCCGCCCAGCAGCTCGATCAGCTGAGAGAACCCCTCAAAGTTGACCTCAACATTTCCGTCCACATGAAGGCCAAAATTATTCTCCAGGGTCTGATTCAGCAGCTCCATGCCGCCCCAGACATAGGTATGGTTCAGCTTGCTGTTGCCATATCCCGGGATCTGCACATAGAGATCCCGCAGGAAGGAGGTCAGCGTCAGGGTCTTGGTTTCCTTGTTGAAGGTGCACAGGATCATCACATCCGACCGGGACCGTCCCCAGCCCGGGCGGGCATCCTGACCAATCAGGAGCACATTCACAATATTGTCGGACATTCCGATCTGTGTGTTGTTTTCGCCCCAGTCCAGCTCATCGTCCGTCATAGTCGGGCCGGTGGCCTCCGGGTCCGTCTCCATCGTCTCCAGGTACTGACTGGCTTCCTCCGGGGACATGGTCTCCTCCTGCTTCGGATCCACATAATTGATCCTGCCCAGCAGGCTCTTGGCGTAGATGGTAGCTCCCGCCAGCACCGTAAGAATAATTGCCAGAAGCACACAAAGCACGATCAGTGCCTTCCGGGCTCCGGAAGATTTTTGCTTGTTCTTTTTCATAAATCAGGCTGCCTCCATTAACAGTCAGGGATGGGTAACTTGCTGTTTTTATATTTTAGCGCATTTTCCGCCGGATTTCTACTGCTATTTTCCACAGCATTGGTCTTTGCCCTTGTGTAATTTTTTACGAAAATGATTTCCGTTTAGGGAAAGCAGAAAAGGCGCACCCGTGGCAGGTTCTCCGCCTTTGCAACTGGGTACGCCTTACTGTATTCTGTTTTCCCGGGACCTATTCCTCAGGGTTTGATGGTGCTCTGGGGAAGCGTGGTCTGAGTCGTATCGGGCTTTTCGTCCATGGTGATGGTCAGCACCATTTCCACACCGCTGCGGAAGACCGTAATGGTCGTGGTATCCCCGGCTCTGAAATGGCGCAGCGCCCGGGTCAGTGCGGTAACACCGTTGACCTCATACTCACCAATGGCAACGATGATATCCTTGGGCTGCAGACCTGCCTTCTGAGCCGCATAGCCCTCCGTGACCTCACGGACATAGGCACCCACGGGCATACCGTAGTAATTGGCGGCAGCACTGTCCATATCGCTGACGGACACGCCGAGATACGCGCCGGTTACATAGCCATACTGGATCAGGTCCTCCACGATGCTGTATACATCATCAATGGGAATGGCAAAGCCGATGCCCTCAATGGTCGCGCCGGAGGAGGACGATCCGGAATATTTCGCGGAGGTGATGCCCACCACCTCGCCGTTCATATTGAACAGGGGGCCGCCGGAGTTGCCGGAATTGATAGCCGCGTCGGTCTGGAGCATATTGATGGCAAAGCCATCTGTTGTGACCATCCGGTCCTTGGCGCTGACATAGCCCACAGTCAGGGTATTGGTCAGCTCACCCAGGGGATTGCCCACCGCAACAACCTGGTCGCCTACGATCAGGTCACTGCTGGAGCCGATCTTCACTGTGGGAAGGTCCTTGCCCTCCACCTTCAGCACCGCCACATCGTTGGTGGAATCGCCGCCCACCAGTGTGGCTGCATAAACCTCACCGGCGTTGGTGGTGACGGAAATGGCTGTCGCATCCTCCACCACATGGTAGTTGGTCACCACATAGCCGTCCTCGGTAATGATAAAGCCGGAGCCGGTGGATGTACCGCTGGTCGTCTGCCCGTAGTAGCTTGTTGTTACCGTGCTGGCAATCGCCACCACAGACTGAACATTCTGGGCATACACCTGGGCAGGTGTCAGGCCCTCGCCGCTGGCATTGGTATTGGCAGTGCCGGAGACGGAGGTGCCGGTAGCGTCGTTGGAATGGGCGTCGATCTGCTTCTGCATTTCCTCCAGCTGATTGTTGAAGCTGTCGGTGATCTGCCGGGTTCTGTCCTCCCACCTTCTGTCCACCACAGCGGCGGTTGCATAGCAGCTGCCGCCTACCAGGACCAGAATCAGCACCGCGGCAACAATGCTCTTCCACACGCCGCCCTTCTTATGCTCCTTCTTCCGCTTTACGGGCGGCTTTGGAGGCGGTGTCTGGGGGGCATAATAGCCGGGCTGGTAATAATTGGGCTGGCCTGCCGGCCGGTAGGGCGCCTGCTGCTGGGGATTCTGATAGCCGTCCTGATACCGGGGCTGCTGGTAATAGCCCTGGGACCCGTATCCATCCTGACGGGGCTGGGTATAGCCATATGCCGTCTGGGGATTTTCACCGTAGGGGGATTCCCTGCGGCCCGCGCCACTGCCGCGGTAGAGGGTATCCTGGGCTTCCACTGGGGGCTGCTGGGGCTGAGGCGGCACCTGCCGGGGTTCTGCCGCCGGGGCGGGCTGGGTCGTCTGCTCAGTCTGGGGGGCAGGCTGCTCCGTCGGGGAGGAAAACGCCCGGGGCAACTCTTCCTCCCGCTCCGGCTGAAGCACATCGTTATTTTCAAAGGTATCCATATCTTTTACCTCCTTAATTCATTTGTCACAAGCATACCTGTCAGATATGAAAAAATTATGTACGGCGGCAAAACGTTTTATAAACAAAAACTGAAGTTTTTTTCAGCTTTCCGCCAAATTTCCTTACCATCATACCGACTTTTTACACACCCGTCAAGAGAAATATAGAAAAAGCGCAGCCGGGGTTGCGGCTGCGCCGGAGGCTTACTTCTTGCGGAAGGACTTGCAGTCCGTGCACTGGTCCACTGCGGGAGCCGCTTCATGGGTTCCCACCAAGATCCGGTCCAGAGAGCAGTAGTTTTCGCTGTCGCAATGATGGGCGCACTGCTTGACGGTGCACTCAATGCACTTATTGGCATGGCAGTTCATAATGTCATCCTCCTTTTTATTTGGTACGGGAATAGTATGGTCGGAAATTTCCGAATCACACCTGACAATCTTTTCCAGTGATTGCTTTTTTTGCGTCATTGTGCTATTCTAGTCGGGAAACAGATTTGCTGCAAGGAGATAAACATTATGGCTCTGATTTCACCCTCTATCCTGTCCGCGGATTTTGCCAATCTGGAGCGGGATATCCACATGATTGAAAAAAGCGGCGGCGACTGGGTCCACGTGGATGTGATGGACGGTCTGTTCGTTCCCAACATCACCATCGGCCTGCCCGTGCTTAAGTGCATCCGCCGGGTCACGGACCTTCCGCTGGATGTGCATCTGATGATTGACCGGCCCATTCGCTATGTTGAAGGCTTCTGCGCCGCTGGTGCGGATATTCTGACCGTGCATCTGGAATCCGACACGCCGGAAAATACCATGGCTGCCATCGACCGCATTGCCGCCCTGGGCGTTAAGCCCGCCATTGCCCTCAAGCCCGGAACGGCGGCAGAGGCTGCCCTTCCCTATCTGGAAAAGGTTTCCATGATTCTGGTCATGACCGTGGAGCCCGGCTTCGGCGGTCAGGGCTTCATGCCAGAAACCATGCCCAAGCTGGAAATGCTGCGGGGCTGGCTGGACCGGTGCAATCCCACCTGCCACCTTCAGGTGGACGGCGGCGTTGACCGCAAAACCGCCTCCGTCTGCAAAAGCAGCGGCGCGGATGTGCTTGTATCCGGCTCCGCCTTTTTCCGGGATCCCCAGCGCGAAGAATTTGTGAGGCTGATCCATGCGTAATTGCAGTCTCCGCCCTTTCATCTGGCCCACCCTTCTGGCGTTTCTTCTCTGCGGGTGTCTTTATGCGCCCAACTCTCCCGCCACCGATGCTGCCGGGCCTGCTCAGAGCAGCGCCCCGGAGGAATCGGTGCCGGAGATTTCCTCCGAGCCTACCCAGCCGCCGGAGGAAACCGCCCCTCCCCTCACGGGAATCGATGCCATGCTGGCGGACATGACCCTGCGGGAAAAAGTCGGTCAACTTTTTATTGTTCGGCCTGACGCATTGGATTTAAGCCAATCCACAGCCCAGATCAGCGATTCCGCCTCTGCCGGGGTCACTGTCCTGACCGACGGAATGCGGGAGGCACTGGTTACATATCCCGTAGGCGGCATTGTCCTCTTCGGGAAAAACATTACCTCCCCCGAGCAGGTAACAGCCTTCAACGCAGCCTTTCAGGCAGCCAGCGCCACACCGCTGTTTCTGTGTGTGGACGAGGAGGGCGGCAGCGTAGCCCGGCTCGCCAACCACAGGGCCTTCGACCTGCCCAAATACAAAAACGCCGCTGCCATCGGTCAGACCGGAGACATTACCCAGGCCTTCTCCATGGGTACCACCATTGGCACATACCTGCGGGAGTACGGCTTCAACCTGGATTTTGCCCCGGTGGCAGATGTCAATACCAATCCCGCCAATCCCATCATCGGAACCCGGGCCTTCTCCCCGGATCCCGAAACCGCCGCCCTGATGGCAGGTGCCATGGCAGACGGTCTTAACGCCCAGGGCATCATAGCCGTATTCAAGCACTTCCCCGGTCACGGTGACACCGGCGAGGACAGTCACCTTTCCCTGGCGGTGAGCCGTAAAACGAAGGAGCAGCTGCTTCAGTGCGAGTGGATTCCCTTCCTGGAGGCGGATCAGGGTGACCTGATTATGGTTGGGCACATTGCCCTTCCGGAGGTCACCGGGGACAGCGCCCCCGCCACCCTGTCACCCACGGTGGTCACCGGTATTTTGAAGGAGGAGCTGGGCTTTGAGGGGCTGGTCATCACCGATTCTCTGGAAATGGGAGGCATTGTCAACGCTTATTCCTCCGGAGAAGCCGCCGTTTCCGCTCTTCAGGCCGGGTGCGACATCCTGCTGATGCCCGAAAATCTGGCGGAAGCCTTTGACGCGGTAATTGCCGCTGTGGAGGACGGAACTTTGACCCAGCAGTGGCTGGACAGCACCGTCCGCCGGATTTTGGCCTTCAAGGAGCTTCACGGCATTCTGGAGCTCTCCTGAAGGAAATGGTTTTCACGCTTCCACGGTCCTGCTCCCCCCGGAGGGCAGGACCGCTGCTTTCTGCCCGGAGACCGGCTTGAGGCACTTTTCTGATACGAATATATCGAATTTGAGGCCTTAGTAATTGACAATTGACGGTGCAGAATGTATAATATATGCGGAAATCTTCGGATATCCGATCATATATATCCAAAGACAAACAGTCTTTTGAAAGAAAGGAAAATTGCCATGATTTACAGTGCAGAAGTGCAAAACATGTGCTCCGTTGCCAAGGGTGCCTATCACGGTCCCGCTCCCATTCCCGAAGAGGGCAAGTGGGTTCAGGCAAAGCAGATCTCCGATATCAGCGGTTTCACCCACGGTATCGGCTGGTGTGCTCCCCAGCAGGGCTGCTGCAAGCTGACCCTGAACGTGAAGGAGGGCATCATCGAGGAAGCTCTGGTTGAGACCCTGGGCTGCTCCGGTATGACCCACTCCGCCGCTATGGCCTCCGAGATCCTCATTGGTAAGACCATTCTGGAAGCGCTGAACACCGACCTGGTGTGCGACGCCATCAACACCGCCATGCGTGAGCTGTTCCTGCAGATTGTCTACGGTCGTACCCAGTCCGCCTTCTCCGAGGATGGTCTGGCTGTGGGGGCTTCTCTGGAGGACCTGGGCAAGGGTCTGCGCAGCCAGGTTGGCACCATGTTTGCCACCAAGGCTAAGGGCCCCCGTTATCTGGAGATGGCTGAGGGTTACGTTACCCGCATCGCTCTGGACGAGGACAACCTGATCACCGGTTACGAGTTCATCAATCTGGGCAAGATGATGGACTTCATCAAGAAGGGTGACGATGCCAACGAGGCTCTGAAGAAGGCAAAGGGCTCCTACGGTCGCTTTGCTGACGCTGCCAAGTACATCGACCCCCGCCACGAATAAGAGGAGGACGCTACAATGGCTTTGTTTGAAGGTTACGAAAGAAAGATCGACAAGATCAACGGCGTTCTGGCTCAGTACGGTCTGAACTCCGTTGAAGAGTGCCGCGAAATCTGCCAGGCCAAGGGCTTCGATCCCTACGAGATCGTCAAGAGCCTGCAGCCCATCTGCTTCG
>CAZDFB010000049.1:0-13263 GCA_964504605.1 uncultured Oscillospiraceae bacterium | reverse complement strand
TCCTTGCCCACCAGCTGGACATTGGCGGATTTCACCATGGCATCCGCCGCCTCAATGGCCCCCACCAGGCCCTTTGTTTCGATCATACCAAGAGAATTTGTATCCATTTTGTTCCATCCTTTCATCAAGTCCCGCGCTTCAGCGCAGTCTGTCCCTGCGGGTCAGCACCAGCGCCACCAGCACGGCGCTGATTCCACCCGTCAGCTTTCCAACGATCATGGCGGGCAGCATCTCCGGGGCAAACCCGGCTGTAAACCCCAGGTGATCCCCGAATACAAAGGCCGCCGATACCGCGAAGGCAATATTGACCACCTTCCCCCGGCTGTCCATGTCCTTCACCATACCGAATGTGGCAATGGAATTGGCAAGGCTTGCCACCAGCCCTGCGGCGGCATCGTTGATACCGAGATAATGTCCCGCCCGGGTCAGGGGCCGCCGCAGGAGCCGGGTCAGCACCGCCACCAGCGGAAAAGCACCTGCCAGAACGATGGCGATGGAGCCGACGGTCTGGAAGCCCTCGGAAATCGGGGCCATGCCCGGAATGACCGCAAAGCCGGTCAGCGCCTCCAGAATCGCCGCCGCCAGTCCCAGGGTGATGACCGCCACCACCAGCTTTCCAAATACCACGAAGCCCTGAACCATGGCCTTCTCTGCCTTCCAGAGCCCCAGGGCAATCAGTGCCCCGATGAGCACAATGGGCAGGATATTCCGCAGGAGCATATTCACGGGAAACCCTGCGGTCAGACCTCCCGCCAGCAGCCCGGCAGGTATGGTGACGATGCCGCACAAAATCCCCTTTGCCATGGCCGGGCGGTCCGCCTCGGACAGGATTCCCATTGCCACCGGAATGGTAAAAACCAGAGTAGCCCCCAGCATGGAGCCGTTGAGCACGCCGCCCAGCATGGCGGCCTCATACTGATCCGTCAGTGCCAGTGCCAGAGCGCCGCCGCCCATGTCACAGGCCAGAATGGTCCCGGCGAACATGGCAGGGTCCGCCCCCAAAAGGCCGAAGACCGGCACCACCACCGGGCGCAGCAGCTCCGCCAGAACGGGGGCCAGGGTGATAATTCCAACCATCGCCAGCGCCAGAGAGCCCATTGCCCGGATTCCCTCTTCAAAGGGTCCGGAAAGCCCCCACCGGTTTCCCAGAATCCGGTCCAGCGCCCCCAGCGCAGCGAAGGCCGCCATGACCGCAATCAGAATCTCATGTGCCGACACCGGCGCCACCTGCCTTTCCTTTGGTCCCTTCCCGCTTTCTCACGGTTTTTTCTTTCCGTCCACAATGGCGACCACGGCAGCATCCACCGGGGCATCCATGCAGTAGCGGGAGGCCACGGTACCGGTAGCCAGCAGCACCTGATCTCCCGTACCCGCGCCCACCTGATCCGCCGCCACAATCTGGGCACCGTCACTTTCCACCACCAGGAAGGTCTGTCCCTGAAGGCAGGAGGCCTTTCGGGTCGCCCATACCGCGCCCATCACTTTTCCGATTTTCAATCCGATCCCTCCATAATTTCCCGGGCCAGCGGGGTCAGCACCGCTCCCGGACCGGGAGACTTCCCCTGCCGCCGCAGGCTTCTTGCCTCTTCCGCCGTTACCAGCCGCTTCCGGCCTCCGTCGGTGAAGATGATGCCCCAGTTCTTCAGCTCCCGCCGGGCGGCGGTCAGGCTTCCGGCTAATGCCCGGTTGCCATCGGCTCCGGGCAGCCCGGGGGTGTACAGATATACACTTTTCCCCTCCGCCAGGGCAGAAAGCACCTGCTCATTGCGAAACCGGAGCAGCTCGCCCAGTGTCAGGGAGCCGATCATCACCGCGTCAAAGGGCGGTTCCCCGACGTAGGTATAATCCATTGGTATTCCCGGCTCCCTTCCGATCAGCAGCGCCCGGGTCATAGCTCAATCCTCCCGAGATCCCCGTTCTTCATGCCGCAGGCATTGGCTTCATCATAGTCCAAGTGGACAAAGGTGGCATACTCCGGGCTGACTCTGACCAGCACATCCCCGAAAACCACCGGCCGGGCCGTATACGCCCGGAGCCGAACCCGCTGCCTGTCCTCCACGCCCCAGCGCCGGGCATCCTCCGGGGTCATGTGGATATGCCGCTGGGCTGCAATCACCCCGGTGGGCAGCTCCACACGCCCCCGGGGTCCCTCCAGCAGCACCCCCGGAGAGCCGGAAATATCCCCGGAGGGCTTAACCGGTGGCGTTATCCCCAGGGTCTTACCGTCGGTCAGGGCTATTTCCACCTGGGCCTCTCCCCGCTCCGGGCCGAGAACCGCCACATTCCGGAAGGTGCCCTTGGGGCCCACCACACTGACCCGCTCATTGGACAGAAACTGTCCCGGCTGGGAAAGGGGCCGTTTCGGTGTCAGCGGATGACCAAACAGGGTCTGGGCCTGACCGGCAGTCACATGAACGTGGCGGCCCGATGCCTCCATGGGCACAAAGGCCCGCCGGGCCACTGACTCCACAAGCTTCTGCAAACTCCCTTCCATTGCGTCCTCCCCCTTCACTGCTCCAGCCGCCTGAGAATTTTTTCCGTCAGCAGCTCCACCAGCGCATCATCCACCGGCTGCTGCGGCTCCCGGGCCGTTTTTTCCTCCCGGCCCCAGGCGACCCGACGGATGTTGATAAGATCCATCGGTGAAATATTGTTGGAGGACACGCTTCCTCCCACAGTTCCGCAGCCCAGAGTCAGCGCGGGAAACAGCGCCGTTGTGGCACCGATTCCACCCAGCGCGCCGGAGGCATTGACCAGGAAGCGGGACACCGGCACCCGCAGTGCAAAGCGCCGGACCACCTCCTGATCCCGGGCATGAAGGACGAAGGTGTGTCCGCTGCCCTCATGGCCCAGAATCTCGGTCACCTTGTCCAGCACCGCCGTCTCCGATTCCATCACGAAAAAGGCCAGCACGGGGCAAAGCTTCTCCATGGAATAGGGATAGGCCGGTCCTGTTTCCCGGGCCTCGGCAACCAAGACCTTTGTGCCGGAGGGCACGGAAAAGCCCGCCATCCGTGCCAGCCGTGCAGCATCCTTGCCCACCACCTCCGGGTTCAGACCGCCGCCAGGCCGGAACAGCAGTCCGGCAAGGGCTCCGGCCTCCTTTTCACCCATAAACCAGAAGCCCTGGCGTGCCGCCTCCTGCCGAACCGGCTGCTCCATTTCCTTTTCCACGATGATACTCTGCTCTGAGGCGCAGACCGTTCCATTGTCGAAGGTCTTTGAGCGGAGAATGCAGGCAAGGGCCGCCTTCACATCGGCACTGTGATGAATATACGCAGGGCCGTTGCCCGCGCCCACGCCGATGGCGGGCTTGCCGGAAGAATAGGCCGCCCTGACCATAGCGGGGCCACCGGTAGCCAGAATCAGCCGCACCTCGGGTGCCGTCATCAGCTCTTGGCAGCCCGCCATGGAAGCCATGCGCAGACAGCCGACGCTGCCTGCCGGCGCTCCCGCCTTTTCCGCCGCAGATGCCACGATTTCCGCAGCCCGGACCGTGCAGCTCACCGCCCTGGGATGCGGAGAAAATACGATGGCATTTCCCGCCTTCAGGGCGATCAGGGCCTTATAGCACACCGTGGATGTGGGATTCGTGCTGGGAACAATGGCAGCAATCAGCCCCACACCCACACCTACCTCCCATAGCTTTTCCAGGGGATCCTCTTTTAATACGCCTGCGCACCGCATTCCCCGGATGGCCTCTTCCACGGTTTCCGAGGCAAAGCGGTTCTTCTCCCGCTTATCCTCCACATTTCCAAAGCCTGTCTCCTCCACCGCCAGCCGGGCCAGCTCTCCGGCTGCGGACCGGAAGGCCTCCGCCACCGCCCCAACAATGCGGTCCAGCTTCTCCTGGGGAAATTCCGCCAGCTTTCTTTGGGCAGCCTCGCCCCGGCGGCACAGCTCCCTTGCCTCCTGCCGGGCCGCCAAATCCTTGTCCATTTCCATATGCGCACCTTTCCTCCGTTTCTCTGCTTCAGCGCTCCAAAACCAGTGTCTTCACGACTACGGGCAGGGCAGGCCCCACCGGCGCCGCCACATCCAGATAGCTTCCCTCCGGAAGCCGGACCCGGTCGATGCACAGCACCGTCCGGTCCCGGGGCAGCCGCAGTGCCAGGGCCTGTCCCAGCGCCTTTGCCATATCCCGCTCCAGGCACACCAGCACCGGTCTTTCCCCGAAGCCCCGGATAATCTCCCCGGCCCAGTGTCCGATCTGGGCATAGCTGCCTTCCGCCGGCCCCGGCAGTGCCAGAACCGCCCGGTCCTCCAGCTCCCCCAGTCCCCGGGCGATTGCTTCCGCCCGGGGCTGCTCCATCCGGAGCACCGGAATATTTTTCAGCGGAAACGGCACATTTCGGCAGTACACCGTGCTGCCCGAAAGCTGCGCACTGTGGCAGCCCGCTCCAATGACCGTAGCCCGGATGGTCTGCTCTCCCAGCATATATGGCCCACGGCACAGCCGGCTCTCCCGGATTGCCTGGCCCAGCACTGGGCCCATATCCCCAAATTCCAGCCAGGGGTGCCTTTGGTCGATGCAGTCGGCTACTCCCCCGGAAAAGGAGATGACCCAGTTTTCCGGAGATTCCGGCCTGCTGCCGCCGCACTCCTTTGTCCACAGGTCCTCCAGCAGTGCCGTGGGTTCCCGCAGGGAAGCCGCCATTTCCAGCACCTGAGCCAGCGTTTGCGCCAGGGCATCCAGCGTCTGCCGGTTCACCCGCTCTCCCACGGAAAAGCCGCAGATTCCCTTCAGCACCGGCGAAACATAGGTCACGACTCCCTCCGGGTCCAGCCGCACCAGCCGTCCGCCCACATTCAGGCAGCCGGTAGCCAGGATTTCCCCGTTGCGGATCCAGGCAAGGTTGCTGGTTCCGCCGCCGATATCCATGTGTAGCACGGCGCGCCCCGTTTTTTCCGACCAGGCCACCACACCGGCCCCCTTCGCCGCCAGCACGCTTTCCAGATCCGGCCCGGCTGTGGCAACGACAAATTCTCCCGCGTAGCCGCTCAGCTCCCGGAGCACCGCCCGGGCATTTTCCTTCCGGCTGGTTTCCCCGGTGATGATAACGGCTCCCGTATCCACCTGTTCTCTCCTGATTCCCGCCTTTTCATACTCCCGGTCCACAATTTTCCGCAGGGCCGCGGCATCCACCAGGTCTCCGGAGCGCAGCGGGGTGAAGTGAATCCCGCTTTCATAGAGGATTCTTCTATCCCCGATGGTCATTTCCGGCACTGCGAAGGCACCCGCCCTGTTTTCCACCAGCAGCTCCGAAAAAACCATCTGGGTGGAGGTGGTTCCCACATCCAGTCCCATGCTCAGGAGCCGCTCAGTCACGGCCCGTCACCTCTTCCAGAATCCGCCGGATCAGAAAATCCTCCGGCTTCATGGGATTGGTCCGGCAGCAGGGATCCGCCAGCACCGCCTCCACAATTTTTCCCGTCTGGCTCCATACATCCCTGGGATTCACCCCAGCCTGGGCCAAGGTCTGGGGCATATCCAGCTCCCTGCGCAGCCGGACAAGGCCGCTTCGCAGATTCCGCACCGCCACCGAATCGGCGCTGCCGCTGAGGCCGGCCCCCCGGGCCAGCTCCGCGTATTTGTGCCCCACCACATGGGCATTGCAGGTGAGGACTGCGGGAAGCAAAATCCCATTGAGCCGCCCGTGGGGCACGTGGAAAATGCCGCCCAAGGCATGGGACATGGCATGGCACAGGCCAAGGCCCGCCTGATTGAAGGCAAGGCCCGCCAGCGCTGCCGCCCGGTGGATTTTTAGCCGCACTTCCCGGTGTCCGGCGTAGGAGGCAGGAAGCGCGGCAAAGGCCGTGCTGAAGGCCTCCCGGGCCAGCAGGTCCGTGATTGTTCCGGCTCCCGTCGCCGCCACCGCCTCCAGTGCATGGGCCAGCACGTCAAATCCGCTGTCCGCAATGAGGTTCTGGGGCAGCTCCTGGAGCAGGTCGCTGTCCAGAATGGCTACGTCGGGCTGAAGCCGGGGATCCACCAGCGGATGCTTCACTCGGTCATGGGTCAGGATGGCAAAATCCGTCACCTCCGAGCCGGAGCCGGAGGTCGTGGGAATCGCTACCAGCCGGCTGTTGTCCTTAGCGAAAAAATGCATGGCCTTGGCGCAGTCCATGGCACTGCCGCCCCCCAGCGCCACCAGCACATCCGGGCCAAATTCCCGCAGGCGTGCTGTCCCCGCCGCCACCAGCTCCACCGAGGGATCCGGCTGTACCCGGTCAAAAATCTCCACCTGCCGGGCCCTTGCAGCGCAGGCCACCTTGTTTGCCATACCGTTTTTCACAAAAAACGGGGCTGTCACCAGCAGCAGCCGGTTTGCCTCCAGCTCCTCCAGAGCCGAGATGGCCCCGCTGCCGCAAAGAAGCTTTGTCTTACAGGAGAATCGCTCCATTTACCCACCGCCTTTTCACAGCCAGTATTCCACCCATTTGGAAAATGATGTACAAAAAATAAAATTGATTTTTCTTCCGAAGAAAGTGGTAGTCAAAGCAAAATAAATATGGTATGATTATTCTGAGGTGAAAGTCATGGAAAACATAGAAGAAACGGTACCGGAGCAGGAAGCTTCCTACACCCCCCGGCCCATGTGGCAGGTGTGGATGGCCCGGATTGGGCTGGTATTTGTTGTTTTATTTGTGATTTACCAGATTCTGCAAATCGCCGGAGGATGGCGCTGATGCGGATTCTCGGTATTGACCCGGGCTATGGCATTACGGGCTTCGGTGTCATCGACTCCGTTAAGGGCCAGAATACCCTTTTGACCTGCGGTGCCATTACCACCCCGTCGGGGATGGATTTTTCTGCCCGCCTCGAGATTATTTACAACGATATGCGGGACCTGCTGGCCCAAACAAAGCCCGATGCCGTGGCAATCGAGGAGCTTTTCTTCGGCCAGAACGTAACCACGGGCATCGGCGTTGCCCAGGCCCGTGGTGTGGTGCTCCTTGCCATCCGGCAGGCCGGGCTGGAGGTCACCTCCTATAAGCCGATGCAGGTCAAGCTTTCTCTGGTAGGCTACGGAAATGCCACCAAGCACCAGATGATGGATATGACCCGGCGGCTGCTCCACCTGAGCGCCATGCCCAAGCCCGATGACGCGGCGGATGCCATCGCCATCGCCCTGTGCCACGCCCGAAGCACCACCAGCCTGCTCAATCGCAAATTATGAATTACAAATGATGAATGAGAGGGAATATGAGTCCCCTATCCGCACAGGGGTTTTCCGGGATTCTGCCCATCCATTCATCATTTTCCAAAGAGGTGTATTATGCTCTACTATCTTTCCGGCCAGGTGACTGTTTTGGAGCCGGGCCTGGCTGTCATTGACTGCGGCGGCGTGGGCTACGGCTGCCATGTCACCGCCTATACCGCCGCCCAGCTGAAGCTGAACCAGCCAGCCAGGCTCTATATCACCGAATCCATCCGGGAGGATGCCTATGATCTTTACGGCTTCATTTCCCGGGAGGAGCAGCGCTGCTTCGCCCTTTTGACCGGTGTCAACGGCGTGGGCCCCAAGGCCGCCATGGCGATTTTGTCCACCGGCGGGCCCCAGAATTTTACGCTGGCTGTTATGACCGGGGACGAAAAAATGCTCACCGCCGCCCAGGGCGTGGGCAAAAAAATCGCTCAGCGGATTATTCTGGAGCTGAAAGGCAAAATCGGCGGCAGCTCCATGGAGCTGGATTTCTCCACCGGTCCTGCACCGGCCCCTGCGCAGCAGGGAAGCGCCGCCCTTGCAAACGCCGCATTGCAGGAGCTGGGCTATTCCGCCGCGGAGATCAATGCCGCCCTGAAGGGTGTGGACCCCAAGGCATCCACAGAGGAAATGGTGCGCTACGCCCTGCGGCAGATGGTTATGCGCAATTAACAATTGCAAATTACGAATGATACATCCGGGAGCACCCTCGCCCCCTCATTTATGAGGGGCAGGATGGAGTATATGAAGACCACGTCCATTTCCCTTCGTAGGGGCGACCATTGGCCGCCCGCCATTGACGGTTTTTGCCCTGCGAAAAAATGTGGAGAATGTCTCAAAATAGTTCCCGCTGTTACACCATGGTTTCGGCAGAACCTGACGGAACCGTGGCAAACCACGTTTATCCTTTGCCCCGAAAGCAAGCGGGCGACCAATGGTCGCCCCTACAGTCTGTCGTATTGTCCGGCAGATGAATGGGGCGGCATCCAAAGAAATGTGAGGAAAATCAATGAGCTTAGAATTCTCTCAGGAGCTGGATACTCCCATTATTTCGCCCACCTTCGCCCCCCAGGACGCAGGGGAGATCGGGCTGCGGCCCAAAATGCTGGCTGACTACACCGGTCAGGAGAAGGCCAAGGGAAATTTATCTGTCTATATTGAAGCCGCCCGCCGGCGGGGAGAGTCTCTGGACCACACCCTGCTCTATGGCCCTCCGGGTCTGGGTAAAACCACCCTGGCGGGAGTCATTGCCAACGAGATGGGGGTAAACATCCGCATCACCTCCGGCCCGGCTATTGAAAAGCCCGGGGATCTGGCGGCGCTGCTGACAAACCTGAACCCCGGGGATATTCTCTTTATCGACGAAATCCACCGGCTCAACCGGGTGGTGGAGGAAATCCTTTACCCCGCCATGGAGGACTTTGCCATTGATATCATCGTGGGCAAAGGCCCTTCCGCCAACTCCATCCGGCTGGATCTGCCAAAATTCACCCTGGTGGGTGCCACCACCCGGGCAGGTCAACTGTCCGCCCCTCTGCGGGACCGGTTCGGCGTGAATCTGCGGCTGGAACTCTACACCCCGGAGGAGCTGGCAAAAATCGTCACCCGGTCGGCAACCATTCTGGGAATGCCCATTGACCCCCAGGGCGCTATGGAAATCGCCTCCCGCAGCCGTGGAACCCCCCGAATTGCCAACCGGTTTCTGCGCCGGGTCCGGGATTTTGCGGAGGTCATGGGCGACGGCACCATCACCAGGGAGGCCGCGGATCTGGCTCTGAAACGGCTGGAGGTGGACCGTCTGGGTCTTGACAACATCGACCGGCGGATGCTGACTGCCATTATTCAGAATTATGCCGGCGGCCCGGTGGGCCTGGAAACCCTGGCAGCCACCATCGGTGAGGAGGCCATCACGCTGGAGGATGTGTACGAACCCTACCTGATGCAGCTGGGCTTTTTGACCCGGACCCCCCGGGGCCGCTGCGTCACACCGCTGGCATACGAGCATCTGCACATCCCCTACGAGGGACAGGCCCAATTCAGCATCTGAGCCCTTAAGAAATAGTGTATAAAAGTTCAAAATATTCCAGAAAAAAATTTATAGACCATTGACAAATTCCAACCATTTGTGTATAATCCGTTTTGTGGCGATTTATCGCCAACAATCAACCTGACCCTGCGTTACGACCAAAACCGGTGACTTTCACGGGGCAACAAAAACCGAAGAGAGGTATTTCCAATGTACGAAGACAAGACTTTAGTTTGCAAAGAGTGCGGCAATGAGTTCGTGTTCACCGCCGGTGAGCAGGAGTTCTACGCAGAGCGTGGCTTCCAGAATGAGCCCCAGCGCTGCAAGGCTTGCCGTGACGCTCGCAAGAACGCTACCCGTGGCCCCCGTGAGTTCTTCACCGCTACCTGCGCTCGTTGCGGCGGCGAGGCTAAGGTGCCCTTCCAGCCCAAGTCCGACCGTCCCGTGTTCTGCAGCGAGTGCTTCGCTCAGATGCGCGCCAACGGCTAATTTAGGCAAAAAGCAACAGGACCGAATTTCCGGTCCTGTTTGTTTCTCTATGCGGTTTACATAACATTTCGGATAACCCACAGATTCCGAATCTGGCCCTCCAGCTCCTCATAGCTCCAGAGCCGCTGGGAATTTGCGTGGCTGTTGGGATCGTTGATCCGGAAGCTTCCATCCTCCATGCCCACAATGACCACGTAATGACCGGAGCTCGTAAAATCTCCCGGCCCCAGCGCCAGAATAATGGGGTTCCCCACCTCCACATTGTCTACCATCCGCTTCTTTACCAGCGGGATTTCCGTCACATCCAGCCCCAGCTTTACGCCGCCCTCGCTGATCAGCGTCCAGGATGAGCCATAGCCGGAAGCATAGTATCCGTTCCTTTGGGAAAAGGAAGCCATATCCGCCGGGTTGAACCGCTCCTCGCCTGTCAGGTAATATCCCACCATAGCCAGGCAGGTGGGGCCGCAGCCGGTAATTCCGATGCAGTCGGAGCCGTATTTTTCGTAGCCCCAGCGCTGATCCCACTGCATAAACAGAGGGACGGTTTCGCTGTCCGCGTATTCGCTCAGATCCCAGTCCGTTTTTTCCCAGGTGGGATACTCCAGCACAAAAGCTTCCGTCTCCGGGTTCCGCTCCAGCAGCGCTATCAGGCTGGCGGGGTAGTCACCATAGTTCAGGCCGTGGTCCTGGGCATACTGCCAGACCCGCTGCTCCGTTTCGGTATGCTCCTCCATGCTGTAGGTCAGGTTGCGGAAGAAGCCCTGGATCCTGTCCACATTCACCAGGCCCGTTATCAGCAATGCCAGAATAATCAGCGCGGTTAACGCGCTTTTTCCTCGTTTCATATTCTCTGCCTCCTTACGGTGCCCATTATAGCACACAATTTCTTAAGAAGTCTCTTTGCGGGAATTAAAATTTCCTTAATTTTACATTTATTTGCAAAAAACAGGCGTGCCCGGGGCACGCCTGTTTGATTAGCGAATCCGTTTTCCGTTGAGCACGGCTTCCACCAGCTGCTGTCCGTCATAGCGCAGCTTCATCAGGAAGAATGGTGCGTCTGCCCACAGAAGGTCAAGAAACAGCTGGTCTCCGTCCCATTTGGGCAACTGATCCAGGAATTCCCGGCTGACCCACTGCAGGTCCCCCTCATCGCATTCCTTCAGCTCACCCTGAAAGCCATCGGCGGTGAACAGGTACATATATTCCCCATCCCAGGGGCCATTGGTCAGGAACGTCACCACGCCCCGGCATTTCCAGGAGGTCAGCGTCAGGCCGGTTTCCTCCTTCGCCTCCCGCAGGAGGCATTCATCCGGCGTTTCGTCTCCTTCAAATTTGCCGCCAATGCCGATCCATTTGTCCTGATTGACATCATTCTTCTTTTTCACCCGGTGGAGCATCAGGACCTCATCCCCCCGGGTCACATAGCAAAGTGTGGAATTGATCATAGGCCGCTGCTCTGCATCAGCTGAATTGCCAGGTGAAGATTCTCCGCCTGAACCTCCTGGTGACCGTCCTCCCGCTCACCGTCCAGCGTCCAGGGCATGGTAGGATCTGCGTAAATTTTCACCCGCTGTGCCGCCCGGAAGGTAATCATGGCGCAGTTATACTTCTGATCCTGCACCGCCTGGATGCACTCCGTGATCTCCGCCAGATTTCTGGGCATCCGCACCAGAAGGACCTCAAACTGACCGTCTCCCATGTCCACCTGCTTAGGGTCCAGCGTAAGGATACCGCCGACAGAGGTGGAATTGCAGATCGCGCCGAAAATGAAATCATCCTCCACGATTTCCCCATCCATCTCCATGCGGATATGCTCCTTGTGGATCTCGGAAAGCTCCCGGATGCCGCTGAGGACATAGGCCGTGTGGCCCAGAGCGTTTTTGATATTCTGGGGCGTAGCGTAGCTGGCCCGGGTGAAGGCACCGAAGGAAGCCACATAGGAAAAATACCGATTGCCGAAACGACCGATATCATAGCGCACCGGTGTTCCCTCCACAATGGCTCTGGCAGCCTGGACCACATTGGAGGGCAGATTCAGGCTGGACGCGAAATCGTTGGTCGAGCCGGCGGGGATATATCCCACCGGGACATCCACGCCGCTGTTCAGCACGCCGGAAATCGTTTCGTTGAAGGTTCCGTCACCGCCGCAGCAAACCACCAGATCCACCTGGGAGGCCTTGCTTTCCACCACACCGATGGCATCGCCAGGGCCGGCGGTCATGTAGGTCTCCACCGCATAACCCCCACGGTTGAACACCGCGATAATATCCGCCAGATGGCGGCTGGCCTTCCGCTGTCCGGCGTAAGGATTCATTACAAAAAGCATTTTCTTCATGCCGTTCGCCTCATTCCAAAAGAATAGCTTCATTATACCACACAACCCCCGATTGGCAAGGGGAGCGAGCCGGGATTTTGTCCGTTTTCTGAACCCACACTGAAAAATTTACCGTTCATTCACAAATTCCGCGTCCATTTCAGAGCGCAGGAGGAGCGGCTGCCCGTTCAGCGGGTGGGTCAGCCGCAGCTCCTTCGCGCACAGCCGCTGATAGGTCAGCCCCAGGCTGTCGGAGCAGGCCCGGGAGGCCTCCGTTCCGTACTGGGGATCCCCCAATATGGGAAATCCGCTGCCGGCACAGTGCACCCGCAGCTGGTGGGTCCGTCCCGTCACCGGCTGAAGCTCCAGCTTGCATACCTCCCGACCCCGCTCCAGCACCCGAAACCGGGTAACGGAGGGCTTGCCGTCCGGCCGGATTTCCCGCAGCAGGCTGGGCAGGGGCCGCCGGGCAATGGGCGCGTCGATTATGCCGCTGTCCGCCTCAGGGCCACCGAAGGTCATGGCATGGTAGGTTTTCTGAACCGGTGTCTCCTGCAAAAGAGTATGGATATAGGAATTTTTTGCCAGAAGAACAATTCCAAAGGTGTCCCGGTCCAGTCTGGTCAGGGGATGGAAGGCGCAATGCTGCCCCGTCCGCCGATAATAGCCTGCCACAAGGTTTGCCAGAGTTCCCTCATTTCTGGACCGGGAGGGATGGATCAGCATTCCCGCCGGCTTGTCCACCGCCAGAAGGAAATCATCCTCATACAAAACCGTCAGTGGCCCGTCCTGGGCCGGATACTCCGGCTCCTCCTCGTCCAGCTCCACGGTGATCACATCCCCGGGCACTACGGGATAATTGGTGCGCCGGGCCGTGCCGTTGACCCGAAGTCCATCCCCCCATTTCAGGCGGTTCATCAGTCCCGAGGACATCCGCAGCTCTCCCCGGAGAAAGGAGGACAGGGAGCCCTCCCGAAGGGCCGTATACCGCAGTTCCATTGCTTCACCCCCTTGGTGTTTTCCGCTTTTATACTGCAAAAAGAACCTGCTGACAGCGCAGCAGGTTCTTGTCTGGTGAATCTTAGTTCAGAGCAGCCTTAGCCTTCTCAACAACAGCGGCGAAAGCAGCGGTATCGTTGATAGCCATTTCGGACAGGCTCTTGCGGTTCATCTCGATGCCAGCCTTCTTCACACCGTTCATGAAGGTGGAGTAGTTCAGGCCGTAG
>CAZDFB010000048.1:0-13421 GCA_964504605.1 uncultured Oscillospiraceae bacterium | reverse complement strand
ATCCCGATGCCGCCGGCAAGGACTATCTGGCCTGCCTGAACCCCAACTCTCTGGAGGTTCTCACCGGATGCAAGGTGGAAGCCTCCCTGCGCGATGCCAAGGCTCCCGCCTCCTATCAGTTCATGCGTCTGGGCTACTTCTGCCCCGATTCCCGTGACTGCGCCCCCGGTCATCTGGTGTTCAACCGCAGCGTCGGTCTGAAGGATTCCTTCAAGCCCGGTAAATAAAGCTTTGTCCTGCTGCCTCCCGGCAGCAGGACTTTTTTACACAAAAACCTCCGTATGCCGCCGGTTGGGCATACGGAGGTTTCCCGCTTTTTACAAATTCACTTTTTTTCCTTGATCTGGGCCTGCAAATGCATACTCAGTACAGCCAGCGATGTAGCCATATTCTCGTTCTGAACCAGGATATTATCCGGAACCTCCAGATGAATGGGCGCAAAATTCCAGATTGCCTTGATGCCGCACCGGATCAGCAGGTCACAGACCTCCTGGGCCGCGTCATTGGGCACGGTAATAATACCCATCAGCACCTTGTGCGTGCGGCAAAAGCTTTCCAGCTTATCCACGCTGTACACCGGCTTACCCTCGTCCGTCATCTCCACCGCGGGATTGCAGTCAAAGGCTGCCAGAATGTTAAGACCGTAATCCTCGAAGCCCTTGTATCCCATCAGGGCCAGTCCCAGCTTGCCCGCACCGATCAGCACCGCATCGGTGGTATTGTCATAGCCCAGGAACTGCTCGATGTCATCCACCAGCGCATCCCGGAGATAGCCGATTTTAGGCCGTCCGCCGTCGGAAACCATAGCCAGATCCTTCCGGACCTGAACCTCTCCCATTCCCAGCGCGCCCGCCAGCGCTGTAGCGCTGATATGGGCAGGAGCTCCCTCCGGCAGGCTCTTCAAATAGTTCAAATATCCGGGCAGCCGCTTTAGTACGGATTTTGAAATTTTCTTCTGTTCCACACGTGCCACTCCTTTATATCGATACAGAAGTATATCGATATGATTTCATATCGATTATAGCATACCGATTTGTCGAATGCAAGGATTTTTCATGCGCAGCTTGTCTGCTTCAGCAGCTCCTTGCGCAGTCTGAGCATAATCCGCTTCTCCAGCCGGGAAATATAGGACTGGGAAATCCCCATTTTCAGGGCCACCTCCTTCTGGGTCAGCTCCTTCCTGCCGTTCAGCCCGAACCGCAGGAAGACGATTTCCCGCTCCCGCTCCGGCAGCTCTCCCAGCGCCTGCCGCAGCAGCTGCAGATCCACATCATCCTCCAGATGCCCGGTAACGGTATCCTCACCGGTTCCCAGAATGTCACTGAGGAGAAGCTCGTTGCCGTCGTAATCCATGTTGATTGGTTCATCCAGGGAAACCTCCGCCTTCTGTCCCGCGGTTTTTCGGATATACATGAGGATCTCATTTTCAATGCACCGGGAGGCATAGGTTGCCAGCTTGATGCTCTTTTCCAGGCGGTAGGTTCCGATGGCCTTTATCAGGCCAATGGTGCCAATGGAGATCAGGTCCTCCAGATTGGTTCCCGTATTTTCAAACCGCCGGGCAATGTAGACGACCAGCCGCAGATTGTGCTCGATGAGGGTCTGCTTTGCCTGCTCCTCCCCACGCTCCAGCGCCTCCAGAGCCGAAAGCTCCTCCTGACCCTTCAGGGGCGGCGGTAAAATATCCGTTCCGCCGATATAATAGAGAGGCCCATGGCGAAAAAATCCTCTCTCCGCAAGCCATTTCAACCACTTATTCATTACAGCATTCCTCCCGCAAGCGCACGATATTCTCCCCCCGCGCCGATGGTATCCGGTGCGAAGGCCACCAATGCCGATGCCTTTCTTCCTCCAAGCTCCACCCGTTCAAACCGCATTGCCAGCAGCATTCCCCGCTCCTGACCGACACTGCGGTAAGGGATCAGGCGAAGGCCCGCCACGGTTTGTCCTGCCAGGGTCTTCAGCGGGTCCCGAAGCTCCCGGCTGGTCAGCCCGGTCAGCTCCCGGGCAGCCTGGGCATCAATAACCAGAGCCTGCTCCCCGGTAATGGGGTCCCGAAGGCCATTTCCCGTATCCCGCAGAGCGAGAAGCCGGACGGTCTTATCTCCATGCCGGATGACCAGCGGCACGCACAGGCCCCCGCCACCGTTCCCGCCAAAGCCAACGCGGCACAGCAGCCACACACCTGCGCAGGATCCCAGAAGGGTCCATAAATTGGGGCTGGCTGCTCTTGCGGCGATGCCTCCCAGCGCCATGGTAAGCAGCAGGAAAATCCCGCATCGCCTGAGGGCAGAGCGGTCTGTCCCAAATCCGATTGCCGCCATGAGCGCAAGGGATACTCCCCGCCACCAAAAACTGTTGAGAAAGCGGAAGCCGCTCATCAGGCAGGCAACGCTGTAAGCCGCCCCAAAGGCAGCCGCCAATGCCCCCCGCTTTGCTCCCGGCGGGAAGCCTGCCAGTCGGTTTGTCCCCAGAATCAGCAAAAAATCCACCAGAAAATTCAGTCCTGCCACCAATTCTCCATAGATATACATACCAATCCCTCCCACCCGTTGGCCTTTGGTTCACATCGAGTATACCCCGCGCCCGGGCAGAAGTCGGTCGCAACGCCGCTGCCGGTCCACCGCAAGTTTAGCCCCCTGTGCCGTTCATTCCGATGCACAGGGGTGCGGAAACAAAAACTCCGACTGCATAATCAGTCGGAGTTTCCTTCTTTGCGCTCAACGGCGCGGATGTTTTTTTCTGCCTTGAACCGGGGTGTCATCAGCTCATGACCGCAGCCGAGGCACCGCAACCGGAAGTCCGCGCCTGTCCGCAGGACCAGCCAGCGCTTCTCACCGCAGGGGTGAGCTTTTTTCATTACCAAAATGTCATTGAGTCGGATATCCATAAAAACTCCTGTCATAGAAAGATCTTCCCGCCCATATACTGGCCTGAAAGGGGGAAGGGCTATGCATCCATACTGTCCGGAGGGGGATTTTGCCCCGGTTCCCAGCATCGAGGCCCTGCGCCAGGGGCCGGTAAGCGGCGATATTTTTCGTGCCATGTGTGTAAAATGTGACGAAGACCACAATCTCCATGTGGATCTGGGCCCGATTCAGGGCATCATCCCCCGGGAGGAAGCCGTGCTCGGTCTGCCCGAAGGGAAAACCAGTGAATACGCGGTGCTGTCCCGGGTGGGCAAGCCGGTGAGCTTCCATGTTACCGGTTTTTCAGGCCACGGCACCGCGCTGCTGTCCCGGCGGACCGCCCAGCTGGAGGCCAGAAGCTTTTTTCTCAACGCGCTGCACCCCGGAGATGTGATACCGGCGATTGTCCAGACTCCCGCCACCTTCGGGGTATTCTGCGACATTGGCTGCGGCTTTCCCGCGCTGATGCGGATTGACCGGTGCTGTGTGTCCCGGCTTTCCGGCACCACCGCCCTGTTTTATCCCGGGCAGCCCATATACGCGGCAGTGCTGAGCGTGGACGACCGGGAGGGGCAGCTGAATCTGACCGGGCGGGAGCTGCTGGGCACCTGGGAGGAAAACATCCAGGCCTTCCGGCAGGGCCAGACGGTCACCGGAACCGTCCGCAGCATCATGCCCTACGGTGTTTTTATCGAGCTGGCACCCAATCTTTCAGGCCTGGCAGAGCCAAACCCGGAGCTTCAGATTGGGGACCGGGTCAGCGTTTTCATCCGGTCGGTTCTGCCCCGGAAGCATAAGATCAAGCTCAACGTTCTGGAGCGGCTGCCCACCGGCAGAGGCCGGTGCCCCCTGCAGTACCGAATCACCGGCGGTCACATTTCCCGCTGGGAATACTTCCCCGGGAGCACCATATCTACTTGTTTTTAATGGCATCCCAGTAGGCCTTTGCCGACTGCTCCAGCTTATTGGGACCATAGGTATAGTATTGGGTTCCCACCAGACCATCCGGCAAATATTGCTGGGGCACCCAGTGGTTGGGATAATCATGGGGGTACAGGTAGCCCTGCTCCCGCTCCATGGTATACGAGTCCGCGTGCATATTCTGCAAATGCCGGGGGAAATCACCGCCCTTGCCCCTGCGTACATCCGCCAGGGCCGCGTCCAGGGCGATATGACCGGAATTGGATTTTGGAGAGGTCGCCATCAATACCGCCGCGTCACCCAGCGGAATCCGGGCTTCCGGCATTCCCAGCTTCAGCGCCATATCCACGCAGGCGTTGACAATGGGGATGATCTGGGGATAGGCAAGGCCCACATCCTCCGCCGCAATGACCATCAGCCGCCGGCAGGCAGACTGCATTTGGCCCGCCTCCAGAAGCCGGGCCAGATAATGGCAGGCCGCGTCCGGGTCCGAGCCACGAATGGACTTCTGCAGGGCGGAAAGCAAATCATAGTGATTGTCCCCATCCCGGTCGGCCCGGAGAGCGCTTTTCTGGGTAACCGTTTTTGCGTCCTCCAGTGTCAGCAGGATACGACCGTTTTCCGGCTGCCCTGCGGAGAAGAGAACCTCCACCGCATTCATTGCCTTGCGCAGATCACCGCCGCAGCTGGAGGCGATATACTCCAGCGCCCCGGACTCTGCCTCCGCCTCCAGGGCGGTGCGCTCCTGCATATAAGCAACAGCCCGCCGGACCGCCTTCAGGGCGGCAGCAGCATCGATCTGCTTGAACTCAAACACCGTGGAGCGGCTGAGAATGGCGTTGAAAACGTAAAAATAGGGATTTTCCGTTGTGGATGCAATCAGGGTGATTTTTCCGTTTTCAATGTACTCCAGAAGGGACTGCTGCTGCTTTTTATTAAAGGACTGGATCTCGTCCAAATACAGCAGCACCCCGTTCGGTGCCATGAAGGTATCCAGCGCCGAGGCGATTTCCCGGATATCCCCGGTGGACGCTGTGGTAGCGTTCAGCTTGTAGAGCGTCCGCCCGGACTGCTTTGCTATAATGTTGGCAACCGTGGTTTTTCCGGTGCCGCTGGGTCCATAAAAGATCATATTGGGGATTTTTCCGGATTCGATTAACCGGCGGAGCACCGCTCCCTGCCCCAGGATATGCTCCTGACCGTACACCTCGTCCAGGGTCGTGGGCCGGAGCAGATCGGCAAGTGGCTGGTACATAGGCCACCTCCTGTTTTTTATTTCAGTATAACATAGCTGCCGGGAAAAATCACCTGTGATTTTTCTTTTTTCGCTTCTTTGTTCGTTTTTATTCCAGAACCGCTTCCCAGGGCAGGACATCAGGCCATCCCTCGGTATCAAAGCAATCCCGGATGCAGCGGGCATAATAATCCAGCTTCCGGTACAGCGCCGGGCTGTCGCCAACCGAGGAATAGAAGGAAACCGCATCCTCCATCATGGTTGCCCGGTCCTCCGTGGGATAGGTCATGCTGTAGGTGCTGACAAAATAACCTGTGTCATAAAAATCACTGGTCCAGTCCGACATACTGGTGTAGGAATAGGCATAGTCGAACCCCTCCGGCTGAAGCTCCAGCCAGGCAGCCTCGCTGAAAAGCGCGTCCTGACGCAGTGTGGCATCAAAGGTCAGCCGGTGGTCAATCACATGGGTCAGCTCATGGTAAAACAACTCCGGTGTCAGGTAGCCCAGGTCGATTACCATTAAATTATGGTCATAGTTTTCCTGAACGAAGGCCGCAGCATTGATGCTGTCACCGTAGGGAATCAGGGTATCCATCAGCTCAATTTGCAGGGGGCCCACATTTCCGTAGCACAGCTGGTCAAATAAGCCGGCGGGCAGCTGTTCCATAGTCTCCTCCAGCACCTGCAGGGCAGTTTCAATCATGGCCTCGTTGGTCATCATAACGCCGGAGTAGCTTCCGTATTCCATCCGGCACTGCTCCGCAATCCGGATATCCACGCCAAAGCGTTGGGAAATTTCCCGGGCTCTGACATACAATTCCCGGGGCACCGTGGTTCCCTCCGGCACCTGCGCAGGCTCCCAGCGCCAGCAGGACAGGCTTTCTCCCGTACAGGGTACCGTAATATCCCAGAAAATCAGCCTGGGCTGTCCGTCCAGCCAATCCAGGAAGAAAAAGCCCTGCTTCTCCTCGCTCCATACCAGAGGGCTGCCCGTATAGCCGGATTCATCCACAGGCAGGGCGCAGCGGGAAAGGAAGCGGCCCTCCAAATCGTAGAGCGCCATGTCCCGCCCGCTGTAGGACTCCGCCAGGATTCCCATTCCTCCCGGTGCCATCGTCAGGGAGCCGCTGTCATAGAAGATGCACTGGGTACTCTCCGGGGAAATCAGCCGCCAGTAGGGATTCTGGTCGTAGTCCCCCGGAACCAGCCAGGTATCCTCCCACAGGGAAAGGCCATAGTATTCGTCCGTTTCCGGAATGTCCCGGATTTCGCCGGTTCTCAGGTCCAGGCAGCTCTCCCGGTTCCGCTGGGTGTGACCGTCCACATAGCTAAAAAGCATACACGACCCGGTGGTTTTTATCGAATAAAGCTGGTATACATCCGTCAGCAGCTCTCCCACCGTGCCGGATGCCAGCTCACGGACGGTGAGTCCCCGCTCCCATTGCAGGCAGTACAGATTTTTCCCATCGGGGCTCACATACCAGGAGCCGTCGTTCTGGGGAAGCAGCGCATAGAACTCCGCTGCCTCCAGCTTTTCATTCAGCAGAACCACCCGTCCATCCTGGGGGGCCACCAGTGCGATCCGGTCATCCAGAATCTGCACCACGGTCTGGTCGCCGGTAACCCGGTCCGTCCGGGCCAGGACAGCGCCGCTCTCCGGATCCAGCAAATACAGTGAAAGGGTGCTCACCGTCCGGATTCCATCCTGGGCATAGCTCCGGTGCCAGGATTCCAGCAAAAGGCTGCCCCGGAAGCCATAGAGCTTTCCGTTGTGGGAGCTTTCCACCGTCTCGTTGGCTATGTACAGCAAATTGCCGTCTGGGCCCAGCAGAAGGGTTTCCGGCTCTGCGGCCTCCACGGAAGATGACGGTTGCGTCTGCTCCGAAGCAAGGGTAACCTGTGGCAGCTCAGGATGCGAAAAGAAGCCTGACAGCAGCATTCCTACTGCAAGAAGTATTAAAAAAATACGTTTCATGGCAGACGCCTCCTTTTGTTGTTATACGTCCAGTATAGCACAGATACCCAGCATAATGTGAACATTTTATGAACACAGTTATTAAGAAAAGCTTAGATAAAAGCAGCCGCATCCGGTCAAAACCCGGTTACGGCTGCTGATTATAAAGCTTAGAATGTGGCTACATCGGGGTCCGCAGGCTCCGCGCCCTTCAGGACCTCCACCGCAGTCAGAACGGGACCGGTCTCACCTTTGTACAGCCGGTGCTTCTCCGCCGAAATTTTGGCGGTGACCATGACCCAGGAGCGGGGCTCCAGCTCCTTTGCGCCGGTGTACCGGCAGGGAATGCCGCAGAACTGGATATCATCCACACAGCAGGTCATCACAAACCGACCGGGTGCGAACATATTGTCCTTGTCCCGCCGAAGCATCGCCACCTGGCCCTTGAAATGGACCGTTTTTCCGTCATACTTTGCAGGCTCCTCGGATACATCCCGGTACCAAAGCGCAAAGTCCTCATCCTTAACCTCGATGACCGGTGCGTTGATATCAAAGGGAAGCGGATCCTGAATTTCGTCAAACTGGGTGGTTCCATCGGTATAGTCATAGAGAATATCGATGCGGCGGTTGGCAGCCCGGGCCAGCTTGTGGAAGGGCATGATATCCGCGCCCTTTTCCAGACGGTTAAATACGACCATCTGGGCACCCACCAGCTTATCCATAACCAGGCTGCGCATATTGGCGTTGTAGGCCATGAAGGTGGTGGTATCCGCAAACAGGATCTCCTGAGCCACAGCCCAGTTTTCGGGGAAACGCATATACAGATCCCCTACCTGCTGCATACCGTTGAGCTCAGCCACAACACGCTCCGCCTTGTACTTTTTCTGGAGGGCAGCCAGCTCCTTTGTGGTAACCGTTGCCTGATCCAGCACTTCAAGATAAACGTTCTGGTGGGGGTACGCAGAGAAATCATATTCCTCCTCACCCTCCTCAAACACCAGCAGAAGTGTCTTCTCACCGGCGTTAAAGCGGGGATCCTCCAGTGTCTCCTGGATGAATTTGGTTTTACCGGAATCCAGGAAGCCGGTAAATACATAAACCGGAATCTGAACCATTTTTATACCCCAAACAGAGCAGCGATGCCCTTCTCGTCCAGCCTGGAGCCGATTACGCAGAGCTTGCCGTTGACAGCGGCGGAGCCGGTGCGCAGATCGATTTCCTCGGGAACCATGTCAAAGTGAATCCAGGTGCCGTCAGCAGCAGGGATAATGCCCTTCGCTCTCAAAACGATGCCATACTTGCCGGAATCCAGGATCCGCAGGGCATTTTCCACGTCTGCTCTCTCAAATTTCTTGTAGGTCTCCACACCCCAGGAGGTAAACACCTCGTCCGCATGGTGGTGATGATGGTCATGGTCGTGGCAGCCGCAGGTGCAGTTCTCATCATGGCGATGATGCTCATGCTCCTCGTCGTGGTGATGACCGTGGCAGCAGTGATGCTCGTGTTCCTCGTTCTCGTCGTGGTGGTGACCGTGGCAGCAGTGATGCTCGTGTTCCTCATCCTCGTCGTGGTGGTGACCATGGCAGCAGTGGTGCTCGTGCTCCTCGTCTTCGTCGTGGTGGTGACCGTGGCAGCAGTGATGCTCGTGCTCCTCGTCCTCGTCATGGTGGTGATGGTGATGCTCATGGGCCTCCTCATCCGCCAGCCGCTCCTGCTCCAGCTTTGCCAGCTCCGCTGCCAGAGAAGCCTGGCCCTCCATAGCCTCCGTCAGCTGTTCGCCGGTAAGCTGGTTCCAGGGAGTCGTTACGATGGTTGCCTTATCGTTGTGCGCACGGATCAGCTCCACAGAGGCATCCAGCTTGGCCTGAGGAACGGAATCCGTCCGGGAGAGGATAATTGTGGATGCGGTTTCGATCTGGTTGTTATAGAATTCACCGAAATTCTTCATATAGACCTTGACCTTACCTGCGTCACAGACTGCCACCGTATAGCCCAGAGTCACGTCCTCATTGGTGACCTTCTGCACCGCGCCGATCACATCGGACAGCTTGCCAACGCCGGAGGGCTCAATGATGATCCGCTCGGGATTGTACTGCTGGATAACCTGGGTCAGAGCCTTTCCGAAGTCACCCACCAGAGAGCAGCAGATGCAGCCGGAGTTCATCTCCGTAATATTGATGCCCGCATCCTGGAGAAAGCCGCCGTCGATGCCGATCTCACCGAATTCGTTTTCAATCAGGACAAGCTTCTGGCCCTTGTAGGCCTCGGAGATCATCTTTTTAATCAGCGTGGTTTTACCGGCACCCAGGAAGCCGGAATAAATGTCAATTTTCATAAAAACACCTTCTGTATAAAATTTTTCTCATATATTATACCACCCTTTGACATTATTGACAAGTCATATTTCTCCGGCATTTTCTATCAGCAGGGCCATATTCTGAAAATCCTTTTTGTTGCTTTTTTTGTCGGCTTCTGTTATACTTACGTTGTTATGGAAAAGAAAACACACTTGTATGTCAGCCGCAAAAACGTGCTGACATGGCTGATGGCACTTTGCCTGGCCGGCTCGGCAGTGACCCGCATTGTATTCGCCTGTTTGAAAGGGTCAGGGGAATACGGCAGCGTGTGGAGTCAAATCGTTCTGCCTGTGGCAGCCGCCCTGGTTTACCTGCTCATCGTACTGCTTAACGGCGACGAACTCTTCTACAAAACCGCCATTCCCGTCTGGATGGCTACGCTTTATGGCGCGCTCTGGATCAGCAGCCATGAAAGCTCCCGGATGATGGTCTGCCTTTACTGGATTGCGCTGATCTTCTTTGCTTTCCTGTATACCCAGATCACCTGCGGAATGCACTTTCACGGAGTCTTTTTCCTTCTGCCCATTACACTGGTTCCCGTGGCCTTCACCCTGTATTTCTACCGGGAGTCCATCTGGCAGGGCCGCTGGGGTGAGCTCATGTGTGCCGTGCCGGATCTGCTGATGCTGCTGGGCGTTGTGGTTCTGGTGTTCGCCATCCGTGTTCATCCCCTGGGAGAATACCATCCCACCTGGGGCGACCGGAAGGACGGTCGCCGGCTGCGCAGTCTACCGGCAATGAGCCAGGTTTCCCCCTACATCATGGTAACCCGGAATACCTCCACCAATTTCTTTGAGGATTCCTTTGAGATTACCCACATCGACCGTTACATCCGCCAGAAGCGTCGGGAGGGCCTGACCAGCTTCGGCATAACCCATGTGCTGCTGGCCTGCTATGTCCGGGCAGTTTGCCGTTACCCCGGTCTGAACCGCTTCCTGGCGGGTCAGAAGGTCTATTCCCGCGGAAATGATATTCAGTACTGCATGACCATCAAAAAGGAAATGCGGGCGGATTCCCCGGATACGGTCATCAAGGTCCATCTGTCTCCCAGTGACACTGCCGAGGATGTTTACAACAAGCTCCAGGCAGCGGTGGAAAATGTCAAAAATACCCCTCTGGATTCCAATTTCGACAATACCGCCGGTGTGCTGACCATGATTCCCGGCGTATTTCTGAAATTCGTGGTGTGGCTTCTGCGGACCCTGGATTATTTCGGTCTGCTTCCCGCATTTCTGCTGGAGGTCAGCCCCTTCCACGGCAGTCTTTTCTTCACCTCCATGGGAAGCCTGGGTATTCCGCCCATCTATCACCATCTGTACGATTTCGGCAATCTGCCCGTATTCGGCTCCTTCGGTTGCAAGCGCCGGGCCACCGAGGTGATGGAGGACGGCAGCGTGGTTCAGCGCAAGTATGTGGATGTGAAATTCTGCCTGGATGAGCGCATTGTGGACGGCTACTACTACGCCGCCTTCTTCAAGCACTACAAGCGCATTCTGGCCCACCCCGAAGTTCTGGACAACCCGCCCGAAGAAATCCTCTCCGATATCGATTGACCATGAAGGAGAAAATTCAGACATATCTGCCAGGGGGTCACCCCTGGCAGAATCATATTCACTGGTTCCCGGAACTGTCTTCCACCAATACCCGCCTGAAGGAGTTGGCGAAGGAAGGCGCCCCCCAGGGAACCGTCGTCCTGGCAGACAGCCAGACCGGAGGCCGGGGACGGCTGGGGCGGAGCTTCCATTCCCCTGCCGGATCCGGGATTTACATGAGTCTGCTGCTGCGGCCCGACTGTCCGCCGGAGGCCCTTATGCATCTGACCTGCGCCTGCGCCGCCGCCATACGGGAGGCTGTCCTTCAGGCCACAGGCGTTCCTCTGGAAATCAAGTGGACCAACGACCTGGTTTACGGTCAGCGCAAGCTTGCCGGTATTCTTACCGAGCTGGGGCTGAGTCCCCGAGGCACCGTAGCCTATGCCATTATCGGCGTTGGGCTGAACTGCTGCCAGGCCGCGGATGATTTTCCCGAGGATATCCGGGGCATTGCGGGTTCTGTTGCCGGAGTCACAGGCCATGCGCCAGACCGGGCAAAAATCGCCGCCGCCATGATAGACGCGCTCTACCGCATGAACCTTTCCCTGCTGGCAGACCGGACACAGCTGCTGAACGCCTACCGGCAGCACTGCGTTACCCTGGGCAAGCCCATTTCCCTCCTCCGGGGCGACGAAGTCCGCCACGGAACCGCCCTGGATATCGACAACAACGGTGCTCTGATTGTGGAATTTGCCCCGGGGCAGATTGAAACCGTCAATTCCGGTGAGGTCAGTGTCCGCGGAATGTACGGATATGTGTAAATTGTTACATTTTTCGCAATTTTCGCAAAAGATGATTGCATTTTTCCCCTCGAGTGGTTATACTGAAAGGGATTTAACCTGTAAATGGAGGTATTTCTATGAAAACCGCAGTTAAGCTGCTTGCCGCTCTGGCGGCTGTCGCCGGTACCGTGTACGTTATCGCCACCTACGGTGACAAGATTGTTGCCTGGGCCAAGAAGCTGATGCCTTCCTGCCCCTGCAAGGCTGACGAGGATGTTGTGTGCCACGAGGAAGATGTAGCTGACGAGGCTCCCGCTGAGGTTCCCGCAGAAGAGGAAGCTCCCGCCGAAGAGGTTCCCGCCGAGGAAGCTCCCGTGGTGGAGGAAAACGAGCCTGTGGCTGAAGATGCCGACTTTGAAGTCTGATTCAAAAAATACCGGGACAGTTCCGAAACTGCCCCGGTATTTTTTATAATTCCACGTTGGTCAGAAGCTCCACCAGCATCTGCACGCACTGCTCCATATCCTCCACAGGGATAAACTCGAAGCGCCCGTGATAATTGTCACCGCCGGTGCACAGATTGGGGCACGGAAGCCCCTCATAGCTCAGCCGTGCGCCATCCGTTCCACCACGGACCGGCACCTCTCTGGGCTCCATGCCCACAGCAGCCATGGCCTTCTTTGCCCGGTCCACAATATACATAACCGGGGCGACGCACTGCTTCATATTAAAATAGCTGTCCCGGATGGTGATCGTGCAGGTGCCCGCGCCATATTTTTCATTGATAAAATCGGCGGCTGCGGTCATAACCGCCTTCTTGCGCCGGAAGGCCTCCATGTCATGGTCACGGATAATATAGCGCAGTGTGCTCTTCTCCACCTCGCCTGCCATGTCCGTCAAATGGATAAAGCCCTCATAGCCCTCGGTGTATTCGGGCTTCTGCTCCGCCGGAAGCATAGCCTGGTACTCCATGGCAATCAGCTGGGAGTTGACCATTTTCCCCTTTGCGGAGCCAGGATGGATATTCAGGCCCCGGAACACCACCTTTGCCCCGGCAGCATTGAAATTCTCGTATTCGATTTCTCCCACAGGACCGCCGTCAGCCGTATAGGCGTAGTCGGCACCGAAGCCCTTCACGTCAAACCGGTCGGCACCCCGACCAACCTCCTCGTCCGGGGTAAAGGCGATCTTCAAAGGGGCATGGCTTTCCCGCCGGGTCATCAGCACCCGTGCAGCCGTCATAATCTCAGCCACGCCCGCCTTGTCATCCGCACCCAGAAGAGTAGTTCCGTCGGTGACAATCAGGTGCTTGCCAACATGGTTTTTCAGTGCCGGATAATCCTTTTCCCGCAGCCAGATATCCTTCTCGTTATTCAAGCAGATATCTCCGCCATTGTATTCAACAATCCGGGCCCGGATATTCGCGCCGGAGCAGTCCGGGGCCGTGTCCATGTGGGCAATCAGGCCGATGGTGGGCAGTTTGGGATTTCCGGGGACACTGCCGTAAACATAGCCAAATTTGTCCATGTGGGCATCCGAAATGCCCATTTCCAGCATTTCCTTCACCAGCGCCTCGCCCAAAAGCTTCTGCTTGGCTGTGCTGGGGCAGGTTTCCGACGCTTCATCGGACTGGGTATCAAAGGAAACGTAGCGCAGGAAGCGCTCTGTAACCGTTTTCATAGGGAAACCTCCTCGTATAATAAGTTTCAAGTAAATATTTTCAGATATCAGC
>CAZDFB010000047.1:0-13524 GCA_964504605.1 uncultured Oscillospiraceae bacterium | reverse complement strand
AACAAAACAGGGGTGGGATACAAAGTATTCCACGGTTCCACCCTGGTTGCCCTGCAAGCAGGGCCACTCATTGACGCTTTAACGGGCGCACCCGGCAGAGCATTTCTTCTCCGCGGCTCAGAAGTGGTATCCTGTCCGGCAGGGGTATGGCAGCCTTTCACCAAAGCGGCAGCCTCTCTGAAAATCTTACCGGAAAGGCGTGTCTTCATCACAGCCTTTTACTACAGAAAACTTAGCACAAACCGGTAAAAAAGTCAACCCCCCAGGAAAGCCTGACGAAAAAATTTCATTCCCGTCCTGAAAATCGGGTTCCATAACGCCCGGAAACAAAATTCGACAACCGGTTACATAACATTTCAAATTGTGTAAACGTCTGTAACTTTTTACCACAAAATATCGTGATTTTCAGGAAAATCCGCCCTATATCTGCTTTGTCGGTTAACATAATAAGGCAACATAAAATTGTTAAAAAGTTGTCAAAAACCCAAATAAATCAACAAATACTTGACTTTTTGAATATTTTTGGTATAATAACCACACGCAACGCCTATAAATTACATTTTGTAACCTTTTGATACATTTCAGGCGTACTCATTTCCGAAGGGAGGCTTTTCCATGCGAAAGCCCAATCGTGCTTCTGTCAAGAAAAAAATGCTCCTTCTGCGTTCCGCTTCCATCGTGCTGACGCTTTTGGCAGCCGTAGTTCTGCTGTCCCAGACAGCCTTCGCAAAAAACACCTATGTCATTACCGACGGTAACCGGGTCATCACCTATTCCACCTACGCCACAGATCCGGCCCGGATTCTGGGCGAGGCCGGCCTGACTCTGGACGAAAACGACAGCTATACCGCCCAGCTTGGCGGCTCCACCGCTGCCATCACCGTTCAGCGCAGTCAGGATATTCAGGTAGTGTACTACGGCGAGAGCAGCCACGTCAGCTCCTATGGCGAAACCGTTTCCCAGCTGCTCACCCGGCTGAATATTTTCCCCGAGGATAACGACGTTGTCTCCCAGCCTCTGGATTCCCTGACCTACGACGGCATGGTGCTGGCCATTGACCGGGTCATCTGTCTGGAGCAGACCTATACCGCCACCGTGCCTCACGATGTGACCTATTGCTACGATGCCACCCTCCCCCAGGGAACCCAGAGCGTGCTGATTCCGGGCGTGGACGGTCAGAACCTGTGTACCGCAGACGTGACCTACACAAACGGTCTGGAAACCCGCCGTGTCCTGACCGACGAAACCGTTCTCTCCGCCCCGGTGACCGAGGTCGTTGCTCTGGGAACCGGAGCCGGCACCGGTGCCCCGGTGGATCCTCAGGGCCTGCCCGTGGTTGAAAACGGCAAGATCATCCTCCCCACCGGCGAAATTCTCACCTTCACCGACACCATGCAGGTGGGTGCCACCGCTTATTTCTGCAATCCCTGGGACCGGGGCATCACCGCCACCGGCACCAAGGCCCGGGTGGGTGCCATTGCGGTTGACCCGGAGGTCATCCCCTACGGAACCCGGATGTTCATCATCTCCAACGACGGTGAGTATGTTTACGGCATCGCCACCGCCGAAGACTGCGGCGACCCCCAGTACATCGGCGGCAATCGGGTGGACCTGTATTTCAACACCTATGATGAGTGCATTCAGTTCGGCTATCGCCAGTGTACCGTCTATTTTTTGGGCAGCGGCGAATGATACCGTATTGCCAAAACGCCTTTCTGCTGATATAATGTCGGCAGAAAGGTTTTTTATTCTCACAAAAGGCGGATTTCTATGATAAATGTATGCGATATTAACGTTATGAAGCCCCTTCTGGCAGAGCACGGCTTCCATTTTTCCAAGGCGAAGGGCCAGAATTTCCTGATTGCTCCCTGGGTTCCCCAGTCCATTGCTCAGGATGCCGGCGTGGACGCCACCGCCGGTGTGCTGGAAATCGGCCCGGGAATCGGCCCCCTGACCCAGCAGCTCTGCCTCCGGGCAGGCAAGGTCTGCGCGGTGGAGCTGGACCAGCGGCTCAAGCCCATTCTGGACCTGACACTGGGCGAGTTTTATAATCTGGAGATCCTTTGGAACGATGTGCTCAAGCTGGACATTCCCGCCCTTGTGGCAGAGAAATTTACCGGTCTGCGGCCCATGGCCTGCGCCAATCTTCCTTATTATATCACCTCCCCCATCCTGACCGCCCTGCTGGAGGCGGATTGCTTTGATTCCGTAACGGTCATGGTTCAGAAGGAGGTGGCGCAGCGGATTGCCGCAAAACCCGGCTCCCCGGATTACAGCGCCTTCACCGTTTTCTGCCAGTATTACGCACAGCCGCAACTGCTCTTTGACGTGCCCGCCCACTGCTTCCTGCCCCAGCCCAAGGTCACCTCAGCGGTCATTCAGCTGAATGTCCGCAAAGACCGGAATTGGGGCATCGCGGACGAAAAGCTCTTTTTCCGCACCGTCCGGGCCAGTTTTGCCATGCGCCGGAAGAAGCTTTCCAACGGTCTGGCCTCCGGCTGCCCCGAGCTTGGCAAGCAGGGTGCCGCCCAGGTTCTGCGTGACGCGGGTTTTGACGAAAATGTCCGGGGTGAAACCCTGTCCATTCCCGAATTTGCCCGGATTGCCAATCAGATCGCCCAATTTATTCAGGCCCAATGACCCAAAGGGGCCGCCGGAGTTTCTTCCCGGCGGCCCCTTTTCCTTTTACACAAAGAGGGCCGTGGAGTAGTACCGGTCCGGGCCATCCGGCCCCACGGCAACGATCAGCTTCCCGGCATTCTCCGGCAGTGCCGCTAACCGCAGCGCCTCCCAGACAGCCGCCCCGGCGGATATTCCCACCAGGAGTCCTTCCTCCCGGCCCAGGCGCCTTCCGGTGCTGATGGCATCCGCCGTCTTCACCGCCGCCACCGCATCCAGAACCTGCCTGTCAAGATTATCCGGCACAAATCCCGGCCCGATTCCGGCAATGCCATGGGCCCCGGCCCGGCCCCGGGTCAGCACCGGTGACTCGGCGGGTTCCACCCCTACCACCCGGATCTTCTCATTTTGCTCCTTCAGATACCGTCCGGTGCCGGACAGGGTCCCGCCGGTTCCAATGCCCGCCACCAGAATGTCCACTTTCCCCTCGGTATCCGTCCAGATTTCCGGCCCGGTACCCCGGTAATGAGCCTGGGGATTTGCCTGATTTTCAAATTGTCCGGGAAGAAAGCTTCCGGGATGTTCCTTCCGCCAGGCCTTCGCCCGGGCCACAGCCCCCGCCATACCCTCCCGGCCCGGCGTGAGCACCAGCTCCCCGCCGTAGGCCTCCATCAGTCTGCGGCGCTCCGGGCTCATGGAATCAGGCATAACGATCACGCACCGATACCCCCGGGCGGCGGCAATGGCGCAAAGGCCGATGCCGGTATTACCGGAGGTCGGCTCCACAATAGTTCCGCCGGGCTTCAGGAGCCCCCGGGCCGCCGCGTCATCCAGCATCGCCAGAGCCGCCCGGTCCTTTACCGAGCCTGTCGGATTCCGGCTCTCCAGCTTCAGCACCACCCGTGCACCCAGGTCCTCCCGTTTTTCCAGATTCACCAGTTCCACCAGCGGTGTAGCCCCGATCAGCTCCGTAACAGATGAATATATTTTCCCCATATGCTACCTCCCGGTAAGCTTTTCCGATTTTCCCTTCTATTTTATCCGCCACCCGCCCGGAATATGTGTCCCGCCGCATTTTTCCGGGGCTTCCGGCATAGACTATGCCAAAAGGAGGGAGTCTCATGCACCACGCCGAGCAGCCCGTCTCCGCTGTTGTGGAGGCCATTCTTCAGGACTACGCCGCCAGGCCGGATATGGATGCCCCGGAAGGGGGCCTCTACCCGGACAAGGAGGGCATCATCGATGCCCTGACCAAGCTGGTGCAGCTCCTTTTTCCGGGGCTTGCCCGGACTGCCCGCTCTCCGGCCTGGGTCACCGACGGCCTGCGCAGCCTCAGCGGGCAGCTTGTCCCGGTCCTTCGCCGGGCCGGGGAGCCCGATCCGGACCGGCGGGCCAGTGACCTGAGTCTGGCCTTTTTCCGAACGATTCCCCGCCTCCGGGCAATTCTCAGAACCGATCTGGAGGCCGCCTTTGACGCAGACCCCGCCGCCACCAGCCGGGAGGAGATTATCTCCTGCTACCCCGGCTTCTTCGCCATAGCCGTCCACCGGCTGGCCCACGGGCTTCACGCGCTGGGTGTCCCCCTGATTCCCCGGGTCATGGCGGAATACGCCCACAGCGTCACGGGCATCGATATCCACCCCGGAGCCGCCATCGGGGAAGCCTTTTTCATCGACCACGGCACCGGCATCGTCATCGGTGAGACCACGGTGATTGGTCGGAATGTAAAAATATATCAGGGCGTGACCCTTGGCGGCCTGTCCACCCGGGGCGGTCAGGCCCTCCGGGGACAAAAACGTCACCCGACCATCGAGGATCGGGTGACGATCTATTCCGGCGCTTCCATTTTAGGGGGTGAAACGGTCATCGGCAGGGACTCCGTTATCGGAGCCAACGCCTTCATTACCCATTCCATCCCGCCGTGCACCAGGGTGACCATAAAAAGTCAGGAGCTGCAGATTCGGCCCCAGGCCTGTCAGGATTGTCCAAAAGCCCCGCCCGCCGGCGAATAGCTACAGCAGGATTTCCACCGGACTTTGGATTGTCATGGTATCCGACGTAACCAGACAATCCATTGCCAAAAGCCTTACTCCCGCTGCTGCCGCCTCCCGGAGGGCCCTGCCGAAGGCCGGATCCGTTGCGTCATTAGGCATCAGGTATTTCACGCCGGACATCTGGATTACAAAAAGCACATAAGCCCCGTAGCCCTCCTCCGCCGCCCGGATCAGCCCCCGCAGGTGCTTTGTGCCCCGCTCTGTGGGCGCATCGGGAAAGGCGCACACGCCGTCGTTTTCCAGCGTTACGCCCTTCACCTCCAGAAAGCAGGGCTTCCCGCCTCTGGTAAAGGAGAAATCGAACCGGGAATCCCCGTGAACCTGCTCAGCGCGCAGTCCGGAGAGCTCCCCCAGCCCGCCCCGGCGAAGCCATTCTCCGGCTGCGGTATTGGGGGCCTGGGAATCCATATTGATGATACGCCCGCCCTTTTTCACCGCAATCAGGTCGAACCGGGTCTTGCGGCTCGGATTCCCGCTTTCCTGGCACCAGACCTCTGCCCCCGGAGGCAGCAGCTCCCGGCATCTGCCGGTATTCTTCACATGAACCGATTGAAGGATGCCCCCAATCTCCACCTGAGCCACGAACCGGTTTGGTCTGGCGTGAAAGATTCCCGGGACCATATTTTCGTATCGCATACATTCTCTTCCTTCTCCGTTTTTTCGTCATAATAGCACAGTGTTCCCGAAAAAGCAAACGCACACCCCAGCCCGGGATGTGCGTTTTTCATATCATTCCGCTTCCGCCTCCGGGAATTTTACCCGGATCGCTGTGCCCTTGCCCACCTCGCTTTTCAGCTCCAGGCTTGCGCCCAGATACGAGCAGGCGTGCTTGACGATGGACAAGCCCAGTCCCGTTCCGCCGATGGCCTTGGAGTGGCTCTTGTCCACCCGGTAAAACCGCTCAAACACCCGGTCCTGATGCTCCGGCGGAATGCCGATTCCTGTATCGGACACGGTGAGCACCCCATCCCCACGGACGCAGACATCCACGCTTCCGCCCTCTACATTATATTTAATGGCATTTTCCGTCAGATTATAAACAATCTCATGGACCAGTCTGGGAATTCCGTTCACCGGGCAGGCCTGGGCATCCACCCGCAGCTCCACCTGGCAGCGCTCCGCCTTGACCCGCAGCTGCCGGCCCACCTCCTCTGCCACGCTTCCCAGATCCACCATTTCCCTTGGCAGTTCCACGCCCTCGTCCAGCTGGGAAAGGCGGATAATGTCCTCGATCAGGGACAGCAGCCGGGCCGCCTCATCGTGGATATGGCCCACAAACCGGGGCATATCCTCCGGCTTGACCATTCCCGCCTGCATCAGCTCACTGCTGCCCAGAATGGCAGTCAGAGGGGTTTTCAGCTCATGGGAAACATTGGCAGTAAATTCCCGGCGGTTTCGCTCCGACTGAAGCTTTTCCGTCACATCAAAGCTCAGCAGCACCAGACCTGCCGCAGCATCCTCCGATTCAATCCGGCTCACATCAATCTGATACTCCCGGGCATTGCGCTGAATGTAAATTTCACTGTGCCCCTGGTTCAGCGCCGCAGAAATGGCATCGTTCAACTCCCGGCTCCGCTCAATGGTCAGAAAATCCTGACCCACAGCCTTCTCCCCGGTCCGGAACAGCTTTCTGGCTGCCGGATTGATGCTGAGAACCATACCGTTTCCGTTGAGAAGCACCAGGCCCTCGCTCATGCTTGCCGTGATCTGATCGAACTCCTCCTGCTTCTGCCGCAGCTGACACATCTGGTCGTCAATCTGCCGGCGCTGCTGGTTGATCCGGGTCAGCAGCGGTGCGATTTCGTCATAGGTCTTGTTCTCCAGCGGATGGTCCAGATCCAGCCGGTTCAGGGGCTCCACAATTCTCTTGGACAGGCGGCTTGCCAGCCAGAAGGACAGCACCAGCACCGTCAGCACCACCGCGCAGATGGGCTGCACCATGCCAAATACCAGCATCGCCATGGTCGCCCGGCTGACGGAGATCCGTAGCACCGTGCCGTCGGAGAGCCGCCTGGCCCGGTATACCGTCTTTTCCAGCAGCGTGCTGGAGTAGCGCTCACTGGAGCCCTCTCCCACAGTCAGAGCCTGCCGCACCTCCTCCCGGTTTCCATGATTCTCCATGGCCTCCTCATCGGCCTGGGCATCATACAAAACCGAGCCATCCGCCGCAATCCAGGTCAGACGGCTGTTGTCGCCGGGGAGGCTGTCCAGATAAGCCCGGCCCGAGGCCTCCACACCTGCCGCGGCAAGGGAAAGCTCCTGAACCAGCTGTTGCTCCTGAACGCCGCCGAAATACTCATACAGGCAGCCCATGATAATCACTGTACAGGCCAGCATCACGCAGCCCGCCGCTACCATGATTGACCGAAAAATTTTACCCGTCATGGCCGTTCCTCCAGGCGATAGCCCACATTCCGCACTGTTTCGATGTACTTTCCGTAGCTGCCCAGCTTCTGCCGCAATGTCCGGATGTGCATATCCAGTGTCCGTGTTTCTCCCACATAGTTGTCGCCCCAGACCTCTGTAAACAGCTGCTCCCGGGTAAAGGCCACACCGGGGCGGGACAAAAACAGCCGCAGCAGCTCATATTCCTTGTAGGTCAGCTGCACCCGCTGGTCATCAATGGTCACAATGTGCTCATCCAGATTCAGGGTCAGGCCATCCAGCCGCAGCAGCTTCTGGACGCTTCCGCCCTTATACCGGCGCAGGACCGCCCGGATTCTGGATACCAGCTCCATAACGCCGAAGGGCTTGACCACATAGTCATCCGCCCCCAGATCCAGGCTCTGCACCTTGTCGTACTCCGCTCCCTTGGCTGTCGCCATAATGATGGGCAGATCCGACAGCCGGGCATCCGCCCGGATTCTGCGAAGCAACTCCACGCCGTCCACCCCGGGAATCATCACATCCAGCACCACCAGCTCCGGTCGTTCCTTCTGCAGAGTCTCCCAGAAGCTGGTCCCATCCGCGAAGCCCCGGGCCTCAAACCCGGTGGACTGCAGGGCATAGATTTCTATATCCCGGATGGCGGCGTCGTCCTCCACACACCAAATCATAATTCTCCCCCTTTATGTGTACCCGTGACCGAGTAAATGACCCACTCCGCCAGATTGGTGGCGTGGTCACCGATACGCTCAAAGTATTTCGCGATCATCAGCAGATCCAGGGCGTATTCTCCGCTGTCCGGATTTTCTCCGATCAGGGCAATCAGCTGCTTTTTCACCGCCAGAAACGCCTCATCCACCACATCATCGTACGCAATCACCGCCTGTGCCAGGCGAATGTCCTGCTTAACGTAGGCATCCACGCTGTCTGTGACCATTTTGATCGTTGCCAGGGCCATTTCCCTCAGCCGGGTGTGATCCTCAGCACTGCGCCCGTCCAGGAAGCTGACAATCTCCGCGATATCCTCCGCCTGGTCACCGATGCGCTCCATATCCGTAATCATTTTCAGCGCCGCCGAAATCTGACGCAGATCCCGGGCCACCGGCTGCTGCTGCAAAAGCAGCTTCATGCAAAGATTCTCAATATCCCGTTCCTTCTGGTCGATCTGCTTGTCCCGGGGTGCTACCTGCGCCGCCAGAGAGACATCTCCGCTGGTCAGGGCGGTGGAGGCCATGGCGATTACCTCCTCGCAGAGGGCACCCATTTCGATCATCTCATGGTTGAGCAGGCCCAGCTGCTCATCAAAACGGCTTCTCATTATCCGAACCTCCCCGTAATGTAGTTCTCCGTCCGCTTGTCCTCCGGCCGGGAGAACAGCTTCTCCGTGTCACTGTATTCCACCAGTTCACCCAGAAGGAAAAACGCTGTCCGGTCCGAGATCCGCAGCGCCTGCTGCATATTGTGGGTAACCATAACAATAGTATACTTTTCTTTCAGCGAAATAGCAAGCTCTTCAATTTTGGAAGTGGAAATCGGATCCAGGGCGCTGGTGGGCTCGTCCATCAGCAGCACCCGGGGCTCCACCGCCAGAGCTCTGGCAATGCACAGCCGCTGCTGCTGACCGCCGGACAGGCCCAGGGCGCTCTTCTTCAGCCGGTCCTTCGTCTCCTCCCAGATGGCGGCGGACCGGAGCGACCGCTCCACAATCTCATCCAGCTGAACCTTGGCGGTAATGCCATGGGTCCGGGGGCCATAGGCCACATTGTCATATATGCTCATGGGGAAGGGATTGGGCTTCTGGAACACCATGCCCACCTGCCTGCGCAGGGCATTCACATTCACACCCGGGTCAAAAATGTCCTCCCCATCGTAGCAGACCCGGCCGGTAATCCGCACGCCGGGAACCAGATCATTCATCCGGTTCAGCGTCTTCAAAAATGTGGATTTCCCGCAGCCGGAGGGCCCAATCAGGGCAGTAATGCTGTTCTCCGGAATCTCCATGTTGATATTTTTCAGCGCCTGGGTATTACCGTACCACAGACACAGGTCCTTAGCGCTCAGGATGCTCACAGGCAGCTCCTCCTTTTGAAATATTTGCCCACACAGGCAGCGCAGAAATTGATCAGAATGGTCAGCACCATCAAAATGGCGGCAATGGCGAAGGCGACCTCAAATTCGCCCTCCGTTTTCGCGTAGGAATACAGGGCCACCGTCAATGTGGAGCCGGCGCTGAGCAGCCCCGAAAAGAAGCCGTTAATGGTGTGGGCAAAGCCCGCGGTAAAGAGCAGGGCGGCGGATTCTCCCAGAATCCTGCCCACCGACAAAATGCAGCCCGTCACAATACCGTCAACACACCCGGGCAGCACCACCGTCCGGATCACCCGCCACTTTCCCGCTCCCAGGGCAAAGGCGCCCTCCCGGTAGCTCTGGGGAACGGTCTTCAGGCTCTCCTGGGTGGTGCGCATAATTGTCGGCAGATTCATGATTACCAGCGTCAGGGCACCTGCCAGCAGGCACGAGCCCATCCGGTTGGAAAACAGGAGCATTCCCACCAGTCCGTAGATTATGGAAGGAATTCCCGAAAGGGTCTCCGCGGCGTATTCAATGATCCCGACCAGCCGCTTGTTGGCGGCATATTCCGTCAGGTACACCGCCGCGCCAACACCCAGCGGCAGGACCATGACCAGCGTGGCAAGGATGATATAAACCGTGTTTAAAATGTTGGGCAGAATACCGATTCGGTTATCCAGATAGCTGACGCCTGTGGTAAGAAATTCCCAGGTGATATGGGGAATGCCCCTGATGGCGGTGTAGCCCACCATAAACAGCGTCAGCGCCGCCAGTGCGCCCACCGAAAGCACCATCAGCCCCCGCATAGCCGCCACATAGCCCGCTCTCCTGCCGGGCAGCTTTTCCTTCAATGTGCTCACTCCTGCTCCCCCCCTTTCAGGAAGAAGCTCAGTACTGCGTTGATAAGCATAATAAAAAGGAACAGGACCAGGGCAATGGAAAACAGCGCCTGCCGCTGCAAACCTCCGGAGTAGCCCATTTCGCTGCCGACGATCGTCGTCAGAAAATGGACGCTCCGGAACAGGGAATCGGGCATATTGGGTGCGCTTCCGCAGACCATCATCACCGCCATTGCCTCACCGATGGCTCGTCCCACGCCCAGCACCACTGCCGTGGCGATGCCGCTTTTGGCGGCGGGAACGCTGACCCGGAAGTATGTCTCCACCTCCGTGGCCCCCAGCGCCAGGGACGCGTCCTCATATTCCTTGGGCACGGCCTCCAGCGCCGTGACCGAAACCTTGATAATGGAAGGCAGGATCATCACCGCCAGCACCAGGATTGCCGCCAGCAGACTGGCCCCGTCCGGCAGATGAAATATCCTGCGGATAGCGGGAACCAGCACCATCATGCCCACCAGACCATAGACCACCGACGGGATGCCGGACAGCAGGCTGACCGCGTTTTGCATTGCGTTTTTCACCCTCACCGGAGCCAGCTTAGCCAGATACACCGCTGCCAGAAAGCCCACCGGGACTCCCAGCAAAATGGCCCCCGCCGTTCCGTAAATACTGGTCAGAAGGAAGGGCAGAATACCGTATTTGGGGTCCGCCGCGGTGGACTCCCACTCCCTGCCAAACAAAAACGCACCCAGGCCGATTTCCCGCAGGGCCGGAATACCGGACAGGATAAGGTAAACCGTAATCAGCAGCACGCAGGCCACCGTCACCAGTCCCGTCACCAGAAACACGCCATGTACCACGGTTTCCAAACAATTCTTTTTTCCGTTTATCATATCGTCCCCGATCCTTGTATAAAGACGCCCATAGGGGCCGGCGCAGAGGCGCCCGCCCTTATGGTTTTATGGATTTGTTTCAGTTGACCGGAACCACGCCGGCGGAGCTGATGACCCCATTGGCATCGGCGGAGGTCATGTAGTCGAAGAACTTCTGTGCCGTCTCGGTAAGCGCCTTGTCCGTTCTGGTCACCAGGACGAAGGGACGCTGGACCGCATAGGTTCCGTTCTTCACCGTCTCATCGCTGGGCTCCACACCGTCCACCCGGACTGCCTTCACGCTGTCCTTGATGGTTGCCAGGGAGGCATAGCCGATGGCATTGGGATTGCCGCCCACCGTGGCGATTACATCGCCGTTGGAGCTCAGCTCCTGGCGGTACTGGCAGGCATCCTCCACACCAACGATTTCTTCAAAGCCGCTGCGGGTGCCGGAGTTTGCCTCCCGTCCGATGACCACGATCTCCAGATCGTCGCCGCCCAGTTCCTTCCAGTTGGTGATTTTGCCCGTGTAGATGTCAGCGATCTGCTCCAGAGTCAGGTCCGCCACCGGGTTGTTCGGATGCACGATGACAGCGATTCCGTCGTAGGCCAGAACGGTTTCCTTCAGGCCGGCTTCCTTTTCCTCGGCCTTCAGGCTTCTGGAGGACAGGCCGATATCACAGCGACCATCCTGAACGGCCTTGATTCCGGTGCCGGAGCCGGTGGGATTGTAGGTAACCTTCACACCGGTGCTTTTTTCATATGCCTCACCCAGAGCGCCGATGACCTTGCTCATGGAAGTGGAGCCATCAGTGGATACCGTGCCGCCCTGGCTGCCTGCGCAGCCCACCAGGCTGACCAGCAGCAAAATTGCCGCCGCAACAATACAAATAGATTTTTTCATTTTTTACACTCCTTATTGTGTGAATTGTGATTTCCGCTGTTCACATCGTCAGTATACCGCCCGGGTGTAAAGTCCAAAATCCTGATTTTGTAAAATCCGCGTCAATTCTCATTTCCGCCTTAAAAAGCAAAAAATCTCCCTTGCCATGCAGGCAAAAGCGACTTTTACAGTAGAACGCGCACCTGCCGGCTTACTTCGCAGCAGGTGCGCGGTTTTGTTCATTCACACAGCTCATCCAGCCGGTCCTTCACGTCATCGATCAGGTCCTCCAGCTCCTCATGCCGGTCTGCCCATTCCTCATAGGCATCGCTGCTGTCATCCTCAGGCTCATCGGCATCCAGCCGGTCCAGCACTTCCTCCAGCTCCGCCAGATACGTCTCCAGCTGCTCCTCAGTCATCTCATCGATATCCGGCTCCTCACCGGCACCTGTGGTAAGCGTCAGATGAATGGTTTCCCCATTTTCAGCCGCGATTTCGATTTTCTTTTTCCGGTCGCTCATATCCATGCTCCTTTCCGTGTTTTGATTCAGCCGTGTACGCACCGCCTCCTCCAAGCCGATTATACAGCGAAACGGGTGGTATGGGAAGCAAAAAATCCCCGGTATGGGAAATAATTTCCTTAAAACGCGGACACCGCAGTTATGGTGCCCTGCGATATTCTCCGCCGCAGGTCGCTTGCAGGGACCCCCGTCCCCGGGTGTCCGTTTTCCTTTCCCGGTGGAAACCTTTGCGATTGCACCGCTTTTTCGTAAACGGATTTTTAAACTGAAAAGCTCCCTTGTCCGTATGGACAAGGGAGCTTTTATGGAGCAGGGTACGGGAGTCGAACCCGCCTTCACGGCTTGGGAAGCCGTTGTATTACCGATATACGAACCCTGCATCCGTTATGTGGGCATTATAGCAGACCGAAAGGAAAAATTCAAGTCCTTTTTGTCGAATCCCTCCCCCGGGATTGCGCCCGCCTCCGAAATATGCTAAAATGCACTTTAGCCGCCTCCCTTCCGGAGGCGCAGCAACCTGTTTAAGGAGATTTTGCCATGGCGTGCTATGAGCTGGTTCGGGAAATCAAGAATCTGTGCCGCAACAACCAGATGCGGGACGTTTTCTTTGAGGAGGTCGAATGCGACGACCCCGTTGCCTACCTCCGGGAGCGGCTGAAGGGCCGGATTGTGGATCTGACCGCCGAAGCCGGCCCCGGCGGGGCCGTTACCGTCCACGCATCCGTGGACGGCCTGATTCAGAAATTCATCTTCACCCCCATTTGACGGGCCCGGCCCGGTGTTTTTGGGAAAAGCAAAGGGAAAAATTCATTTTGTGCAAATTGTGGGTTGAATTTAAGCGCTTTATGTGATACGATATCGTTGTATCGATATGGGGGTACTGCGCCCTTATCGATCTGGCTAAAACCCAAAAAGGAGAACCGTGATTATGCCTCATACGATTGCTGTCGCCGGAAAGGGCGGCGTAGGAAAGACCACCACCTGTGGTATGCTGATCGACTATCTGTGCAAAAAGGGCCGGGGCCCGGTGCTGGTAGTGGACGCGGATGCCAACTCCAACCTGAACGAGGTTCTGGGTGTGGAGGTTGAGACCTCCCTCGGTCAGATCCGGGAAGAGATGGCCCAGGCCGAGCTGAAGGGCACCATTCCCTCCGGCATGACCAAGGCGGATTACGCGGAGTTCAAGTTCAATTCCGCCCTGATTGAAGAGGACGATTACGATATGCTGGTCATGGGCCGCACCCAGGGCAAGGGCTGCTATTGCTATGTCAACGGCGTTCT
>CAZDFB010000046.1:0-13545 GCA_964504605.1 uncultured Oscillospiraceae bacterium | reverse complement strand
CGCGGCACACGGAAAGATCCGCTTAATGCTGCTTGGTTCCCCACCTGACATGGTTCACGGGATTCCGTTGCGCAAGACCGATCCATCAACACTCTATACGCAGGTCAGACAATATTCAAACGCATCCGGGTGTGGGGGTTCATCCCTGCTATAGCGGATTGCAGGTACAGGGCACCGCTATCTCCCCGACTAGTGCGACCTTGTTACAAGCCGGTCAGCTGAAACAAGGCTATTCGATTTTTAGTCCAGCTTGGAGTCAATGAAATCTGCCAGTTCCTGGAAAGTGGTGATCTTCTGATCCTCCATATCCAGCTCCACGCCCAGCTCGGATTCCAGATCCATAATCATCTCAACGATGTCCAGAGAATCGATGCCCAGGGATTCAAAGGTGGAATCCGGGGTAATCTCGGAAGTATCCAGCTCCAGCTGCTTGGCAGCATACTTGACCAGTTTCTCGTACATAAGATAAGTCCCTCCAAATAATCTCTTTAGCACTATCCTAACGTATTTTAGTACAGGTTTCCCCTTTTGTCAATGATAGATTTTTCCGCCGGGGCTACACCTGGTCCATTTTCTGCTGTTCTTCCCCGGCACTCCGGCCGGCGGCGTAGGCCGTGGCCCAGGCTATCTGCAGATTGAAGCCGCCGGTATAGGCATCGCAGTCGATGATTTCTCCGGCAAAGTACAGCCCCCGAACCTTTTTGGATTCCATGGTTTTCGGATCGATTTCCGAAACCTTCACGCCGCCGGAAGTGATGATTGCCTCGCTGACAGGCCGCTTCCCGGTAATTTCCAGAGAAAATCCCTTCAGCAGCTCCACCATGGTCCGGCGCTTCTGCCGGGTAAGGGAATTAGCCTGCATAGCCGGGTCGATTTCCAGCCGCCGCAGAACCACCGGGATCATGCTTCTGGGCAGCAGGTCCGTCAATGCGTTCTCCATGGAGCGGTTCTTGTAAAGCTCCAGGTCCCGCTGAATCCGCTCATCCAGCTTGTTATCCTCCAGGGCAGGCTTCAGGTCAATAACCAGGCGGCAGTGCTCCCCCTTCAAATGGCAGCTGGCGCTGAGCACCGTGGGGCCGGAAACACCAAAGTGGGTGAAAAGCAGCTCCCCAAAATCCTTATAGAGAACCTTCCCCTTGGCATTCAGGAGCTTTACGCCGCAATTGCGCAGAGAAAGCCCCTGCATATCCTGTGCGTCCCGTCCAGCCGTCTCCAGCGGTACCAGACTGCCCTCCGCCGGCACAACCGTATGCCCCAGTTGGGCCGCCATGGCATAGCCATCTCCGGTGGAGCCTGTGGTGGGATAGCTGACACCGCCCGTTGCCAGAATGACCCGGCGGGCACAAAGCCGCTGGGTATCCGTCTCCACGCCGGTAACACATCCCGCCTCGGTCATAACCGATTTTACCCGGGCCGTGCGGATTGTCACACTCTTCCGGCGCATGGCTCCCAGCAGGCAGTCCAGCACGGACTGGGATCTGTCAGAAACCGGGAAAACCCGATTTCCCCGCTCTGTTTTCAGGGCGCAGCCGTTATCTTCAAAAAATGCCATGGTCTTTTCCGGCGGAAAAACCGTTAGGGCGCTGTAAAGGAACCGTCCGTTCCGGGGAACGTTCTGCAAAACCTCCTGGGCTGCGCAGTTGTTCGTAACATTGCAGCGGCCCTTTCCGGTAATCAGCAGTTTTTTCCCAAGCCGCTCGTTTCGTTCCAGAAGAAGGACATTTTCCCCATTTTCCGCCGCGGTGATTGCCGCGAACATACCGGCGGGACCGCCGCCGATTACAATTACATCATAGTTCATCATGATTTCCGTTTCACTGTTTGTCGCCGTGCTTCTCGTAGACCTCATATTCGTCCCAGATATGCTCCAGCGCGTCAAATGTCTTTTTCAGTTCCGTCTCACGCTTGGCAGCCAGGGCAACAATCAGCGCGTTGGTCACGCTCAGCGGAGCCACCAGGCTGTCCACCAGGGATACCATATCGCTCTTCGCCACCAGAACATGGTCGCAGGTACTGCCCAGAGGGGATTCCCGGCTGTCCGTAATACCGATTACCCGGGCACCCCGGGAACGGCAGTACCGCGCGCCCTTTGTCGTGGAGGCGGAATAGCGGGGGAAGGAAAACGCCACGACCACGTCCTCCGAATTAACGCCCACAATTTTTTCAAACATCTCACCGGCGCTGAAACCGTTGACCACATGGACATTGTTAAACATATAATTCAGGTAGTAGCCCAGAAAATTCGCCAGCGGTGCCACTGAGCGGACACCCAGAATATAAATCCGCTTAGCCTTCAGGATTGCCTCAACCGCCGCGGAAAAATCCTCTCTGCTCAGCGTTTCCTCCGTCTGGCGCAGCTTTTCCGCATCGGAATGCAGAACCATCGAAAGAACATCCTGGTCACCGATCCGGTCGTTGGCTACCTCAATCCGCTGAACCGAGGTCAGCCGGTTCAGCACCATTTCCTGCATAGCCTTCTGCATACTGGGGTATCCGTCGAAGCCCAGGTCCACGGCAAAGCGAACCACCGTGGATTCCGACACGCCAACGGTCTTTCCCAGACGGTTTGCCGTCATGAAAGCGGCCTTATCATAGCTCTGCGTGATATAGCGGGCAATCAGCCGCTGGCCCTTGGAAAAGGTTGGAGCTTTTTCCTGTAAAACCGACAAAATATCGTTGCTCATAATGACCTCCCCGGCGGTCCTGTCCCGGCACCGCCCTATACGCCCATACTAGCAAAATCCGCTTCATTTTGCAAGTAAAAAGAGGTCATCATGCAAATTTTATTTCAGCTTAGCCAGTTCCTCGTCCGTCAGGTAGCGCCACGCGCCGCTTTCCAGCGTCCCCAGGCTCAGGGTGCCCTCCCGGATCCGGCGAAGACGGGTTACCGTCATTCCCGCCGCCTGACACATCCGCCGCACCTGCCGGTTGCGGCCCTCGTGAATGGTAATGCGCAGCTTTGCCCGGGAGCCCTCGGCCCACAGCAGCGTCACCTTCGGCGGACGGATCCGGTAGCCGTCCAGCTCAATGGGCCGGAGCAGGGCCTCCCGGGCCCCGGGGGTATAGCCCGTGACCCAGGTATCGTAGGTCTTATCCACCTGATGGCTGGGGTGCATGAGGCGGTTTGCGAATTCTCCGTCATTGGTAAACAGGAGCAGCCCCTCCGAATCCATGTCCAGCCGTCCCACAGGATAGACCCGCAGGCCGCAGGATGCCACCAGCTGAGCCGCATTGGGTCTCCCCTTCTCATCGGACAGCGTTGTCACATATCCCCGGGGCTTATTCAAAAGGATGTACACATATTCCGTTCCAGCCGGAAGGGGCCTTCCGTCCACCAGAATCCGGTCTGTATCGGGATCCGCCGTATCTCCCAGCGAAGCGGTCTGTCCGTTGACACTGACCCTTCCGGCGGCAATCATTTCCTCCGCCTTCCGCCGGGAGGCAAGCCCCCGGGCGGAAAGGATTTTTTGCAGGCGTTCTTTCATTATTCAGCCTCCGAATTGTTTTTGAAAGAAGGACTTTTTCTTCTCCGGCTCCTTCTGCTCTACCGTCTGACCGTAGACAAGGGGCACCTTGCCAACCGCTTTTCCATCAATCATTACATGGGCGTCCCCGGCCTCTGCTCCCATGGCGACGGGCGCGTAGACAAAGCCCGCTCCCGGAAGGACCAGTGTCACCCGTTCCCGTGGAGCCAGGGCACAGTCATAATTTTCGGCAGCCACCAGAGAAACCGTCCCGTCTTCGCCGCCCACAACATCCAGCGTGGCAATTTCCTCCCCCGCCGTAACCAGTCGTCTGATGCTGTACTGAGAAAAGCCCGCCTCCAGCAGTGCCTCATGGTCCTGCCAGTCATCCGGGTCCCGGAGGGTCACCGCCACCAGCCGCCGCCCGTCCCGGACCGCGCTGGAAACCAGAATTCTCCCCGCCGCCCGGGTAAATCCCGTTTTCACCCCATCCGCCCCCGGCACCTGCCACAAGAGCTTGTTGTGGTTTCGCAGCTGCCGCTGCCCGATGCTGACGGTTTTCGCGGACACGGTCTTGCGAAAAATCGGGTTATTCATGGCATAGGCAGCCAGAGCCGCCAAGTCCCGGGCGGTGGAATAATGCCCCGGACTGTCCAGCCCATTGGGATTTTCAAAATGGGTCTGGTTTAGGCCCAGCACCTTCGCCTTATCGTTCATCAGCTGGACAAAGCCCGATACCGTACCGCCGCAGTAAATAGCCAGGGCCACTGCCGCGTCATTGCCGGAGGCGAGCATAAGCCCATAGAGCAGCTCCTGAACCGTCAGGATCTCACCCTCCCGCAGATACATGGACGAGCCCTCGATCCCCACCGCTTCCCCGGGAATTGCCATGCGATCGAGAACGTTGCACTGCTCACAGACCACCAGTGCCGTCATAATTTTGGTGGTGCTGGCAATCAGGCCGGGCTCATCCGCGTTTTTCTCATAAAGCACCCGTCCGGTGGACGCATCCACAACAATGGCACTGTGGGCGGACACAGCCTCTGCCCGTACCGGAAAAAGCAGGACGGCGGCCAGCAATGCAGCCGCCGTCCCGGCGAAGAAACGTTTCATACACCTCACCCGGGAATAGCATTTCCCGGAATCGGAGAATTATTCAGCCTTATTGGTGTGGCTGTCAATAAAGGATACCACTTTATCCAGGGTATCGGGAATCATCTCCACGATCCGGTCCGCAGTGGTGCTTGCAGGGGCCGCTACCGGCATCATCCGCACATTTCCGTCCTTCACGATCAGGAAGCAGATGGGCGTTACCTTCACGCCGCCGCCCGCACCGCCGCCAAAAGCATCCTTGGCACTGTTGGCTACATCACTTCCGCCGCCGCCAAAGCCGACACTGACCTTGGACACGGGGATGATGGTCACCCCATCGGGCGTGGTAATGGGTTCTCCGATGACGGAATTCACATCCACCATTTCACGGATTTTCGCAATGGTATTTTCCAGCATATTGGGAAGAGTCTGGCTCATTTTGCCGCACCGCCTTTTCTTTTCTGATTCAATTTCAAATATTCCCGTATCGCCCGGAAGCCATACCGGGCCAGCAGAGACAGTGCTCTGCCGATTGTAATGCTCAGATCCAGCCCCGCAACAACTTTGGTTTCTTCACCGCAGAAGTCACAACGCACCTGAATATCCCGCTTTTTTATGACAAATATCCGCTCCAGCTGGGGCAGCAGATTTCCAACAGCCGCCCAGGCTCTTCCGTAATTGACCGAAAGATCACAGGGATCGTCCCCCGCCAGCATCAGATCAAGCCGCAGATTGTCCACACGGAGCTTCCGCCGGAATTCTCCCAGGAAATCCAGCGCCACCCGGACGAGGGGGAGAAAATCCTTCAGAGAGCCGCCCCCGGCAGGTTTTTTCTCCTTTGGCGCAGGTGGGGGCTGGGTTACCGGCTCCGGTTCTGCCCTCTCGGAAGGCGCTTCCGGGGTAACTGCCGGGGCTTCGTCCCTCTCTTTCCCGCCGGTTTTTTCCTTCCGGGGGAGAATCCGGATCCTGACCGGACCCGCGATTACCGCCAGGAAAAAGCCCTCTGCGTCATAGCGCACCCGGACACCGACAGGCATCAGGGCAATCAGCGCCAGAATGCCAACGGCAATCAGCCAACCCATCAGGCTTCCTCCGCCGGCTCCTGGGCCGCTTCCAGAGGTTCACCGAAGGATATCTTTTCAATGGCAGGCAGCTCATCCAAAGAGCTCAGGCCGAAGGTCCGCAAAAAATCCGGTGTGGTTCTGTACTGAATGGGGCGACCGGGCACATTCAGTCTACCCGCCTCCTCAATCAGCTTTTTATTCATCAGGGCAGCCACCGAATAGGAGCTGTCCACGCCGCGAATCTGCTCCACCATCGCCTTTGTCGCAGGCTGATAGTAGGCGATGATAGTCAGTGCCTCCAGCTGGGAAGCAGACAGCTTCGGGGGCTTCCGGGTTTCCAGCGCTCTCGTCACATAGTCCGCCATTTCGCCGGAGGAAACCATCTGGTATCCCTTCTCCAGCTTCAAAATCCGGATGCCCCGGCGCTGAAAGGCAAGCCAGTCAGCAAGGGCCTCCACCGTCTCCACGATATCCGCTTCATCCGTTTCCAGAACGGCAGCCAGCCTGGTCGTTTCAATCCGCTCACCGGCGGCAAAGAGAATGGCCTCAATGGCTCTTTCCAATTCTTCCTTATCCATCAGGTCAACTCCTGTTTTTCAGTATCATCCAGCAGCCGGACGTTGGGGTTATCCCCGTTGATATCATCCTCCAGGGTAACTGAATTGGTTTTGCACAAATCCAGCACCGCCAGAAAAGTCGCCACGATCTCAGACCGGCTCTTATTCCCCTTAAAGAGATTTTTCAGCCGCTCCGCGCCCCGAAGCACCAGCCGCCGCATAACCTCCAGGGTCTTGCGCCCGATGGGATAGGGTTCCTTGCCGACAATGCCCATAAAATTGGTGGTCGGCGGCGGCAGCTGCCGTTTATTTCGCTCCGCAATGGCATCCAGTGCCTTCAGCAGGTCCATGGGCTCATGCTTATAGCGGTATGTCTGATCCCGGCGCAGGGGCTCCGGCTCTTTTGTAAATATACAGCGTCCGATTTCATTTCGGGGCTCCAGCACGCCAATCGCCACCCGGATCTGATCCATGGCCTCCTTGCGCTGGCGCTCGATCAGGCCCTGGCGCAGCAGATCCAGCTCATTCTCCGCTTCGGCCTGCTCTGCGGCGGAAAGAAGCATTTTCGTCTTAATCAGCATCAAATGAGAGGCCATCGTGATAAATTCACTGGCAATCTCCATATCCAGCCGCTTCATTTCCTCCAGATATGCCAGATATTGCTCCAAAATCGCGGTAATGGAAACATCCTGGATTTCAATTTTATTTTTGCTCAGCAGCGTAAAAATAACGTCCAGGGGGCCTTCAAAATCTTCCATCTCCTCTGAGCGGGTATGGACAATGCCCTCCAGCCGATATTGCGGTTCTCCCATAACGGCACATAACACCTTTTTGTAAACATACTTTGGTGTATTATAGCATTCTTTTTCCTGTTGCGCAAGTATTTCAGTAAAAATTGCGGTTTGCCGCAGAAATTATTGCATTTTCCGGCAGGATGTGCTATGATGTAGACAAGAAATGATCCTGGAGGGATGCGAAATGTCAAAACGAAACCGTTTTCTGGAATTTGAGAGAAAAATGACCCAGGTTCTCCTTGGGAATGCTGTTGTTTTTGTGCTGTACCTGATCTTTTCCGGCACCGGTGTGGTTCCCATGAAGGTCATTACCGCTATTGTGTCCATTTTGGCATCCCTTTTATGCCTGGGCTACCTGTATATGAGCGGTGAAATCCGCAAGCGCCGCAGTCTTTGGATGACCACTGCCTCCGCTGCCATGTTCCTGTGCACGCTGGTTTCCCTGATCTGCAATTATCCCAGCCCTGCGGTAAAATAATCCCATAAGCAAGCGGTGACAGCCCCTTCGGCTGTCACCGCTTTTTACTGCCCCGGTCTCAGTAAAGAGACCGGGGCCTGGTTTATGTTTTATAGAAGCTGTTTCCGCCGATGAATTCCCGGACAATGGAGGTGGGAGGAATTTCGTCGTCCACATCCGCCTGCTGTACGTAATTCAGGATTTTCACAATGCCCCGGGCCTGCTCGTAGCATTCATCTTCAGGCTGGATGGCTTCCAGCAGCGGGAATATATGCTTTTTCAGCACCGCCAGCTCGTATAGGGTGGAGCTGTTGAAAATAACATCCGCATTCTCCTGGAAGGGGAAAATCCACCGTCTTTCTCCCGCCCGGACACTGTCCCACATGGAGAAGGTCTGCTGAACTGAGGTCCCCCGGCTTTCACGGTCTCTCACGGTGCGCCGCAGAAGGCGCAGATAGGAGGTAGGAATCCGGTTGTGGTCATCCAGATTCAGGGGCAGCATCGGGCTGACATAAAGCCGGAAAATCAAATTGGGATCCACATTCGCAGGCAGCATAACCGGGTTCAGTCCATGAAGCCCCTCCACAATAATAATGGAGTCCGGGCTGAGCCGCAGCTTATGCCCCTTCCACTCCCGGCGGCCGGTTTTAAAATTGAAGCTGGGCAGCTCCACCTCCCCACCGCTGAGAAGGGCCTCCATATCCTTGCGGAACAGGTCGCAGTCAATGGTATTGATATGCTCCAGATCCAGCGTTCCGTCAGGGCCGGGGGCAATTTTATCCCGGTCGATATAATAGTCGTCCAGGCTCATCAGCACCGGCTTTTTCCCATGGACACGCAACTGGGTCGCCAGTCGGTTTGCCGATGTGGTCTTGCCGGAGGAGCTGGGGCCTGCAAGCATGACTGCCTTGGCCCCCCGCTGACACACCATATCCGCCACCTGGGAAAAGCGCTTTTCGTGGAGGGCCTCATTGACCCGGATCAGCTCCCGGATCCGGCCGGAGGTGGTAAGCGCATTCAGGTCCGCTACGGTCTCGCATTCCATCAGCTGGCACCAGCGGGCCCCCTCGTTGAAAACGCCGAAAAATTTCGGCATATCCGGTAATTTTGCGGTTTTATTCGGGTCTGCATCGTCCGGATAGACGAACAGGAAGCCTCCATCCGCCGGAACAATATCCCACACGGCAAGATAGCCCGTGGAGGGCATCATTTCTCCATAGTAATAGTCCGCAAAGTCTCCGTAGGCGTATTCATCAAAGAAGTCCACATTTCGCCAGGCCAGTAGCCGGGCTTTATCCAGCTGTCCTTCCCCGGAGAATCTGGCTGCCGCTTGGGAAACCAGAACCCGGCGGCGGTACAGGGGGATATTCTGCTCCACCAGACGGCACATTTTTTCCTTCAGCACAGCAACGGAAAAATCCGTGCCGCTAACCCGGATATAAACACTGGCGCCCAGTGTGCAACTGACCTTTGCCGATGCTGCCGGCCAGAGCTGCCGCAGAGCCAGAAAAATCACGAACTGAGCCGTCCGGATATATGCCTCCTTACCGGCCTCGTCCCCATAGCGCAGAAGCCGAACCTGACCGCCGGAGGCTGCCATAGCCCGGCGCATGGAGGGCCGCTCCCCTATTGCGTCCTTCTCCCGCTGGGGGATATAGTTCAGGGTGAATACCTCACCGGCTATTTTAGCCGTCAGGGGCCGGCGGGAAAGGTCCGTTTCATCCAGCCCCAGATCCCGGATCAATGTCAGCAGGCTCTGGCCCGGCTGGGCCGATACCGGGTGTCCATCAATACGCAATTCCATACAGGCACCTCCAGAAAGAATTTCATGTATTTATTGTATCACCCGGCACCCGTTTTTGCAACCGAAAGCCGTAATTTATGCCATAGCACAAAAAGCGGAGGCAGAAATCCCGCCTCCGCTTATCGTCAATGCGCAAACTGGCTTCTGTACAGCTGGGCATAGAATCCACCCTTTTCCAGAAGCTCCTCGTGCTTTCCCTGCTCCACGATGTGACCGGCATTCATCACCAGAATAACGTCCGCCTCCCGGATGGTGCTCAGTCGGTGGGCCACAATGAAGGAGGTCCGTCCCTGCATCATCGTATCGAAGGCCTTCTGAATTTTGATCTCCGTCCGGGTATCGATGGACGATGTTGCCTCGTCCAGGAACAGCATGGGGGGCAGGCAAAGCATGACCCGGGCAATGCACAGCAGCTGCTTCTGTCCCTGGGACAGGTTGCCGCCGGATTCACTGATTACCGTGTCATACCCCTGGGGCAGCCGCTTGATAAAGCTGTGGGCATGGGCCTGCTTCGCGGCGGCAATGACCTGCTCCAGGGGTGCGTCCTCCTTGCCCATGGCGATATTCTCCCGGATGGTCCCCGCCTTCAGCCAGGTATCCTGCAGGACCATGCCTACGCTTCTGCGCAGCTCACCCCGCTCCATATCCCGGGTATTTACGCCATCCAGGCAGATTTCGCCCTCCTGCGGGTCGTAAAACCGCATCAGCAGGTTGATAAATGTGGTTTTTCCGCAGCCCGTCGGGCCAACAATGGCAATCCGTTGTCCGCTTTTCACCGAAAGATTGAAATTCTCAATCAGCGGTTTCTCGGAAACATAGGAGAACGACACATCCCGGATCTCCACAGCCCCCTCCACCTTCTCCGGCTTCCAGGGATTTTCCGGGTCCGGCGTTCTTGCCGGAGTCTCAATCAGCTCAAACACCCGTCCCGCGCAGGCCAGCGCATTCTGCAGTTCTGTAACCACACCGGAAATTTCGTTGAAGGGCTTGGTGTACTGATTGGCATAGTTCAAAAAGCTCGTCAGGCTGCCCACGGAAATACCGTTTGCCACAGCTGTCAGTGCGCCCACCAGCCCCACGCCGGCATAAACAACGGAATTAACGAAGCGTGTACTGGGATTTGTCAGGGAGGAGAAGAAAATCGCCTTCAGGGAGCATTTCTCCAGCCGTCCGTTCACCTCATCGAACTGGGAAAGCATCTCGCTTTCGTGCCCAAAGGCCCGGACCACCTTGATATTACCAATAGCCTCGTCGATTAGAGCCGTCTGCTCGCCCCGGGTCACTGTCTGGGTCCGGAACATATTGTATGTGCGCTTTGCGATAAAGCTCGCCACCACCAGCGACAGCGGCGTAATGCAGATGACCACGAGCGCAACGCCCCAGTGAATATGCAGCATAATGAGCAGCGTGCCCAGAATGGTCATTACGCCTGTGAACAGCTGGGTAAAGCCCATCAAAAGGCCATCGGCAAAGGTATCCACATCCGAAATGACCCGGCTTACAATATCGCCCTGGGGATGACTGTCCAGATAGGAAAGTGGCAGGACCTGGATATGCCGGAACGCCTCATTGCGGATATCCCGGGTCACCTGATAGGTAATGCGGTTATTCAGCTGGCTCATAAGCCACTGGGCCACGCCGCCGACAGCCGCGCAGATCACCACGCCCTTCAGATACCCTGCCATGGCGAAAAAATCCACCTTTCCTGCGTCAATTACGCAGTCGATGGCCTGTCCCACCAGAATGGGGATATACAGGGACATGACCACATAAACCGCCGCCAGAACCAGCGATGCCACCAGACCGGCTGAATATTTCTTCACCCGAACCAGCACCTTTTTCAGGACGGCGGACTGATTTTCTTTTTTAGCCATTTTCCGCCACCTCCTTGGGGAACTGGGAGTAGAATATCTCCTGATAGACCCGGCAGCTGTCCAGCAGCTCGCTGTGGGTGCCCTTTCCGACCAAATGCCCATCATCCAGCACCAGAATCTGATCCGCATAGCGAACAGAGGCTGCTCTCTGGGAAACGATAAAGGTTGTGGGAGGATTTTTCATCCCACGGATTGCCATGCGCAGATTGGCGTCCGTCGCATAGTCCAGCGCCGAGGCACTGTCATCCAGAATCAGGATCCGGGGCTTTCTGACCAGCGCCCGGGCAATGGTCAGCCGCTGACGCTGACCGCCGGAGAAATTCAGTCCCCCCTGCTCCACCGGGGCATCCAGCTCCCCTTCCTTATCCTTCACCACTTCCCGGGCCTGGGCCGTATTCAGGGCTTCCCAGAGGTCGTCATCCGTTGCGTCCTTCCGGCCCCACAGCAGATTCTCCCGAATTGTTCCGTGGAACAAAACCGCCTTCTGGGGCACAATACCAATGCTCTGCTTCAGGGTCTGGGTATCCAGCCGGGTAACATCCACTCCGTCTATCCGGACCGTTCCCTCCGCCGCGTCATACAGCCGAGGAATCAGGTTTACCAGGGTTGTCTTGCCGGAGCCTGTGCCGCCGATAATGCCCACCGTCTCCCCGGGCCGGGCATGGAAGCTGATGTTTTCCAGGGAGGGCGCACCTGCCCCCGCATATCTTGCGGTAACATTCTCAAAGGTCACCGCGCCGCCGATTTCCCGCCGGTCAGCGCCGCTGTCCTGATCCAGCTGAATCTCCAGCACCGAGGCAATCCGCCCCGCGCAGGCCGCGGCCTTGGTCATGGAGATAATGAGATTCGCCATTTTAATAAGTTCCACCAGAATCTGGGACATATAGTTATACAGGGCAATCACCAGTCCCTGGCTCAGCGCGCCTCCATCGACCTTCACAGCGCCCACATTTACCAGCAGGACCACTGCCAGATTCACAATCACAAATGTGACCGGATTCATCAGATTGGATATGCTTCCCGCAGAAAGCTGCCTGCCGGTAAGGGTCTGGGTTTCCTGCTGAAACCGCTCTGTTTCCGCGTCCTCCTTGCAGAAGGCCCGCAGGACCCGGACACCCGCCAGATTCTGCCGGGTAGCGGAGGTGACCCGGTCCAGCCCGTTCTGGACCCGCTTGTACATAGGCATGGTGACCAGCATGATACCAAAAACCACCAGGCACAGCACAGGAATCACGCCCGCGAAAACCAGCGCGGCATCAAAGTCGATGGTAAATGCCATAATCATGGCACCGAAAACCACAAAAGGAGAGCGCAGCAGCAGCCGCAGGGTTAAATTCACACCATTTTGGACCTGGTTAATATCAGAGGTCATCCGGGTCACCATGGTAGATGTGCCCAGCGTATCAATCTGGGTATAGCTCAGGCCCAGGATGTGCTCCATGAGGGCATGGCGGAGCCTGGAGCAGAATCCCACGGAAGCACTTGCCGCAAAATACTGGGCGCAAACCGCACAGATAAGGCCGATCACGCCAAGGAGAATCATAACCAGACACATTTTTACAATATAACCTGTGTCCTTATTGGCAATGCCCGTATCCACAATGGCTGCCACAACCAGAGGGATAAACAGTTCAAAGGCTGCCTCCAGCAGTTTGAACAGCGGGCCAAGCACACACTGCTTCTCATAGCCATGCATATATTTCAGTAGTTTTTTCAATATGACCACCTCACAAATCTGGACGTATTATAACATTCATTCCGGAATAATGCAATGCCCGGTGCAAAAACGCACCGGGCAGCTGTTACATTGTCTCGTCCGTAGTTTCCGGAGCAACGGATTCCTCCGGCTCACCCTCCGGTGCCTCAGCCGGTTCTTCTGACTTTCTGCCCAGGAACCGGTTGGCAAAACGGGCAGCGTTTCCCGCCCCCGCAGAGAGCGCTCTTCCGACCTTCCGGGCTGTCTCGTTTACCGACGCTTCCACCCGGTCCGCATTCAGAGTCCCATCCTCATTCAAAAATGTATCCGAGAGCTTTTGGGCGCTGCTTTTTACACCACGCTCCACCCGGTGGACTGTTTCGCTGACCGTAGAGGCCACCTTCTGCTTATCCAACGCGCCATTTTCATCCAAAAATGTTTCAGAAAGCTTCTCACCCGCTTTTTTGCAGCCCGTAGTGAAGCCCTCCTCCAGCTTTTCAAAGCCTTCGGTGAATTTGGCCTTGATTTCTCCGTCCATTTCAAATTTCGCCATAGCGAATCCGCTCCTTTTTTGAAGATATCTGTATTGTACCACCCCTTTGGCGTCCATTTCAAGTGGGTAAAATCTTTTTATCGGCAGGGAGCAAAATGCAGTTGACATTTTGCAAGTTTCCCGGTATAATAACTGGGCTTGCTAGTGTAGCACAGTCGGTAGTGCATCTCACTCGTAATGAGAAGGTCGC
>CAZDFB010000045.1:0-13724 GCA_964504605.1 uncultured Oscillospiraceae bacterium | reverse complement strand
TAAGACTGTAGCCCAGCGCACAGGCGAGAAGGTCACGGTCGAAATCGTGGATTAAACGATTATGCGTGACGTTTGTCACGCATTTTTCGTTTTCAGGAGAAAATTACCACCCTGGGGAGCTGCCCCGGAATGGTGGATCAAATAAAAGGAGAAAGCCTATGAAACTCCCATTTATCAAGGCCGGTGAAATCGTCACCACCCATGGTGTAAAAGGCGAAGTGAAGGTCATGTGCTGGCTGGACGATCCGGATATGCTCTGCGAGTTTGACCGGTGCCGCATTGCCGGAAAAGACTATGAAATGACCCAGGTCCGGGTGCAGAAGACCTGCAACCTGGTGAAGCTTCAGGGTGTGGATACCATGGAAGCTGCTCAGGCGCTCCGGGGTAAGGTGGTGGAGTTGTTCCGGGAGGATATCGATGATGAAGTGATATTTGCCGACGAGCTGATCGGCGTGGAGGTCTTCAGCGAAGGCACCTCCATCGGAACCATTGCGGAGGTGCTGGACTATCCCGGAAACAGTGTGTACGTTGTCAAAGGCACATATGAATATATGATTCCTGCGGTCAACCAGTTCATTCTGAGTACGGATCTGGGGGAGAACCGCATGGAGGTCAGACTCCTTGAGGGTATGCGCAGCGATGAGAATTGATATTTTAACTCTGTTTCCGGACAGTCTGACGGACGTGCTGTGCGACAGCATCCTGGGCCGGGCCCAGGAGCGTGACATCATTCACATCGAAGCCCACCAGATCCGGGACTATACTGCCAACAAGCAGAATCAGGTGGACGACTATCCCTACGGCGGCGGCCGGGGCGCGGTGATGACCGCGGATCCGCTGTACCGCTGCTGGGAGGCAGTGTGTGACGAGGCGGCAGGGCCGGTCCATACGGTTTATATGTCACCTTGCGGGCATACCTTTAAGCAGGCCGATGCCATCCGCCTGAGCAGGATGGAGAATATTATTCTGGTCTGCGGTCACTATGAGGGCATCGACCAGCGCTTTATTGATGAGTGCGTGGACGAGGAAATTTCCCTGGGCGACTTTGTCCTTACCGGCGGTGAAATCGCCGCCATGGCGGTGACCGATGCCGTGTGCCGCATGGTCCCCGGTGTTCTGGCAGACCCGGAGTGCTTCGAGGACGAAAGCCACTTCAACGGCCTTCTGGAATACCCCCAGTACACCCGCCCCGCCGTTTGGCACGGACGGGCCATTCCGGAAATCCTCACCTCCGGCAACCACGAAAAGGTCCGCCAGTGGCGTAGGAAGCAGTCCCTCCGCCGCACCCGGGAGAGACGGCCTGATATGTACGAAAAGCTGGATTTGTCCTCCAAGCAGGATAAGAAGCTGCTGAAGGAAATGGATGCGGAGGACGCATCTGTGTAGTCCTGCGGTTATTCCTTGTGGGATAACTGCGGAGCACCAATGCAGGGGCGTGACCTTGTTGCAACCGGATTTTAGCCATGCGGGAGGCAGAATATGGACAAACTGGAAACTTTAAAGCAATGGATATCCGAAGGCCACAGCATTGTCTTTTTCGGCGGTGCCGGTGTATCCACGGAAAGCGGCATCCCGGATTTTCGCAGCGTGGATGGGCTTTACAGCCAGAAGTTTGATTATCCACCGGAAACCATCATTTCCCACAGCTTTTATAAGCGAAATCCTGCGTATTTCTTCCGTTTCTACCGGGAGAAAATGCTGCCACTGGGTTTTGAACCCAACATCACTCACAAAACCCTTGCAAAATGGGAGCAGGAGGGCAGGCTCTCCGCAGTGGTGACCCAGAATATTGACGGCCTGCACCAGAAGGCAGGCTCCCAGCGGGTTTACGAGCTTCACGGCTCGGTACTGCGGAACTACTGCACCCGCTGCGGCAAATTTTATAGCGCAGAATATGTAAAAAACGCACCTGACGTACCCAAATGCGACTGCGGCGGCACCGTCAAGCCGGACGTGGTGCTGTATGAGGAAAGCCTGAATGAGAAGACCATTGAGGGAGCCGTCAGCGCCATTTCCCAGGCGGATATGCTGATTGTAGCGGGCACCAGCTTGACGGTTTACCCGGCGGCGGGGCTGATCCGCTACTACCGGGGCAAGCGCCTTGTGCTGATAAACCGGGATGAAACGCCCTACGACGGCTATGCGAACCTGGTAATCCACGGGTCACTGGGCGATATCTTTTCCAAATTGTAAAAAATCGGAAGGCTGTCAAAGCCTTCCGATTTTTTTGAGCTTGTATTCTGTGTAGAGCCGGAATGCGGAGGAGCCCAGCAGAATGCCCACTGCAAGAATTCCTGCCGTAGCGGCGGTGTGGGCTCCCTGGGAGGCAAAGAGTTCCATTTCGCCCCGGACAGCGTAATTCATGGTGTAGTAGGCACCGGCACCGGGGATCATGGGGAAAATGGACACAACCAGATAGGAAATGGCGGGATACTTGCGGATCCGGGCCATGGTTTCGGAGTACAGGGAGGCGAAAAGCGCCGACCAGAAATAGGCCGGAATATCATCACAGCCCACTTCCCGGCAGACCAGGTAAACGGTCCAGGAAAGAGCACCGCCCAGGGCACACAGAAGCATACCCGGCCCGTGGATGTTAAACAAAATGGCGAAGCCGATGCACCCTACAAAGGCAAACAGACTGTGGGCCCAGATGGGATACTGAATTGCGGCGGCGGAGACCGGCTCGCCCCAGAAACGGCTGCTGAAGCTCCAGGCGACAGCGGTGCCAAGGGCAATGGCGATGGCAGTCAGCACCACCTGAACGATCCGGTTAATGCCGGAGTTGGTATCTCCGTAGATAATGTCCCGCATGGCGTTAGTGAACAGAAGACCGGGGACGAGAATCATCAAGGCACCGATGGTGACCGCGTCGGGGTTGCGCACAATACCGGCAACACCCAGTCCGTAGGCCACCAGAGCCATGGCAAAGGAGGAGGCAATGTTGCGGAAAAAGGGATTGGCCTGGAGTCGCTCCAGAAACCGGCTGGCAAGCCCCACGACGATTCCGCAGATTCCGGCACAGAGTCCGTCAATCCAGCTGCCCGCAAAGAGCAGACCGAAGCCGCCCGCACCGATAAAATCGCCTAATAATTCGATAGGTGTGGAGTAGCTGACACGCTGGCGGCGAACGGCCTCCAGCATACGCAGTCCCTCCCGGGGCTCCGGCTTCTGGCAGCAGAGAGTCCGGCTCAGGGCGTTGAATTTTTCCACGGCATCCAGATCATTGCCGTGATGACCGATGCGCCGCATACGGGTGATGGGAGTGGCATCCTCTGTGAGAATGCTGACGATCAGGTAATTGGGAATGGCGAAGACCTCGGATTCCAGCCCGTAGGCTGCCAGGACCCGGCTGATGCTGTCCTCCACCCGGAAGGTTTCCGCACCGCACATAGCCAGCTCGTAACCCAGATCTGTGGCCAGATCCAGAAGTATATTATAATCCATGAATGGCTCCTTTTGGGAAGATTCGGCTATAGTATACCATATCTGCCCGGAAAAACAAGAGAAAACTGCGGGTTTATGTAACAAAAGGGCGCTGCTTTTCAGGCAGCGCCCTTTGCTTGATTATTTACGGACGAAAAGAATGCCCAGAGTATCAGGACCGCAATGGCAGGAAACGGTGCAGCCGGCCTTGGTTTCATAAACCGTGGGGATGGGACTGTATTCCTTCACTGCGTCCATAACGGCGTTGTAGCATTCGTCGTTGATGGTTGTCATGGTAACAAACAAAGGCATGGTAAGATCCAGATCCTCCCGGCCTTCCAGCCGCTCCCGGACATAGGAGGCCAGACATTTATCGTACTTGCCCCGGTACTTCTTGGTTACACCCATCTTGCCCTCCCTGACATCAATGCAGGGCTTCAGGTTCAGCAGATTTGCACCCAGTGCCGCCACGGAGGAGCAGCGACCGCCCTTGGCAAGGTAGGTCAGCTTGTCAATCAGGAAGCTGGCTTCGACCTTGGGGGTGAAAGCATCCAGAGCCTCCTTCAGCTCGGCAAGGCTGGCTGCCGTCTGGGCCAGCTCACAGGCCTTCAGAACCACAAGACCCTGACCGGTGGAGAGATTCTGGGAGTCGATGGCAACAACATTGTCAAACTCCGAAGCAGCCAGGCAGGCGTTCTGATGGGTGGAGGAGAAGCAGGAACCGAGATTGATGTGGACCACGCCATCGTATTCCGCTGCGAAGGGGGCGAAAAACTCCTGATATTCGCCAATGCTGACGGCGGTGGTGGAGCACAGATTTCCACCGGCTGCCGCATGCTCGAAAATCTGGGCAGGGGTGATGGTGATATTGTCTTTAAATTCCTGGCTGTCCTTGATAACCGTCAGAGGCATCAGAGTGATGTTGTATTTTTCCAGAATTTCGGGGGACAGGTCGCAGGTGCTGTCGGACAGAATTTTAATTCTCATTGTATTTCTCCTCGTTAATTGTTTTGGGGAATTGGGTCTTTGGACATCATAAAGCAGTTGGACTCCACATTTTTGCTGCGGAGATAGCCGGCACCCCAGTCCCGCATGGCTACCAGCATGGGCATCAGGCTGCGCCCCAGCTCCGTCAGGGAGTATTCCACCTTCGGCGGGATCACAGGGTAGACCTCCCGGTGGATCAGGTTGTCCGTCTCCAGCTCACGAAGCTGCTGCGTCAGCATTTTGGGTGTGGCACCGGTGATGACCTTGCGAAGCTCGGAAAAGCGAAGCTTTCCGTCTGCCAGGTGCCACAAAATCAGTGCCTTATACTTGCCGCCGATGAGGTTCAGCGTAGCCTCCACGGGGCAGTGTTCGGTGTTTTTCATACAAACCTCCATGGTATCCAAAAAGGTAGTATGGAACAAAATAGTGCATACTTGCTTTTTGAAAATCAGATGGTAGAATAGTACCATATGGAAAAGAAGGTGTCAACAAAAATTCCTGTATTTTTGGAAAAAACGCATCTTCGCATTGACTATTCGCCCAAACAGGGAGATAATGAAAAAGAAAAGAGGGATTCTATGAAGCTGAAGTTTACCGTTACCGGCATGACCTGCGCCGCCTGCTCTGCCCGTGTGGAGAAGGTCACCGCCCGGGTTCCCGGTGTGGATAAGGCGGAGGTAAATCTGCTGGCAGGCTCCATGGTGGTGGAGGCAGCCACGGAAGCCGTCGTGCCCGAAATTATGCAGGCCGTGGCTGACGCGGGCTATGGCGCATCGCCGGCTGGGGAGAAAAAGCAGGAAAAGAAGGACCCGGTGCCTACGGACAATGCAATCCGGGAGACAAAAAAGCGGATCATCGGCTCAGCCGCCTGCCTGGTGGTGCTGATGTATTTTACCATGGGGCATATGGTGGGACTTCCGGTTCCGGCCTGGTACCACGGCACGGAGAATCCTCTGGTTGCGGCTCTGCTTCAGCTGGGACTGACGCTGCCTGTGGTGTACCTGAACCGGGCCTACTATTCCCGGGGGCTGAAGGCCCTTTGGCACCGGGCTCCCAATATGGATTCCCTGATTGCAGTGGGAAGCCTGGCGGCGCTGATTTACGGCGCGGCGGCACTGCTGCGCATGGCCTACGCCATGGGCCACGGCGACTGGGATACGGTGTCCTATTACAGTGAGAATCTTTATTTTGAATCTGCGGCAATGATTCTGACGCTGATAACGGTGGGCAAATTTCTGGAAGCCCGGGCCAAGGGCCGCACAGGCGATGCAATCCGGGCGCTGATGGATCTGAGCCCGAAAACCGCTGTGGTTCTCCGGGATGGTGTCCAGCAGCAGATCCCGGTGGAAGAGGTCCGGGTGGGGGATACGGTAATCGTCCGCTCCGGCGGGGCCATTGCGGTGGATGGAACTGTGCTGGAGGGCCGGGCCTCCGTTGACCAGAGCGCACTGACAGGCGAGAGCGTGCCCGTAGAAAAGCAGCCCGGTGATACCGTTACGGCTGCAACGACCTGCACCGAGGGCTATCTGGAATTCCGGGCGGAAAAGGTGGGCGAGGACACAACCCTGGCCCAGGTGATTCGCATGGTTGAGGAGGCGGGGGGCTCCAAGGCACCCATTGCCCGGCTGGCGGATAAAATCGCGGGTATTTTTGTCCCGGTGGTCATGTCCATTGCGCTGGTGACCTTTCTCGTCTGGATGCTTTCCGGTGCCGGAATGGAATTTTCGCTGAACTGTGCCATATCGGTGCTGGTTATTTCCTGCCCCTGTGCGCTGGGCCTGGCAACACCGGTAGCAATTATGGTGGGAACGGGCCGGGGCGCCCAGATGGGTGTCCTCTTCAAGAATGCCGAGGCACTGGAGAATCTCCATCATGTGGATACCGTGGTTCTGGACAAAACCGGAACGCTGACCACCGGCAAGCCCGCTGTGACCGATATTCTCCCTGGTGCGGTTTCCGGGGAAAGACTGCTGACCGTTGCCGCAGCACTGGAGGAAAAATCCGAGCATCCCTTTGCCAAGGCGATTTTGGAAAGAAACGCCGGAAAGCCCGTGCCGGAGACAACGGATTTTGAGACGCTGCCCGGTCGGGGCGTCCGGGCCGTGGTGGAGGGAATTCGCTGCTATGGCGGCAATGCCAGACTGATGGAAGAGCTGGGCGTCCCGGTTCCTGCCATGCCGGAGCTTGCGGAGGAGGGAAAAACACCGCTGCACTTTGCCACGGAGACGGGAACCTATCTGGGAACCATTGCAGCCGCGGATGTGCTCAAGGCCGATTCTGCCGCAGCCGTCCGGGCTATGCTGGCAGAAAAGCTGGATGTGGTCATGCTCACCGGCGACAATGAAAAGACCGCCCGTGCCATTGGCACCAAGGCCGGTATTTCCCATGTGATTGCCGATGTTCTTCCCGCAGATAAGGCGGGTGCTGTGGAACGGCTCCGCAGCCAGGGCAGACGGGTATTGATGGTCGGTGACGGAATCAACGACGCACCGGCGCTGGTCACGGCGGATGTGGGTATGGCTATTGGCGCAGGCACGGATATTGCCGTGGAATCCGCGGATATCGTGCTGATGAACAGCTCCCTGACGGGCGTCAGCAGTGCGGTGGCCCTGAGCAAGGCAACCATCCGCAATATCCGGCAGAATTTGTTCTGGGCGTTTTTCTACAATTCTCTGGGCATTCCGGTGGCGGCAGGTGTGCTCTATCCGGCATTCCACATACAGCTCAGCCCCATGATCGGTGCTGCCGCAATGAGCCTGAGCTCTGTATTCGTGGTAACCAACGCATTGCGTCTTCGCTTTTTCAAGGACAAGGCCGGGAAAACGGCCCATCCGGCACAGCAGGAAGCAGCCCCTGAGCGGGATAATATAATCAAGGAGGAAACAAGTATGCAAACAGTAATTCGGGTCGAGGGTATGATGTGTACCCATTGCAAGGCTATGGTGGAGAAGGTGTGCAAGGGGGTTCCCGGCACTGCGGATGCGGTGGTGGACCTTCAGGCCAAGAATGTTACGGTTTCCGGTACAGCGGACCCGGCGGCCCTGAAGAAGGCCATAACCGATGCCGGCTACGAAGTGGTGGAGTGAGCGCCTATGCGTACCGATCATTTTTATCCCTCCTGCGGAGAGGGTCAGATCCATTTTTGCAAATGGCAGCCTGCCGGAAAGCCCAGAGCGGTTCTCCAGATCATCCACGGCATTGCGGAGTATGTGGAGCGGTATGACGAATTTGCTGCCTACCTGAATGAGCTGGGCTATGTTGTGGTGGCAGAGGATCATATGGGCCACGGACAGTCCATCGGCACCGCCGGAACCCGGGGCTATTTTGCCGGTGGCTGGTTTGCTGCCGTGGATGACAGCGTCCGGCTGATGAAGGATACCATGGCGGAATATCCGGACATTCCATATGTGCTTTTCGGTCATTCCATGGGCTCCTTTATGGCCCGTACCATTCTGGCAAAGTACCCCGACAGCGGCATTTCCGCGGCGGTGATCTGCGGAACGGGCTGGCAGCCCCGGGCTGCCCTTCCCGGGGCAATTCGCCTGGTGGAGGCAGTCTGCCGGAAGCAGGGAGAGCGAAATCCCAGCGAAGAGCTCCAGAATCTGGTGTTCGGCAGCTACAACAGGAAGGTGGAGCGGCCCCGGACGGACTATGACTGGCTGACCCGGGACGGAAAGATTGTGGATGCGTACATTGCCCACCCGCTGTGCGGCTTCACCGCCTCGGCTGGACTGCTCCGGGATATGATGAAGGGCATCCGCTATATCGAGGAGCCTGGGAATCTGAACAATATGCGAAAGGATTTGCCGGTGCTCTTTATCGCCGGCGGGGATGACCCTGTGGGCAGCTACGGCAAGGGCGTGGAGCGGGCAGTAGCAGCGTTCCGGAAGGCGGGGCTGACCGATGTAGCCTGCCGGATCTACCCCCTGGGCCGCCATGAAATCCTAAATGAGATCAACCGGGATGAGGTCTACACTGACGTGGCCCGGTGGCTGGACGCAACATTGAAAAAAATGGAGAAATAAGAAAGAGTCCGTTATATTGTACTGGTACGGCGCTAAAATATAGCCATAAACCAAAAGACAGAGGTGCGGGCTATGTTTAAGATGCGTTATATTGGCGGACACGTTCAGGTATATGATTTTAAAGGCAATTTCCTGTTTTCGGCGGATACCGAACGGGAAGCCAGAGAGGAATTGGAGGATTATGCGGAATCTGCGGCTTGATATCTGCTACGACGGGACACGGTATAAGGGCTGGCAGCGGCTCCCCGGAACGGACAATACCATTCAGGGGAAAATTGAGCAGTGCCTCAGCAGAATTTTGGAGGAGCCTGTGGAAATCAGCGGCAGCGGACGGACTGACGCAGGGGTTCACGCTCTGGGTCAAGTGGCAAATTTCCACTGCGAAAGCGATATAACCCCGGAGGCAATTCTGGAGCAGCTGCGCCGGTATCTTCCGGAGGACATCGGCATATATTCCTGCAAGGAATGCTCCCAACGGTTTCACGCCCGGCTGAATGCCCGGGAAAAAACCTATCGCTACCGGATCTGGAACAGTGAAAAGCCCTGTGTATTTGAACGGCGCTTTGTCACGGTCGTGCCCCAGCCCCTGGACCTGGAGGCCATGACCCGGGCGGCCCGGATGCTGGAGGGGGAGCACGATTTTTCCGCCTTCTGCGGAAATCCCCGGTTCAAAAAATCCACAGTCCGCTTCGTTCGCTCGATCCTGCTGGAACGGCAGGGGGATGAGATTTGGCTCTGGTTTACCGGCAACGGCTTCCTGCACAATATGGTCCGGATTTTGACGGGAACGCTGGTGGAGGTGGGCCTGGGAACAAGACAGGCAGAATCTGTAACGGAGCTGTTCGGCGGAAAGCGGGCGCAGGCAGGCTACCTCGCCCCGCCCCAGGGGCTGTGCCTGATGGAGGTGACGTATTGAATATCCAGATATTTGGTAAATCCAAGTGCTTCGACACGAAAAAGGCGGAACGCTATTTCAAGGAACGACGTATTCAATATCAATTCATTGATTTGAAGAAGTACGGAATGTCCGGAAAGGAATTTGACAGCGTTCTCCGGGCGGTGGGCGGTATTGACAACCTGATTGACTGGGAGTCCAGGTCCCAGCAGGTGACCAATATGCGCTATATGGAGGACAGAGCGGCCCGGGAGGATATTGTTTTCGATGCGCCGGAGCTGATGAAGACGCCCATTGTCCGCAACGGCAAGCTTGCCACGGTGGGCTACTGCCCGGAGATATGGGCAGCCTGGGAATAAAACGGAATAAGCAGTGAACAAAAGCAGTTTCCCGGAAGGGAAGCTGCTTTTTGCTGCAAAATAGCAACTTTCATCTTGCAGTCTGCACAGAAAAGTGGTATGCTAAGGAGGCAATATGACGAATTTCCTGGAGACACTTCATGCGGTGCTGTGGGGAGCCCCGGCACTGGTGCTGATATTGGGTGTTGGAATCTATCTGACCGTATGTACCCGCGGAGCCCAGATAAGGCTGTTTCCCCGGGCGATGAAGGTTTTTTTCGGAAGACTTCGGTGCCGGAAAAGCAGCGCAGGAGAGATATCCCCCTTTCAGGCCCTGTGCACCGCTCTGGCTGCTACAGTCGGAACGGGAAATCTGGTGGGGGTCGCAGGCGCTATCTGCCTGGGCGGCCCCGGGGCGGTCTTCTGGATGTGGGTATGCGGCATTCTGGGTATGGCGACAAAGTTCGCGGAGGCTACCCTGGCGGTCCGGTTCCGCATCCGGGAAAACGGGGAATATAAGGGCGGCCCCATGTATGTCATTCTGAAGGGAATGGGCTCACGGTGGAAGTGGCTGGCATCGGTTTACAGCTTTTTTGGTGTCGCGGCGGCCTTCGGTGTCGGAAATGCCACCCAGATCAATGCGGTCATCACAGGACTCAACGGTGTACTGAAGCAGCTGGGTTCCGAGCCGGGAAGAGGCAGTAATATTCTGATGGGGCTGGTGCTGGCGGTGTTGATCGGCTTTATGCTTCTCGGCGGTGCACGACGGATCGGAACTGTGGCAGAGAGGCTGGTTCCCTTTGCATCTGCGGCTTATATTTTGCTGTGTCTGGGGGCGCTGCTTTGCCGCGCGGATGCCATACCCGGTGCACTTCGGGATATTATGCAGGGTGCCTTTCAGCCCCGGGCCGTTACCGGCGGCGTGGTGGGCTCGGCAGTCCGTGCCCTCAGCGTCGGCTGCTCCCGAGGTGTTTTTACCAATGAAGCGGGGATGGGAACTGCGTCCATTGCCCACGCCGGGGCAAATGTTTCCCACCCTGTGGAGCAGGGAATAATGGGAATCGTCGAGGTGTTTCTGGATACCATCCTCATCTGCACGCTGACAGCCCTTGTGATCCTTTGCAGCGGCGTGCCGGTTCCCTATGGCCTGGATGCCGGCGGGGAGCTGACTACGGCGGCCTTTTCGTCCATATTCGGCAGCTGGGTGACCGTTTTTCTTGCGGGGGCGCTTTGCTGCTTCGCCTTTGCGACGGTGCTTGGCTGGGGGCTGTACGGAGCCCGCTGCGCGGAATTTCTGCTTGGAAGCCGGGCATGGAAGCATTTTGCCGTTATGCAGACGGTGACCGTCATGGTGGCGGCAGTCCTGGACACCCGGGTGATATGGCTGCTGGCGGAAACCCTCAATGGCCTGATGGCAATTCCAAATTTAACAGCACTGGCGTTCCTCAGCCCCGAGCTGAAGCGCCTTACCTTAGAATATAAACAAAAGATCCGGTACCCGGTACCGGAGGAGGTACAATATGCAGATTTCCATCAATGCGAATCGCTGCGAGCCTTCACCCATGCGAAAATTTCATCCTTACGCGGTGGAGGCGAAAAAAAGGGGAAAGCACATTTATCATCTGAACATCGGTCAGCCTGACCTTCCCACACCGCAGGCCTTTTACGATGCGGTTCAGGGCTTCGATGCCAGAACGCTGGAGTACGAGGCTTCTCCCGGTATGCCTAGGCTGATCGACGCAATTCGTAACTATTACCGGGAGCTGGATGTGGAGCTGGAGCCCAATGATATCCTGGTTACAACCGGCGGCAGCGAAGCCCTTTTGCTGACCTGCCTGAGCATTCTGGACCCCTATACGGAGGTCATTATTCCCGAGCCCTATTACCCCAACTATACGACCTTCGTCCATGCGGCAGGCGGCGTTATCCGGGCTCTGCCTACCAATCCCTGGGAGGGCTACCGCTATGCCAAGCGTGAGCGGATCGAAAGCCTGATTACCAAAAATACCCGGGCCATTCTGATTACCAACCCGGGTAATCCCACCGGTGTTGTGCTGAATCAGCAGGAGATGCGCATGATCGCGGATATTGCGAAAAAGCACAATCTGTTCCTGATCTGCGATGAGGTGTACCGGGAATTCTGCTATGACGACCAGTTCGGAGTGCCTACAATGGCCCATTTCCGGGATATCGACGATAATCTGGTGATTATCGACTCGGTTTCCAAGCGCTTTTCTGCCTGCGGAGCCCGGGTCGGCTGTGTGGTTACCCGGAATAAGGAGCTTCAGGCGGCGCTGCTGAAATTCTGCCAGTCCCGTCTGTCCGTGGCAACTATCGACCAGCTGGGCGCCTCGGCACTGTACGGCGTGAGCCATGACTTCTTCCGGGAGAGTAAGGCGGAATACCGCCAGCGCCGGGATACGGTCATTACGGGCCTGCGGAAAATCCCCGGCGTTGTGGTGGAGGAGCCCATGGGTGCCTTTTATGTAATGGCCAGTCTGCCGGTGGACGATTCCGACCGGTTCCAGCACTGGCTTTTGGAGGAATTTGACGACAATGGGGATACGGTCATGTTTGCACCCGGCGCGCCCTTCTATGAAACGCCAGGTAAGGGCATCAACGAGGTCCGTATTGCCTATGTCCTGAAGCAGGAAGATCTGGATCGGGCCATGGAGGTCCTGGCCCGGGCCATTGCCCGCTATCAGCGGGAGGTCATGGGAGTTACCTCCAGACCGGCAGACCGAAGATAAATCTTCGGGTAATCAATCAGAACGATACGAAGGAGTTAGGAGATATATTTATGAGCGATTACTTGGTTCGCGGTATGACAATGGATGGATTTGTGAAGGTGGTTGCCATTCGCTCCACAGAGCTAGTGCAGCGGGGCGCAAAGATTCAGGGGACTACCCCGAACGCGACTGCGGCCTTTGGACGGGCCCTGACGGCGGCTTCCATGATGGGCAATATGCAGAAGGTGGACGATGGCTCCATGACCCTGCAGGTCCGTGGAGGCGGCCCTATTGGCACCATTACCGTTGTGTCCGATCCGGAGGGAAATGTCCGGGGCTGTGTTACGGAGCCCAAGGTCCCGCTGGTGGAAAAGCATCCCGGAAAGCTGGATGTGGGCGCTACCGTCGGCACAGACGGCACCATTACCGTCATCCGGGATCTGCAGATGAAAGAGCCCTACATCGGTTCCACCCGGCTGGTTTCCGGTGAGATTGCAGATGATGTGACGGCCTATTTTGCTCAGTCCGAGCAGACCCCCACCGCCTGCGCCTTGGGCGTTCTGGTTGATACGGACTGCTCTGTCAAGGTGGCGGGCGGCTATCTTGTCCAGCTGCTGCCCGACGCGCCGGACGAGGTCGTGGACAAGCTGGAGGCCGGAATTCAGCGGGCCGGAGCGGTTACCCCCATGCTGGAGCAGGGAATGACCCCGGAGGATATTCTGGGACAGGTCTGCGGTGACCTGGGTGTTGTGTTTATGGAGACCACGCCGGTTTGCTATAAGTGCTACTGCTCCCGGGAGCGGGTCGAGGCGGCACTGATAAGCCTGGGCCGCAAGGAACTAGAGGAGATCCGGGATGAAGGAAAGACCTTCCCGGTTGAGTGCCAGTTTTGCGATACGGTGTATGCGTTTACACCGGAGGATATCAGCAAGCTGCTGAAAAAGATTTGATAAACAGATAAAAACGGTGGTCTATCCCTGTAAAATGGTTGAGAAAAATTTGACAGAAAAAATCAAAAAAAGTTCTTGACAAAATGGGGGTAACTGTGTATAATAAAACATGTCGCTGAGGTAAACGACCTCATCCGAACGGGAGCATAGCTCAGCTGGGAGAGCATCTGCCTTACAAGCAGGAGGTCACAGGTTCGAGCCCTGTTGTTCCCACCACCATCTGGCCCGGTGGTGCAGTCGGTTAGCACGCCAGCCTGTCACGCTGGAGGTCGACGGTTCGAGTCCGTTCCGGGTCGCCATTTAAATACGCATCTTGCGTATTGAGGAAGATTTTCTTCCTCAATATGCCTCTGTAGCTCAGTAGGTAGAGCAGCGGA
>CAZDFB010000044.1:0-14249 GCA_964504605.1 uncultured Oscillospiraceae bacterium | reverse complement strand
TCCCTTGAATGCCTTAATATACTGCTCCAGCCACTCCACGCTGTTCAGATCCAGATGATTCGTGGGCTCGTCCAGCAGCAGAATGTCCGTCTTTTCCAGCAGTAGCCGGGCCAGGTTCACCCGGGTCTTTTCTCCGCCGGAGAGACTGGAAAACTCCTGTCCCCGCTGGTCCGGGGAGATGCCCAGACCGTTGCAGATTTTGTCTACCTCCACATCCATCTCATAGCCGCCGCCGGACTGGAAGCGGTTTGTCAGATCGTCATACTGGCGCAGCAGCTCGGGTGACGCACCGTTTGCCATTTCCCGCTCCATATTCTCCATTTTGCGCTTGATTGCCGCGATTTCAGCATACGCCGAACGCAGAACGTCCTCCACAGTATATCCCTCAGGAAATTTGGGAATCTGTGAAATCAAGCCAATGCGCTTATTCGGATTTACATATACCTCTCCCTCGTCATAGTCCATTTCTCCCGTGAGGATTTTGAACAGGGTTGTTTTTCCGCAGCCGTTGCGGCCCAGAATTGCCACCCGCTCTCCCTCCTGAATCTCAAAGGACAGCCCTTGCAGCAGATTTTCTCCGATGACGAAGAATTTTGTTAAATTTGTTACCTGTATATCAACCATTTTCTATCTCCGTATATTCCATTTCCCGCTCCCACAATTCTGGCTTCAGGCAGATATCCCGGCCTGTGAAGCGGAAACCCATTTTCTCGTATAAGCGGATGGCCTTTGTGTTGGTGGACAGCACCGTAAGTCTGCGGCCGCCCCGGGCAATGGCATATTCCACACAGACCCGGCCATACCCCATGCCCTGATACAGGGGGTGTATGTACAAATCGGACAATGTACTGCCCACCAGCTGAAAAACGCCAACGCACTCCGAATCACACACCAGATACAACCCTGTTTGTCTGGCAAGATAGCCGCCATAGTCCCGGCTTTCCAGAAACTGGGCAGAACAAACATCTTTGTGAGACTCCTTCCAGGACTGGCGGTATACAGCCAGAGCCTGGGGGAACGTCTCTTCGGTTACCTGCTGGATGGTCATAGTCCCTCCATCATCTGCCGCAGCTCTTCCAGGGAGTACAGCAGATTCAGGGCCTGGAGCATGGCATTGGCACTCATGTGCTCGGGAAAATTCAGCTTTTTCAAAAGCCTTTTCCGCTTCCCGCCGGCATCTGCCCCGCCGGAGAGCCCTAAGTCCATGAGGTTCTGCTTGGTAATGGTGTTTCCGGGGACAGCTGCCTCTCCTTCGATGGTCGCCCCGGCTTTTTTCAGGGCTTCCAGAATGATTTCGGGCTTCATGCCCTCCACCCCCAGCTTGCCCTCTTTTCCGGGGGCGGCTTTCCGCTTTTCCTTGCCGTAAATGTCCGGGATGTAGGCGTGCTTCAGGTATTTGCCGGGGATGGCGCTTTTGATATGATTGCGGATGACAAATCCTGCTCCGTCGGAATCGGTGAATACGATCAGCCCCCGCTTTTGGGCCACCTGCCGCAGCAGGGCCATTTGCTTTTTGTCCTTAAAAATGCCGAAGCCGGCAGTTTCCAGAATGGGGGCATCGATAATCTGGCTCAGGGTATTTTTGTCGTAGCGGCCCTCCACCACGATTGCTTCCTTGATTTTAACCATTCCGGGCCTCCTGGGCAAGCTGCAAAATCAGCAGCTCCAGCAGCCGCTCCGGGTCGTCGAAGGAGGTTTTGATTTTGTAGTCCGTTTCCAGAATCAGCTCAGAGGCTTTTTTGCAGAAGCCTGCGGAAAACCGCCGGGCGGCCTCCATGGTTTTTCTTGCGGGATAGTCAGGTATTCCGCACAGCTTTTGCAGCTCCGTGGCGGACTTTCCGTTGTCCAGCAGGGTTCGGGCCGTTCCGATCCTGCGAAAATGACCGCCTACCGCACCCAGAATGGGCAGCGGCTCCTGCTGCATTTTCAGCAGTGTCTGCAATTTTTCCAGCGCCTCGCCATACCGGCCCGCTCCCAGCAAATCGGTCATTTGAAAAACCACCGCATCCAGAACCGGCTCCGTTACCGCGTCAATGTCCGATTTTTTGATTTCATCCGCCCCGGAATAGGCGCAGATTTTATCGATTTCGCCGGAAAGGGCAGTCATCGTGCCTCCGGTGATGTCAATGAGATAGCCGCAGAGGTCCGAAGAAATCTGCTTTTTATGGGCAGCAAAATGTCTGGTGACCCAGGAAATCAATTCCCGCTGATCCTGCTTTGCAAATTCCACCACGAGGCCATTTTGCTCGATGGCCTCCCACAGCTTTTTCAGCCGCTTGTCCGGCTTCCATTCCAGCGTATCGTATGTAAAAATCACGGTGCACCACTGGGGGATATCCGAAAGAAGCTCCGCTATTTTGTTCCGGTCCCCTTCCGGCAGCTTGAACAGATCCACGTCGTCAACCTGAACCAGCGTACTCACCGCCATCATGGGCACATTTTCCACTGCGTCCGCAAAGCCCTGCAAATCAAAGGTTTCATTTGTCAGCTTATGATAATTGAAGGATTCCGTCAGTTTATCCAGCAGGAGCTTCTTAATCTGGGACAGATAATGCTCCCGCAGGAAGCTCTCCTCCCCGTGAAAAATATACAGCCGGTCTATAGACTTGTCCTTCAGGCTCTGTTTCAATAGTTGCAGTCCATTGGATTGGGGAGCTTTTTTCGCCACTGCCCTCACCTCCTGTAGATAATGGTTCCGTTTTCGTCCGTCCGATACACAGTGCAGCCGAATCCTTCCAGTCTTTCCAGCACCTCATCAGCCGGGTGACCGTAACTGTTATCTCCAACGGAAATAATGACTGACTCCGGTCGGACGGCCTCCAATAGCTCCCGGGAAGTGGAGTATTTGGAGCCATGGTGTCCTGCAATCAGCAGGTCCACATCCGGTATCTCCTCCATTCTCAGGAGCATCCGTTCTCCGAAGGCAGAGCGGTCACCGGTTATCAGTATAGCACAGTTTTCTGTTTCAAACAAGACGCACAAACTGTTTTCATTGGAATCCGCGGCATAAAACGGGCCAAAAACCGACAATTTCCCCTGCCCTACCTGAAAGAAACGGCTTTCATCCACCAATACGGTAGCACAACCATCCGGATTTTCCAGCGGAAGGCTTCTGGTGTTTTCACCGAGATCCGGCACAATGAGCATATCCGTTTTGATTCTTGTCAGCAGATAACTCAGGCCACCTGCATGGTCGGCATCATAATGGGTAAGAATGATACCGTCCAGCCGGAATACCCCCTGACTCAGGAGCGTCTGATAAACCCTGTCCGCCGTTCCCGTTTCGCTGTCTCCACCACAGTCCACCAGGAAGGTTCGGCCCTCGGTTTGCAGCAGGATGCTCTGGCCCTGACCTACATCCACCACGGTGACCCGGCATTCATCCGTCAGGGGCTCTGCCCATGCGCACAGAAGGCTCAGGCATAGTCCCAGCACCCAGCAGCAGATCAGGTTTCTGAGTTTACCCTTCCGGTATAAAATGTGGACACCGAGAAGAAGATAAACAAAAATCAGCCACACGGTAATATAGAAGCTCTGGGTATAGACCGCTGCCATGGGAAGCCCGGCGCAGAATCTGGCAATCAGCAGCACATATCGGCACAGCCAGGAAACAGCACTGCCAATAACCCCGGCAGCCGTAGCTGAAATGAGAAAAACCAGACAGACTGCCACGATACCGTAAAACGCAAGGCTGACTGCCCACAGCGCCAGCAGATTTGTCAGCACCGCCACCAGGCTCACAGTTCCAAAATACCAGGCGGACAGCGGGACTGTCAGACTCATGGCGCTGACAGACATGGCTACTGACGAAAGGACCCGCCTTTTCAGGCGGCTTATAAACCCCTTCTTCCTGCCCTTCAGCAGCTTCTCCTCAATGGTTCCGACAATTCGCCCCTGGAAAAGGAAGATTCCTGCTACCGATGCCACCGACAGCTGAAAGCTGACAGAGGTTATAGTCAGCGGATTCACCACCAGCATAACCAGACACGCAAAGGCCAGGGCTGTAGGCCCGTCATACTCCCGGTCAAAGACCCCGGCAACCATCATCAGGCTCACCATAATGCAGGCCCGGACAACGGAGGGTGTAAAGCCCGCGACAGCCGCAAAAAGAACCATCACCGGAATGCCGAGCAGTGCCGTCAGGTACCGGCGCTTCATCGTCAGCGTGCTGATCATGGCATAGAAAATGGATACATGGAGACCGGATACGGCAATGATATGCCGAATGCCCGACACCTTCAGGCTGGTATCCGTTTCATAATCAATCCCTTCGGTATCCCCCAGCAAAAGGGCCTGAGCGAAGCCAAGCGTATCCTCCGGGAAGCAGCTTTTCAGGATTGATTTGATCTTTTCCGCCAAAAGTGCCGGCATTTCCCGAACGGTTTGCTTTTGCTCCCACAAAATCTCTGCGCCGCCATTCTGGTACGCCAGCAGGAAAATCCCCTTGCCCTGATGATAGGTAGCCCCCTTGTCGGAATCCGGCGTTGTGACACGAAGCCGGAAGGTGCCCTGTATGGTATCCCCGGGGGATACAGAGAATTCTTCGTCGATGTAAGCCATCACCCGGTAGGTCTTGCCGTCCAGCTCCAGATAGCCCTCCACACGCTTGCCATAAGAAGCCTGTTCATCAAAATCCGAGGCTGTCACCATCACCTGGGTCTTTGCGCCGTCCATGCGAATTGCCGGAAGAAGGTATACCTGACGGAAAGCAAGAAACCAGGTCAGTCCCACAGCGACACCCAGGCAGATATACGCCGTTACGGCAAAAGACTTTCGCTCTCTTCCCAGAATACCCGCGCCAATGCCGCCAGCGAGGAATACTGCCGCCAGTGCGCCCATCCAGCCCGGCCCCAGAAAATAGGCACAGCAAAAGCAGGCTGCCCCAAAGCCAACCGCAAGCCACATCAAACGGCGCATAATCTCCCTCCCTCCAAAACACCGCCAAAAGCACAGGGCGCCGCCGTAAACCGGCAGCGCCCTTCAAGAATTTACTTAACCTTGGAAGCGACGAAATCATCCACCAGTGCCAGGGCATTATCAACCTTGGTCACATCCTTGCCGCCGCCCATGGCAGAGTCGGGCTTACCGCCGCCGCTGCCGCCGCAGGCGGTACAGACTGTCCGAACCAGATCGCCTGCCTTAACGCCACGACCAATGGCCTCCTTGCCGCACACAGCCAGGAAGGTGATCTTCTCGCCGTTGACCGCAGCCAGAACCGCTGCCACATTGGCAGCCTTATCCCGCAGCAGGTCGCCCATCTGGCGGAGCCGATTGGGATCCGCGCCGGGAACCAGAGCAGTGAGAACCTTCACGCCGTTAATATCATGGGAGCCAAACAGGAACCGGTCCACCTCACCGGCAGCCTCCTTCGCCTTGTAGCTCTCAATGCGCTTTTTCAGCTCCTTAACCTCATCAATCTGGGCCTGAAGCCGGTTGTGCAGCTCCACGGGCTTTGCCTTCAGCATGGCACAGGTCTCCAGAACCAGCTCATTGGTCTTCTCCATCTCGCTCAGGCAGGCCTTGCCGGTAATGGCCTCAATACGGCGGACACCGGAGGCAACAGAGCCCTCAGAGGTGATCCGGAAGGGGCCAACCTTGGCGGTATTGTCCAGGTGGGTACCGCCGCAAAGCTCGATAGACCAGCCGCCCATATTGACGACACGGACGGTATCACCGTATTTCTCGGAGAACAGGGCCATAGCACCCTGGGCCTTTGCCTCGTCAATGCTCATTTCCCGGACATCCACACTGTAACCCTCCAGAATGGCATTCTGAACGATGGAATTGATCTTTGCCATTTCCTCAGAGGTTACCGCGGAATAGTGGGTAAAGTCAAAGCGCAGGTGGTCCGGCTCCACAAAGGAACCTGCCTGATGCACATGGTCGCCCAGAACGCTCTGCAGAGCCTTCTGCAGCAGGTGGGTGGCAGAGTGGGCCCGCATGATTGCCTTCCGGCGTTCCACGTCAATGGAAGCCAGTACCAGATCATCCACCTTGATGGAGCCCTTGACCATCTGACCGTAGTGCAGATACTTGCCGCCCTTGTCCTTCTGGACATTGTTGACCTCAAAGCGGCTGTCCCCAACAAGGATCACACCGTAGTCCGCAACCTGACCGCCCATTTCCGCATAGAAGGGGGTCTTATCCAGCACAAGGATTCCCTTTTCGCCGCCGGCGATGGTGCCGGAAACCTCTTCTCCGACACAGACAGCCAGAACCTTTGCCTCGCAATTGTTCACATGGTAGCCGACAAAGTCCGTCGGCGTATTATCCAGGCCCAGGTCAATGCCACTCCAGGCCAGGTCGCCCAGGGCCTTGCGGGCCTCACGGGCACGGACACGCTGCTCCTCACGGCAGGCGGTGAACCGCTCCATATCCTCAAAGCGGCTGTCCCCAACAAGGATCACACCGTAGTCCGCAACCTGACCGCCCATTTCCGCATAGAAGGGGGTCTTATCCAGCACAAGGATTCCCTTTTCGCCGCCGGCGATGGTGCCGGAAACCTCTTCTCCGACACAGACAGCCAGAACCTTTGCCTCGCAATTGTTCACATGGTAGCCGACAAAGTCCGTCGGCGTATTATCCAGGCCCAGGTCAATGCCACTCCAGGCCAGGTCGCCCAGGGCCTTGCGGGCCTCACGGGCACGGACACGCTGCTCCTCACGGCAGGCGGTGAACCGCTCCATATCCACGGTCATGCCCTCGTCCTCCACCATTTCCTCTGTCAGGTCAATGGGGAAGCCATAGGTATCCGCCAGAAGGAAGGCATCCTCGCCGGAGAACACAGTCTTGCCCTGCTGCTTATGCTCAGCCATCTTCGCGCTGAAAATCTGCATACCGGTATCGATGGTTCTGGCAAAGTTTTCTTCCTCCACCTTGACCACCTTGGTGATATAGTCTGCCCGCTCCCGCAGGTAGGTATAGTGATTTTCGTTCTCCTGAACAACGGTCTCAACCACCTCGTACAGGAACGGATGGTTCACACCCAGCAGCTTGCCATGGCGGGCAGCCCGGCGCAGAAGCCGGCGCAACACATAGCCACGGCCCTCATTGGAGGGCAGAACACCGTCCGCGATCATAAAGGTGGATGCCCGGATGTGGTCGGTGATGACCCGCAGGGAAACATCATTCTTGGTGCTCTGACCATAGGCTGCACCGGTGATCCTGGTGACATGATTGGTGATATTCATGACCGTGTCCACGTCAAACAGACTGTTGACATCCTGGCACACCACCGCAAGGCGCTCCAGGCCCATACCTGTGTCGATGTTCTTCTGGGCCAGCTCGGTATAATTGCCGTGGCCGTCGTTATCAAACTGGGAGAAAACGTTGTTCCAGACTTCCATATACCGGTCGCAGTCGCAGCCCACGGTGCAACCGGGCTTGCCGCAGCCGTACTTCTCTCCACGGTCGTAGTAAACCTCAGAGCAGGGGCCGCAGGGGCCGGAGCCGTGCTCCCAGAAATTATCCTCCTTGCCAAAGCGGAAGATATGATCCGCGGGAACGCCGATTTCCTGATTCCAGATGGCAAAGGCCTCGTCATCGTTTTCATAGATGGAGGGATACAGGCGGTTCTCGTCCAGGCCAACAACCTTGGTCAGGAACTCCCAGCACCAGGCAATGGCCTCGTGCTTGAAATAGTCGCCAAAGGAGAAGTTGCCCAGCATTTCAAAATAGGTGCCATGGCGGGCAGTTTTGCCGATATTTTCAATATCGCCGGTACGGATACACTTCTGGCAGGTGCAAACCCGGTGACGGGGCGGCTCCACCTCGCCCTTGAAATAGGGCTTCATGGGGGCCATGCCGGAATTGATCAGCAGCAGAGACTGGTCATTCTGGGGGATCAGGGAAAAGCTCGGCAGCCGCAGATGTCCCTTGCTCTCAAAATAGGACAGGAACATTTCACGCAGCTCGTTTACGCCATAAGGCTTCAGATTACTCATTGGATTATTCTACCTCCACATAAAATACCGTCATCGCCGGTTCCGGCATGACGAAAAAAAATAAACGTCGCCCCTACTTCCATAGGGGCGACGAAAATCGCGGTACCACCCTAATTCATCCTCCACAGGAGGACATCTTAGCCGCTCTGTAACGGGAGCACCCGTCCCGGTCCTCCCGGGCGACACCGGAAATGGCTGGCAGGCTGCTTTCCGAGGGCTCACACCGTTCCCCTCTCGCTGAAGGATCGTCTTCCTGCTTGGTTTCCGCATAATCTTTACATATCCATGGTTATTCTACCACAAAAGCAGAAAAAGTCAATGGAAAATCAATTATATCCCGCCGGAATGTACCAAAAAGGCTCATCCCGCTCCGGGTCCCAGGGCCGGACCACCCGTTTTGCGCAGGTGGGCAGCTGGGGGAGCTTTTCTCCCGGAAAAACCACACATTCCAGCTCCAGACCATAGGAGCCCTTGGTCAGGCGGCAGTCCAGAATGCTGGCCCAGCTGTGAAGCTCCTGCCCCAGATTCAGAAGGTCCTTATCCAGGTCATTCCCCGGGCGCATTTCCAGCAGCCGTGGGGACTGGCACCCGCAGGGGCAGCTCTCCCGAAGGATTCTGCCACTGTCCGCAATCCGGCACCGCAGGGACGGATCTTCCCTGGGCCACAGGACAATCCGTCCAATCTGTCCCTCCTGCAAGGGCTGGTTCTGCGGGTCCACCACCTCCGCCTCATAAAGCTCTGAGCGCAGATGGATGCCGCCGCTCTTCCCACAGGAAAAACCGGCAACAAACGCCCCGTTTCCCGGGTCAAAGCAGCCCCAGGTCTGGCAGTCGAAGCAGCGGACGATATCGTTTATCATCCAATCCAGGCACGGATAGCCTGCCGTCACCACATTGCGGATCCGAAGAGGGGTTCCGTAGTGCCGGGAAAGCTTGGCAATGCCGAGAATAATCAGCGGTGGGCCGATAATCGTAGTGGCGTGGCTCGAAAAAGCCAGCCGCAGCAGCGTCTTCCAGCGCTGGTCCAGTCCCCAGATCACCGGTTCTGCCCCACGAAGCCGGACTGCCTGCTCCATCAGGTAGGGTGTCTGACCCGTAAGCCAGGCGGGAAAGCACAGCAGTACCTTCTCCTTTACCCGGAGAAAATTCAGGTGCTCTGCCAGATATTGAACTGTCTTTTCCCGGGCTTCCGGCCGGGAGGCCACAAGCCGCAGCTGTTTGAAGGTCTGGTTCTGCACGTCTCCGGCCTCCTCTGTCTTTGTTGCCGCCATGCTCTGCGCGTCTGGCAGCCGGGTCAGATATGTTCCTCCAGCCACTGCTTCATCTGTATGCGTCCTTCCTCCGACATTGGGAAGGTTTCCCGGCCCTCCATCTCGCTTTTCTCATAGCAGTAGGGGCCATGCCAGAATTCGCAGTGGATTGTGCTCTGCTCAAAATCCACTTCCTTTGGTGTTGCCATAACCACCTGGGGCTTCGCCAGAAAGCGAAATTCCCCGCAGGAGCCGGAAAAGGGATTTGTCATGGCAAACCAGTGAAGGGTGGGCAAAAAAATCTCTTTCATTACAGGTCCTTCGTCAGCTCTTCCATCTCGTCAAGCAGTTCGCCAAAGAGCTGCAGTGCCTGATTGACAGGCTCGGGGCTGGTCATATCCACACCGGCGCCCTTCAGCAGGTCAATGGGGCTCTTGGAGCAGCCGCCGGACAGGAAGCCCAGGTAATCCTTCACCGCGTCCTCACCCTCGTTGAGGATCCGGCGGGACAGGGCAATGGCTGCGGAATAGCCCGTGGCATACTGGAACACATAGTAATTGCTGTAGAAATGGGGAATCCGGGCCCACTCCACCGCAATCTCGTCATCCACGATCATATCCGGTCCGAAGTACAGCTCATTCAGCCGCTTATACTCAGCGCAGAGGGTATCGGCGGTCAGAGTCTTGCCCTCGGCTACCATCTTACCCATATTCAGCTCAAATTCGGCAAACATGGTCTGCCGGTACAGTGTGCCCTTGAACTGCTCCAGGAAATGATTGATCAGGTAGGCCCGCTCCATCTTATCCGTGGTCTTGCCCAGCAGGTACTCCATCAGCAGTGCCTCATTGCAGGTGGAGGCCACCTCGGCTACAAAAATCTTGTAGTTGGCATCCACAGGATTCTGGGTGCGGTTGGAAAGATAGGAATGCAGCGCATGACCCATTTCGTGAGCCAGGGTAAACTGGCTGTCCAGCGTTCCGGAGTAGTTCAGCAGCACGAAGGGGTGAACGGCAGCACCGGCGGAATAAGCACCGCTGCGCTTGCCCTCATTCTGGTAAACATCGATCCAGCGATTTTCAAAGCCCTGCTTCAAAATTGCCCGATATTCCTCACCCAGAGGCGCAACAGCCTCGTAAACCGTCTGCTTTGCCTGGGCAAAGGGAATCTTCTTGTCCACATCCGGCAGCAGGGAGGTGTACACATCGTAAAAATGCAGCTCATCCACGCCCAGCAGCTTCTTACGCAGGCGGACATACCGGTGCATCTTGTCCATATTCTGGTGAACAACCTCGATCAGGTTCAGGTAGACCGAGGTAGGCACATTGGTAACATCCAGCGCTGCATCCAGGGTAGAGGGATACTTCCGGGCATCGGCGTAGAATTTACGCTGCTTCATTTCCGCATTCAGCAGTGCGGCTGCTGTATTGCGGTGGGCACCGAAGGTATGGTAAAGGCTTTCATAAGCACTCTTGCGCAGAACCCGGTCCGGGCTCTCCTCGCAGGGAACAAAGGTTCCCTGGGTCACAGCGTGGTGATTGCCCTGGGCATCCACTGCGTCGGGGAAGGTGATGTCCGCATCGGCAAAGGCACCATAGATGCTGTCCGGTGCGTTAGCCATCTCCCCTGCCGCTGCCAGCAGCTTTTCCTCTGCCTCAGAAAGCGTATGGGCCTTGCGGCGGCGGCGATCGGTCAGTGCCCGGCGGTAGCGCTCCAGCGCAGGGTATTCCGAGTAAAACCGCTCCAGCTGCTCATCCGAAATCGCCATGATTTCCGGTGTCTCGAAGCTGGTGGCTGCGCCAAAGCCGATGGCAACGTTCATAAACCGGCCTGCCATGGCCTGATAGGTGGAATTGCGGGTATCCACATCGGCCATACGCATACAATAGTTGCCCAGCCGGTCAAAAATCTCGTCAATTTCCTCCGATTTGCGCAGATATGCGTAAAGCACTTCGCCGGATTCCCCCAGTCGGCCCGCATAGGCACTGACGGTCTCCTTTTCCTTCTCCATGGCGGAAAGGGCGGCTTCCCAAGCCTCATCGGAAGGATAAAGGTCTTCAATGGCCCAGGTATCCTCGGTAGGAATCTCCGAGCGCTTACGGATGATAGTGGATTCAGACATTGCAATACCTCCTGAGATATGATCTTTGGGGCTATTATATCACGATTTCCCTAAAATGCAATCCGCTTTTTCTCCTCCTGCACATCCGAAAGCAAAAAGCAGCCCGCCAAAGCGGACTGCTTCCCTTTTAGATTTCCTGACGGCCTTCCAGCGCCCGGGACAGCGTCACCTCATCCGCATACTCCAGCTGGCTTCCCACCGGCACACCATAGGCCAGTCTCGTCACCTTGACCTCCATGGGACGAAGGAGTCTGGAAATATACATTGCGGTGGCTTCGCCCTCCGTATCCGGGTTAGTTGCCATAATGACCTCCCGGACCTGGCCGGAGCCGACCCGCCGGAGAAGCTCCTTGATTTTGATATCATCCTGCGTAACATGGTTCAGCGGGGAAATCACGCCGTGAAGCACATGGTACACACCCCTGAATTCCCGGCTGCGCTCCATGGCAATCACGTCCTTCGGCTCTGCCACTACGCAAATCACTCCGTGATCCCGCAAATCGTCATCGCAAATCGGGCAAATCTCCCGGTCTGTCAGATTCTGGCACACGGGGCAGGTGTGAACCTGCTTTTTCGCTTCCACCACAGCGTCCGCAAAGGCCTGCGCCTCTTCCATGGGAAGGCCCAGCATATGAAATGCCAGCCGCTGGGCGGTTTTTCCGCCAATGCCCGGGAGCCGGGCGAACTGGTCCGTCAAATTCTGAAGGGCGGCTGGAAAAAACCGCATAGCCGCTCCCCTTAGAACAGGCCGCCCAGATTCATACCGCCGGTAAGTCTGGACATATTCTCAGAAGCTGCCGTATCCGCGGAACGCATTGCCTCGTTCACCGCCGCAGTGACCATATCCTGGAGCATTTCCACATCCTCCGGGTCCACTGCCTCAGGGTTGATGACCAGCTCCACCAGCTCATGCTTGCCATTGACCGTAGCGCTGACCATGCCGCCGCCGGACTTGGCGGTGTAGGTTGCCGCCTCCTGCTCCTGCTGCATACGGAGCATCTCCTGCTGCAGCTTCTGGGCCTGCTTCATCATTGCCGCCTGGTTCATGCCGCCGGGCATACCACGGAATCCACCTTTTGCCATAATTACATTCTCCTGTCGTTAAAGCTGTTTATTTGATTTTAATAATATCACTGTGGGCTTTGCCAAAATTCAATAGCTGCTCCATTCTGGGGTTATCTGCCGGTTTTGCGGACAAATCCACAACCACCGCCCTGAGTCGTCTGCCCACCATGGCAGAGGCCTTCCGGGCAACTGTGTCCAAAATCTCCTGTTGTCCAATAATCTGGGCGGTGAAGGTATTGGCGCAGCGAAGCTCCACCGAATCGGCTTTCAGCCGGCCCTGCAGGGGCGAATTGGGGGTCGCCACAAAGAAGCCCGAGGCCGGAGGCTTCAGCTCCTTGCGCACCGCAGCCAGCAGGTCATTCCAGAAGCCCATCGGCGTTTCATCCGGCTGGGCATCGGCAGGCTCCTCCGGCGGTGCGTCCCGGTCATCCGGAAGGGGTGCCCGCTCATCATCCGCAACATTCTCGGGCAGCGGTTGTGTCTCCGGGGTTCTGGGGGCTGCCACAAATTCACCGGAGCGAAGCTGATCCTCAATCCGTGTCAGTCTGGCGTTGAGGGCTTTCGCATCCAGGCTCAGCTCAGGCCGGCACATTTCCAGCAGGCACAGCTCCGCGTCCATTCTGCGGCTGGCGCTTCTGGTAAAGCCTGCCATGGTCTGCTGCAACAGTTCCATCATCCGCAGCAGCTCACCGCTGGACAGCTGTTTGGTCAGCTCCAGGACCTCCCGATCCGACGCAACGCCGGAGAGCATGGTGATTCCGGCACCACCGGTGGTTTTGATTACCAAAAGGTCCCGGGAAAGGCAGGCAAGCTCATCCAGCAGTGCAGAAAGGTCCTTACCCTCGGTATACAGGGTGTTGAAAAGCGCAAGGGCCTTCTTTGCGTCGTGGGCGGCAATATAACTCATCAGCTCGCCGCACTTGTGCTCACCGGCGATACCCAGACACTGATAGACCCGCTCCGCCGTCAGCTCACCGGTGGTTGCACTGGCACACTGATCCAGCAGGCTCAAGCCATCACGCATACCGCCGTCCGCCAGCCGGGCAATCACCCGGGCAGCATCGTCATCCAGGTCGATGCTCTCCTGATAGGCCACATATTGCAGCCTTGCCGCAATATCCTCCTGGGAAATCCGCCGGAAGGAGAACCGCTGGCACCGGGAAAGAATGGTTGCCGGCACCTTATGCAGCTCTGTGGTAGCGAGAATGAACAGCAGATGCTCCGGGGGCTCCTCAATGATCTTCAGCAGGGCATTGAAGGCCGAGATGGAAAGCATATGCACCTCGTCAATGATATATACCCGCATTTTCACCTGTGAGGGGGTATAGACAGCATCGTCCCGCAGGTCACGGACATTGTCCACGCCGTTGTTGGAGGCGGCATCGATTTCCAGCACATCCATGCAGGAGCCGGAATCAATGGCCTTGCAGGCGGCACAGCGGTTACAGGGGTTGCCGTTTTCAGGCTGCAGGCAGTTGACGGCTTTGGCCAGAATTTTGCTGCAGCTGGTCTTACCGGTACCACGGGTGCCGGTTAGCAGATAGGCGTGGCTGAGCTTTCCGGTGATGACCTGATTTTTCAGGGTCTGGGTCACCGCCTGCTGGCCCACCACATCGTCAAAGGTCTGAGGCCGGTATTTTCGATATAAAGCTTGATAGGCTGACATAGACCTCATCCTTTCCCGCATAATACTTTCTGGGGGGGCAGCCACAAATGCCCCACAGATATAGAAGACCGGCTCATAACAAGATCGCACACCCACATTTGAACAGGCCAAATACCCGAAACCAGCGCAGCCAGCTCAAGAACGGCAACCTCGCGGCACACGGAAAGATCCGCTTAATGCTGCTTGGTTCCCCACCTGACATGGTT
>CAZDFB010000043.1:0-14289 GCA_964504605.1 uncultured Oscillospiraceae bacterium | reverse complement strand
CAAACCGGGCGTACAGGGGGAAGGACAGGAACATATACACAAAGCTCATCACATAGTAGATAATCAGGGTCCGGCTGTAGTCACCGATGAGCTCGGGGCCGTAGGTGGCGACCAGCGTGGCGAAGAAGCCGAAGAAGCCGATGGGGGCGTAATAGGTAATAATCTTGACCATCTTCATAATGACATTGGTCAGATCCTCCAGCAGCTTGGCGGTCATGGTCTGCTTGCCGCCTGCCATCTGGGTGCCGAAGCCGAAGAGAATGGCGAACACGATCAGGGGCAGAATCGCCCGGCGGCTCAGCAGCTCATTGAAATCGGGCTTGGTGAAGAAGTTGATAATCATATCTCCCAGGCCCAGCGTCTCACCCACTTCGCCTGCGGTGGCCTCATACTGGCCCTGCACCACGGGGAAGATCCGGCAGACGATGTACATGATAATGGCGGCGATGGTTGCGGTAATCAGGAAGGTTGCCACGGTAACGCCCATAATCTTGCCGGCCTTTTTCATGGATTCCATGTTGGCGATGGCGGAAGCGATGGAGCAGAACACCATGGGGACGACCACGCAGAACATGAGGTTAATGAACACGGTGCCCATGGGCTCCAGCACGGTGGCACCGGCAGAGATCACGGTATCCCCATCCTTGACCATGGGGAAAATGGCACCCACGATGCAGCCGGCGATGATGCCGGTGAGCATCATGATGATAAAGCTGTAATTTTTCAGAAACTTTTTCATAAGTTTCCCTCCTAGCTAACAATTTCCAGTGCTATTGTACACCGCAACTCTTGCAAAATAAATGCAATTTATGCTATTATTATTGCAAAAAGTGCTATCATGGAGGCGTACGATGGGAAAGGACTATGAAAGCCGGGGATATCTGCACGACGATTTCCGCCTGTTTCACCTGCACGATGACCGGGGGACCCAGGTGGAGTACCACTATCACGAATTCTGCAAGCTCCTGCTTCTGCGCACCGGGCGGGGCAGCTACACGGTGGAGGGCCAGCGCTATCAGCTGAAGGCCGGTGATATCGTCTTCATCGACCGCCACGCAATCCACCGGCCGGAATTTCAGGCGGGGGTCCATTACGAGCGGTACATTATATATATATCCCCGGATTTTCTCGACCGCTACGCCGTGGCGGGGTGTGACCTGCGTTCGGTTTTTTCTGCCCGGGGTGGGCACGTTCTGCGCCTTGAGGAAAATGCCTCCCGGCGGGCCTTTGACCAGGCTGCCCGCATGGAGCGGGAGCTGTCCGGCGAGAGCTACGGCGCGGCGGTTCTGGCTGCCTCGGTGCTTGTGGAAATGCTGATTGAGCTGGCCCGGTGGCAGCGCAGCGACAGCGCCCGCTGCCCCCAGCCCCTTTCGCCGGAAAATACCCGCATCCGGGACATTCTGCGGTATATCGACGGTCACCTGATGGAGGATATCTCCATCGATGCTCTGGCAGAGCAGTTTTATATCAGCAAATACCACATGATGCGGCTGTTCCGCCAGGAGGTGGGCCAGACAATTCACAATTACATATCCGACCGGCGGCTGCTCCATGCCCGGGAGCTGATCCGCGGGGGCCATCCCGCCACGGAAAGCTGCTTTCGCTCCGGCTTCCGCAGCTATTCCTCCTTCACCCGGGCCTACAGCAAGCGCTTCGGCTCTACCCCCACGGGCCGGTCAAGTCCGCTGGAGGAGAATTTCGAGTGAGCGGGCCGGATGGTCATGAAAATTTAATCAACATTTAAGTTCCCGGCCCTTTCCCAGGGCCGGGAACTGTGGTAAAATGGAGAAAACAGGAAGCGCGGGAGGGCTGCTCCATGTCCATGATAAAAAAAGAGAAGGCCGCAGACTTGGTCCGGCAGGATATTCCGGTGTTCCGGGCGGATCCGTCCCGTGGCTTGACCCGGGAGCAGGTGGACCAGCGGATTCGTGGTGGCTGGGCCAGCGGGACCCCCAGAGCTGCGGGAAAAACCGAGGGCGAGATCGTTCTGACCCACTGCTTCACCTTTTTTAATCTGATTTTTATAATCCTTGCGGTGCTGATGGTCATTGGAGGTTCCTCCGTGAAGAATATGACCTTCCTGGTGGTCGCCATCTGCAATACCGTCATCGGTATCGTTCAGGAGATCCGGGCCAAGCGGGCAGTTGACAAGCTTTCACTGGTGGCGGCCCGGCCTGTCCGGGTTATCCGGGAGGGAACTCTATACGAAACGGCCCCGGATGCCATCGTCAGGGATGACATTGCCCAGTTTTCCGCAGGGGACACCCTCTGCGCCGACGGTATTCTCCGGACGGGAGAAATGCGGGTGGACGAGTCCCAGATCACCGGCGAAAGCGATGCCGTGCTGAAAAAGCCCGGAGATACGGTGCAGTCAGGCAGCATTGTCCTGACCGGACGGGGACTTGTCCAGCTTACCGCCGTGGGCGAGGAATCCTTCGCTGCCCGGCTGGCCCTGGAGGCCAAGGCCAATCCCCGGGCCAGCAAATCCGAAATGATGCGGTCGCTGGACCGGCTGATTCAGGTCATCGGCATTGCCCTGGTGCCGGTGGGCATTGCGCTGTTTTATCAGGAATACGGGGTGCTGGAGCTTTCCCTGCGGGAGAGCACCGAGGGCACGGTGGCGGCGCTGGTGGGCATGATTCCGGAGGGCCTTTATCTGCTGACCTCCATTGCCATGGCTGCCTCGGCCCTGAAGCTGTCCCGGCGGCAGGTACTGGTGCAGGACATGAACTGCATTGAGTCTCTGGCCCGGGTGGATGTGCTCTGCGTGGACAAAACCGGCACCATTACAGAGCCGAAAATGGAGGTGGATAATATTATCCCCCTGTCCCAGGATCCCCCCGAGTATCTGGAGGCCATTCTTGCCGCACTCTATGGCTCTCAGGAGCCGGAAAATGATACCGGGCGGGCCATGGCGGAGATTTTCTCCGGCAACTCCGACTGGGTCTGTGAAAAGCGAATCCCCTTCTCCTCCGCCACCAAGTGGAGCGGCGGAGTTTTCCGGGATCAGGGAGCCTTCCTGGCCGGCGCACCGGAATTTATTCTGGGGGAGCGCTACCCGGAATACGATCAGGAAATCGAAACCTGGACCACTCTGGGCTATCGGGTGCTGCTGGTAGCCGGATACCGGGGAGATCCGGTGCCCGGCGGGCTGGAGGCCGCCCGGGTCACGCCTCTGGCGCTGGTGCTGCTGACCAGTCCCCTGCGGCCCGAGGCTAAGGATACCTTTGCCTATTTTACCCAGCAGGGTGTTTCCATCCGGGTCATCTCCGGCGATAATCCCCAGACCGTGTCCCATGTGGCGGCCCGGGCGGGAATCCCCGGGGCGGGCCGGTACGTGGATGCCACCACCCTGGTCACCGATGAGGATCTGTACCGGGCAGCGGCGGAATATGTGGTCTTCGGGCGGGTCACCCCGGAGCAGAAGAAAAAGCTGGTTCAGGCCCTGCAGGCCCAGAAGCATTCCGTTGCCATGACCGGCGACGGTGTCAACGACCTTCTGGCAATGAAGCAGGCAGACTGCTCCATTGCCATGGCCTCCGGCGCCCAGGCCGCCTCCCAGGTTTCCTCTCTGGTGCTGCTCAATTCGGATTTCTCAGCCATGCCGGGCATCGTGGCGGAGGGCCGCCGGGTCATCAACAATATTCAGCGGGCGGCGACGCTGTTCCTGGTGAAGAATATTTTCTCCCTGGCCCTGAGCATCCTCTCGCTGTTTACCAACTGGCCCTATCCCCTGGCCCCGCTGCATCTGAGCGTGATCTCCGCCCTGACCATTGGCATTCCCTCCTTCTTCCTGGCTATGGAGCCGAATTATGAACGGGTCAGGGGAAAATTCCTTCCCGGGGTCCTGCGCCGGGCCCTGCCCGGAGGCCTGACCAATATTTTCGTGGTGCTGTTTGCCCAGGCCTATATGGATATTTTCAACCTTCCGGCAGAGCCCATTGCCACGGTCTGCGCCGGAATATTGGGCATGGTGGGTCTGCTGGTGCTGTTTCAGACCTGCAAGCCCTTCGACCGGTTCCGCAAGATCATCTGGACAGCCATGGCGGTGCTCATGGTGGTGTGCTTCACTTTCCTCGGCACGCTGCTGGAGCTTCGCACCGGCAACGGAGAGACAAATCTGGTCATGGCGACCCTTATCATTATGACACCTACGGTGTTTTTTGCCATCCAGCGGGTGTTTGACTGGGGAGACCGGAGCCGGGAATGGGTGAAAAGCAAGTTTTTTACCCGAAAATAACAGATCGGAAAAGCAGGTGACGGAATGCTGACCTATTCTCTGAAAAAAACACCGGGGGTGCCCCTTTATGAGGCCCTCTACCGCTGCATCCGGGAGGACATCGTCAGCGGTCGTCTCCGGCCCGGCGAGAAGCTGCCCAGCAAGCGGGCGCTGGCCCAGAATCTGGAGGTCAGCAAGATCACTGTGGAGACCGCCTACAGCCAGCTGCTGGAGGAGGGCTATATCCGCTCCCAGGAAAAGCGGGGCTATTTTGTGGAGGAGGGCAAGCAGGTCCTTTCGGTGCCTGCCGCCATACCCCGGGAGCCTGACGGCGAGGGGGAAAAACTGCTGAACCTGACCGGCGGCCCGGGAGAGCTGTTCCCCTTCTCGGTCTGGAGCCGCCTCCAGCGGGAGGTCATGCTGGACTATGGGGAAAAGCTGCTTCTGCCGCTGCCCAATATCGGCCTGTATGAGCTCCGGGCCGCCATTGCCGCCCATCTGGCGGATTTCCGGGGGATGCAGGTGAACCCCAGGAACATTCTGGTGGGGGCGGGAACCGACTTCCTTTACAATCTGCTGATTCAGCTTCTGGGCCGGGACCGGCTCTACGCGGTGGAGGAGCCGGGCTACAGAAAAATCCGGCAGGTTTATGCCGCCGGTGGGGTTCGTTGCGTCAGCGCCCGGATGGACGGTAAGGGTGTTTGCCCCGAATCCCTGGGCCAGGCCCAGGTGCTCCACATCTCACCCAGCCACCATTTCCCCACGGGACTGGTAACGCCGCTGAGCCGGCGCAAGGAGCTGATTGAATGGGCAAAAACCGGAGAAAAATGGATTATCGAGGATGACTATGACTCGGAATTCCGGTTTGATGCCTACCCAAAGCCCACACTGTTTGCGCTGGACGGCGGACAGCGGGTGATTTACATGAATTCCTTCTCCAAGACGCTGGCTCCCTCCATCCGTATCAGCTATATGGTCCTGCCGGAGGCGCTGATGGAGCGGTTCCAGCGGGAGCTGGGCTTTTACAGCTGCACGGTTCCCTCCTTTGAGCAGTATACCCTGGCCCGGTTTCTGAGCCGGGGCTACTTTGAAAAGCATATCAACCGGATGCGCAAGCACTACAAAAAGCGGCGCAATCAGGTCATATCCCTGCTGGCGGAATGCCCCTATGCCCGGTATCTCACCATTCAGGAGCAGGACGCGGGGCTTCACTTCCTGCTGGCGGTGGATACCGACCTGTCCGACCGGGCGCTGACAGAACGGCTGGCCCAGGGGGGCATCCGAATCCGGGCCCTGAGCCACTATTACCATGACCCGGCGGGAGAGGCCCAGTGCCACCGGCTGGTGGTCAATTACGCGGGCGTGGATCCCCAGGCGCTGGAGAAGGCCCTGGAGGGACTTGGGACGGTTTTTCCCCTTCCCGATTCCTGGACAGAACCGAAATAACAAAAATCCCGGGAAACGGCAGGGTTTCCCGGGAGTGTTTTTTGGGGTCAGAAATAGCGGTATTTCTTCCGCTTCAGAATCAGAAACATGGCGCTGAAGACCACCGCCATAAATTCCGCTGCAACAATGGAGTACCACACACCGTCAATGTCCCAGATTTTGGGCAGCAGGATGACGGCACCGGCCTGGAACACCAGAGTCCGCAGGAAGGAGATCAGGGCGGAGGTAAGACCGTCGCCCAGAGCGGTGAAAAAGCTGGAGGCGAAGATGGCATAGCCCATGAAGGCAAAGGACAGGGAGAAAATCTGGAAGCCGGAGACAGTCAGCTCCATAAGGGACTTGTCGTAGCCTACAAACATATGGGCCAGAGGCGCTGCCAGAAGCTCTGCCGCCGCAATCATAGCCACACCGAAAATTCCAATCATAATCAGGCTTTTTTTCAGCAGTCCCTTCAGTTCCGGGTGGTTCTGGGCACCGTAGTGATAGCCGATTACCGGGGCGGTGCCGATGGAATAGCCCATAAAGGCGGCGGAGAAAATCATGCTGACGTACATCATCACGCCGTAGGCCGCCACACCGTCCTCACCGGCGTAGGTCAGCAGCTGCATATTGTAGAGCATACCCACCACGTTCATGGAAATATTGCTCATGAACTCGGAGGAGCCGTTGATGCAGGCATTGACAACGGCTCTGCCATCGAAGCTGGTCTCGCCCAGCCGGAGAATGCTGCTGTTTTTCCGCCCAAAGTAGAAAAGGGGCACAGCGCCGCCGACGACCTGGCTCACGGCGGTAGCCACCGCGGCACCCGCCAGCTTCCACTGCTGGGGAAGAAGGGTGACCAGCACCGCGTCCAGCACGATGTTGGTCAGACCGGCGGAAACGGTCACCGCCAGACCCAGACCCGGCTTCTCGGCGGTGACAAAGAAGGACTGGAACATCATTTGCAGGGTGCTGAAGGGCAGCACGGAAAGGATGATCCGGGCATAGAGCACCGCGTTTTCCAGCAGCTCTCCCTCCGCACCCAGCAGCGTGGCAATGGGCCGGATGAAGACAATGCCCAGAACGGTGAAAACCAGACTCAGAGCCGTGGCTACATAAACGAACAGGGAAAAATACCGGTTTGCCTCCTCGGCCCGACGCTCACCGAACTTTGCCGCCACAATGGCGCTGCCGCCGGAGCCGAACATCAGGCCCACGGTGGACAGAATCATCAGGAAGGGCATAATCAGGTTGATGGCGGCGAAGGGGGTCTTTCCGGCACCGTTCGACACGAAGAAGCCGTCCACCACGCTGTAGATGGATGTAAAGATCATCATGCAGATGCACGGCAGCGTGAAGCGGAGCAGCCGCCGGTAGGTGAAGTGATCGGATAACTGAATATTGGTCTTCATAGTTCCTCCTGAATAGGGCTGCCGAAGGGTACAGCCGGGTTTTCTTTGGCGGATGGAGAAGCACACTCCATCCCGGTGATCTGCGCCTCCAGGGAGCAGATGTATTTTTTCATAAGGCGCACATATGTGTCGGCCTCCTCCTCTGTCCATTGGGCAAATACCCGGCACTCGGCCTCGTAGAGCCGGGCGGCGGTCTGGGAAATCCGGGCCTGACCCTTTTCCGTCAGAAAAACCCGCTTGGCGTTGCCCTTGTCCTGGGCCAGATAGAGCACCGCCTCTTTTTCCAGCTGCCGCAGGGCAGAGTTGATGGTTTGCTTGTGCAGGCCGCTTTCCTGGCAGATATCCGCCAGCAGACAGCCGCTTCCTTTTTCATAGAGGACATACAGCACACAAAGCACACTGTCGGAGACACCCAGCTTCCGGGCGGCCTGATGGTAGAGCATATCCATATCGTTGGTCAGGCAGTTCAGCCGCCGGACCTGTTCTTTTCCATTGCTGCTCACGCTCAATCCTCCAATTGCAGATACCGGCATAGTATAGTACGAATTCGTACCAATGTCAAGAAAAAATCCCGGGAAAGAAAAGAACCAGCCGGGTGTCCGGTTCCTCTCCGAAAGGAATCTGACGGACACCGCAGGAGCGGTGTCCCTACAGTATCCTTTGCGCAATCCCAATTTTGCCCGTAGGGACACCCGTCCCCGGGTGTCCGTTCCCTCCCTCAAAACGATTCTCCCGGACACTGCTTCGGAATATGCGGAAATCCCCGGGGCGGCAGCCGCCCCGGGGATGTGCAGAATAAGCCATTATGAAAGCACCCGGACTCGGGTCTGCTTTGCCGACTACTGCCCGGAACGCCTGTGCGTTCTGAGCAGACGGAGGGTCGCAGTCAACAAAGCGGTAAAGAGACTGACTTTGCTCCAGTCCCAAAACAGATAAAAGACGTAGGAAAAACCGGAAAGGGGCGCAAACTGTATGGGAATAAAGGTAAGCGCAAAAAGAATCCAGCCAACGATATACAGGCATTTTCCGGGTCCGGTAAGCGTAAGCGGTTTCTTTTGGAAGCGCAGGATGGTAACTGCCATCATGCCCACAAAGCAGATCACCTCCAACCAGGCAAAGGCAAGCCGGGCATAATTCATGCTTGGCTCGTAGCGCAGGGTAAACAGGGTCAGCCGCCATGTGATTCCGGTGGCAATGCGCAGGTACAGATTCACCGCAAAAAAGACTGCCCAGGCACACCACAGTCCGGTATTTTTCCTGACAATCAGACAAACAGCACCGCACAGAAAAAACGGAGAAGCAAACAGAAGCCCGGTCAGCCAGTCGCCAAGTAAGGCAATCAAAAGCAGGGTCATCGCGCCAAAGCAAATCAGGATTGTGCCGATAACCTTTTGTGTACCTGCGGTGCTCTGGGCAGATGTCCGCTGGGGCTGTTCCGCTACCTCCGGGGCTGGAATGCTTTCCGGCTCCGAAACTGCATCGCCCTTCACCAGCGCATCCAATGTAATGCCAAACAAATCACTCAGCAGGAGCAGTTTGTCCAATTCCGGTATGCTTGCATTGGTTTCCCACTTTGAAACGGACTGACGGGATACATTCAGCTTTTCAGCCAGGTCTCCCTGGGACATTTTGTGCTGGCTGCGCAATGTTGTGATTTTTTCACCCAATGTCATGAAATCCACATCCTTTCCTGAGACCAAGAATAGCAGAATGTGGGGATTTTGTCCACCAATTCGGCTTTGAACTTTTAGCAACCGGTAGTTGCAGGCCCAAAAACAGCCCAAACCCGGCGTTACAGGAAGGAGAACCGGGCGAAGACCTGATAGCCCAGCCTGGCATACCAGTGGTCAATGGCGGTGTAGGAGATGTAGGACTTATCACAGCCCGCCTGCCGGAGCAGCTGGGTGGCAAGGTCCACCATCCGCAGGCCGATGCCCCGGCCCCGGAAGGCCGGAAGGGTGCCGACGCAGCCGATGCTTCCCACCCGGAGCCCGGGCAGGGAGAGAATGCACGCCGCGTCCGTATCCACCAGACAGAAGGATACCACCTGACCGTCCACCCAGGCGCAGAAGGCGGCGGAGGTATCGGTATAGTACCGGCACCAGCTGTCGTCCACCTGGGCCACGAGAGCCTGCAGCGGGGCGGGCTCTCCGGTGTAAAAGCCAAAGCTTACCCCGGGAATGGGTGCTGTCTGCTCCCGGTAGCCTGCCAGGGGCAGACTCATTTCCGCAAAGCGTCCGTCCGGGCAGAAGCGGCAGCCCAGCTGCCGCTCCATTTCCGCCTGAGCGCCGGTGTTGATTGGTTCTGTTTTCATAATCCGGTCACCTGCTGTATCAGTAGCCCATGGCCTGCACTGCGTCCATATACGTCTCCCCCTCGCTGAGGGTATAGGGCGTATAGACAACGGTTGGCTCTGTAGGGGCTTCCGTAGGGGCCTCGGTGGGGGGTTCGGCAGGGGCTTCCCTTTCCCGGATAACAGGCTGGGTGGAGGGGATGGTCGGCTCGGGCTCGGAAGAACTGCCGCAGGCCGTGAGACTCAGCAGCATGACAGCTGCCAGCAGAAGTGCGGTGATTTGCTTCATGGTAATCCTTCTTCTTTCTTCTTAATTATATGTATGTGGACGGATTAAACCCGGATATACAAAAGATCTTCCCGGAAAAGGGGCAGCTCCCGCTGAATGCTGCCGTCCAGAAATTCCGCCGCACCGCCGAAGGCATCGCCGTCGATTGACATAGACGGTATGACCACAGCACAGCGCCGCCTGCCGGGCATATTCTTGCTTGCCGCCGTTTTCCCATTCCTCCCGGGTCCAGCTTACATACACCGGCCAGAAGAGCAGGTCCTGCCCAAGGGCAAACCGCTGGGGGTAATCCCAAAGGTCGCCGCACAGGCCAATGGCGCAGGTTTTTCCCCGGTAGGAAAAGACCGGAACCGTATCGCCCTCCCGATAGTGGTCATCTGTAAGCCGGTATTCCTTCCAGCCTCTGGAGATCCGGCGGTAGTTATGGAGCAGCCTGCCGCCTCCAATCAGCGCGCAGGAGGAATAGATGCAACCATCCGCCAGCTCGTTGTAGCCGAACAGCACATCGATTCCGATTTCCTTCGTCCATGACGCGATTTGGGCAAATTCCGGCGCGTCGGTGGAAATGGCGATGGTTTTATCCGCCTCATAGCGCCATGTCAGAGCGTTGAAGCCCTGAAGGAAGGCTTCCCCGAAGCACACCAGATCGGCGCCCCCGGCCCTGGCTGCTCGCATGGACCGCTCCATCCGGCACAGATTGTGGGAAATGTCCCGGTCAACAATCCGGGCCGCTGCCAGAGCAATTTTCATGGTTCATAACCTCCCTTTGCTGCGGGGAATGTATCTATCCCTGCAGTTTTAAAAAACTATATATTATTGTGAAAATAATACAGTACCAGGTTTTCTGTATCGAAAAAATAAATATCGAAGCTTGTAACCGATGTTGTTCCATCACTCCATGCGGTTTCCTTAAAGTCAATATAAAAATAATCCTCTGTATCGATGACTGCCCGATCAAAGTCGTAATTTACAACAACTTCGCTTGAAGCATCGGCTGTCTTAACTGCTTCAATCCATCGTTCAAAATCATCTAAAAACGTGTTAATCGTATCCAAATCATTTTCGTTGATTTTCTTCAGATACTTATTTCCTTCAGGCGCGGCAGAAGAATACCTGTATTTTGCATAGTCGGTAAAATCCTGAAATCCTCCTGATGTGAAGAACTCCTTTTGCTCATAATTTCCCAGCGAAGCTAATACCTCATCTTCCGGCATTACACAGGCAGTCAGCGTTAATGAAAAAATAATGAGACAAACAGCAGCTAATGTTCTTTTGGAATGAAAGGCTAACAGCTTCATAACAGGTGTTTACCTCCCTTATTTTCAAATTTGATTTTGGAATGATTCTCCCTTGGAAAGCAAGACAACCGTCTCCACGTGGCTGCATCGTGGGAAAAGGTCTGCGGCAAGGGTATCCTGAAGGGTGTAGCCCCGTTCCTTCAGCAGCTTCACATCCCGGGCCAGGGTGGCGGGGTCGCAGGAAACGTAAACGATGCGCCGGGGGGCAAAGCGGCTCAGGGCCTCGATGGTATCGGCATTCAGGCCCTTCCGGGGCGGGTCCACCACCACAACGTCCGCCTGTACGCCCTGCTTTTCCAGCTCCAGGGCGGCCTGTCCTGCGTCACCGCAGAAAAATTCCGCGTTCTCAATGCCGTTTCGCCGGGCATTGTCCTTCGCGTCCTCCACGGCCTGGGGGATGACCTCCACGCCGATGACCTTACCGGCAGACCGGGCCATAGCCAGGGTGATGGTGCCTACGCCGCAGTACAGGTCCAGCACCGTATCGTTTTTGGTAATGGCGGCCCGCTGGATGGCGGCCTCATATAGCCGCTGGGCCTGATGGTGGTTCACCTGATAAAACGACCGGGGGGAAAGCCGGAAATTCAGGCCGCAGAGGGTATCCTCAATATACCCGGGGCCCCAGAGGGTGATAAATTCGTCCCCCAGAACGGCGTTGCCCTTTTTGGTGTTCACGGACAGCACCAGGGTGGTGAAGCCGGGAATTTTCTCCAGACGGCGGCAAAGCTCCGGCACCCGGGGCAGGCTCCTGCCGTTGACCGCAAGGCACACCAGAATCTGACCGGAAACTGCGCCCCGCCGGACATAGATGTGCCGCAACAGGCCGGTGTGGGTGGTCTCATCATAGACACTGACTCGGTATTGGTTTACATAATCCATAACGGCGTCCTTTACCCGGTCGCTTTCCTCCGGCAGAATCAGGCACCGCTGATTTTCCACCACATCGTGGGTCCCCGCCCGGAAAAAGCCGGCATAGGCCCGGCCCTTCTTTACGGAAACGGGGTACTGGGCCTTGTTCCGATAGCCGTGGCAGGTGGGGGCGGCGAGAATGGGGACCTGCTCCAGCGCCTCACCGCCGATCCGGTTCAGGCAGTCCCGGACCCGCTGGGCCTTCAGCCGCCCTTCCTCGGCATAGTCCATGTGCCAGAAATCGCAGCCGCCGCAGAGCTTGGCTACCGGGCACGCCCGGTTGACACGGTGGGGAGATTTTTCCGTAATTTCCACAATTTTACCGGTGGCCCAGGTTTTTTGCGCCTTTTCGATGCGCAGGCGCACCCGCTCCCCGGCAATGGCGTTGGGGATGAATACGGCGCAGCCGTCAATATGGGCCACACCCTGACCGTCGGTGGTATAGTCGGTGACGGTGGCTTCGTAGATTTCGTTTTTTATCAGCATAGCGGGAACCTCCCCAGAATGGCAGACTCCCGCCGGACGCGAAAGCCACCTATAATAATATTATATTGTATCATAGCACATTTTTTGCCTTTGGTAAAGGTGGGCTTGTGAAATGGGGAAAAAACTGCTATGATAGGGAAAAAGGTGGGATGAAATATGTATGAAACCCAGTGCCGCCTGTGCCCAAGGCAGTGCGGCGTTGACCGGGCGGGGGGCGAAACCGGCTATTGCCGCTGCCCCGATACCGCTCTGGTGGCAAAAACCATGCTCCACAGGTGGGAGGAGCCGGCCCTGGCGGGCAGCGGGGGCAGCGGTGCCATTTTCTTCGGAGGCTGCACCCTGGGCTGCAAATACTGCCAGAATCGGGCCATCTCCGGCGGCCCCGTGGGCACGCCCATGGATTCCGCCGGACTCCGGAGGGAGATGGAGAAGCTGATCGGTCAGGGAGCGGAGAACATCGACCTGGTGACCCCCAGCCATTTCCTGCCCACCATCCTCCCAGCCCTGGAGCCCCGGCTTCCCGTGCCGGTGGTGTATAACTGTGGGGGCTATGAGCGGGTGGAGACCCTGAGACAGCTGGAGGGCAAAATCGACATCTATCTGCCGGACCTGAAATATGCCGACAGCGCCCTGGCCCTGGCCCTTTCGGGGGCGGCGGACTATTTTCCCGTGGCCCGGGCCGCAATCCGGGAGATGGTGCGCCAGACGGGCCCCGTCCGCTGGCAGGGAGAGCGGGTGGTCCGGGGAACCATCGTGCGGCACCTGATTTTGCCGGGAAATGTGGAAAATTCCCTGAAATGCCTGGACTGGCTGGGGGAGACCTTCGCCCCTGGGGAGATTCTGGTGAGCCTGATGCGCCAGTATACTCCCATGCCCGGTTTGCCCGCCCCGCTGGACCGGCCCGTTACCGACGAGGAGTACGATGCCGTGCTCAGCTGGATGTATCTGAATGAGCTGGAGGGCTTTACCCAGGAGCCGGAGGCCAGCGACAGGGGCTTTATCCCGGATTTTTGAGAGATTTCCAGATCTTAACAATTATTCCATTGCAAAAATCCACGGGATGTGGTAATATGTCTTCATTACACTTACAAAAGGAGAAACGCCATGATTTCCAGAGAAATTTGCCAGCGTGTACTGCAAAAGGCCGTGTCCACCGGTGCGGACTATGCCGAAATTTTTGCGGAGAACACCGTCAATCACTCCATTTCCATGATCGCGAGCAAGGTCGATTCCATCAATGATACCGTCATTGCCGGTGCCTCCGTCCGCGTTTACAAGGGAATGCGGTCCGTAATGGCTTCCACCGTCGATACCAGTGAGGCCGGCCTCCTGCGCTGCGCCGAGCAGGCCGCCGAGGCCCTGGGCCAGGGCAGCGCCGCTATGGATATCGTCCTGAAGGAGCGGCTCTTCGGTGACATCCATCCGGTGAAGGTGGTTCCCTCCTCCTGCGCCAACAAGGAAAAGGTGGCAGTTCTGAAGGAGGGCTATTTCGCCGCCAAGGAATATGATGAGTCCGTGGTTCAGGTCAGCGGCAGTATGCTGGACGTGGATCACAACATCCTCATTGCCTCCACCGATGGTATCTATGCTCAGGACCGGCAGATCCGTACCCGCATTGCCATCTCCGCCGTGGCGGATAAGGGCAGCGGCACACAGACCGGCTTCTTCGGCCCCGGCCGCCGGATGGGTATGGAGGTCTTTGACAGCATCATCGACCCGAAGCAGGTCGGCATTACCGCCGCCAGGCAGGCGGTCACCATGGCAGGCGCCGGCTACTGTCCCGCGGGTGTTATGCCTGTGGCTATCGACAATGGCTTCGGCGGCGTTATCTTCCATGAGGCCTGCGGTCACGGCCTGGAGGCCTCCTCTGTGGCCTATGGTCAGAGCGTCTTCGCCGGCAAGTTGGGCCAGAAGATCGCCAACGAGAAGGTCACCGCCATTGACGACGGCACCATCCC
>CAZDFB010000042.1:0-14423 GCA_964504605.1 uncultured Oscillospiraceae bacterium | reverse complement strand
CACCTGAACGAGGGCAAGCTGGCCCGTACCTTTACCGACGATGCCGAGGATATGGCCCTGATTGCCACCTCCGACCTGCTGACCCTGAAAAAGACCATTTATGTAGCCAACCTTTCCGAGGACGAGGTCAACGATCCGGAGAGCAACAAGCATTTCCTGGCGGTGAAAGCTCTGGCGGATGCCGAGGGCAGCCAGTGCCTGCCCATCTGCGCCAAGCTGGAGGCTGATATTGCCGAGCTGGACGATCCGGACGAGAAGGCCATGTTCATGGAGGAGCTGGGTGTGCAGGAATCCGGTCTGGACCGGCTGATTAAGAGCTCCTACGCCCTGCTGGGTCTGATTTCCTTCCTCACCGCCGGATCCGATGAATGCCGTGCATGGACCATCAAACGAGGGACCAAGGCTCCCCAGGCCGCCGGCAAGATCCACACCGACTTTGAGCGGGGCTTCATCCGGGCCGAGGTCATTGCTTTCGAGGATCTGAAGGCACTGGGCACCATGGCCAACGCAAAGGCCCAGGGCAAGGTCCGCTCCGAGGGCAAGGAATATGTCATGAAGGATGGCGACATTGTCAACTTCCTGTTCAACGTGTGATTTTTCCGCTTTTCAAATCCGTATAATTCCCGGGCTGAGGCTTCCGCTTCGGCCCGGTTTTTCTATGATGCAATTGTGATGCAGGTGTGATATACTTTGTTTACAGATAACAAGGAGGGGATAGAATGGTACGCATTCTGGCTGTAGATGACGAGCAGCCCATTGCCCAGCTTCTTCGGCTGAGTCTGGCCCGGGCGGGATATGAATGTGTCTGCGCCTACGACGGGCTGGAGGCCGCCAACCTGATAGAAAAAGAGACCTTCGATTTGATTCTTCTGGACATCATGCTGCCGGGCATCGACGGCTTTGAGCTGATGGATTACATACGCTCCACCCAGACACCGGTTATTTTTCTCACCGCGAAAAACGCGGTGGCAGACCGGGTAAAGGGGCTGCGGATGGGCGCTGAGGACTATATTGTCAAGCCCTTCGATGTTCTGGAGCTGCTGGCCCGGGTTGAGAACGTCCTTCGCCGCCACGGCAAGCTGCAAACCAGCCTTCAGGTAGGGGGACTGGAGATCAACACACTGTCCATGCAGGTGACCCGGGATGGGGAGGAGCTTACGCTGACCCGTAAGGAATACGAGCTGCTTCTGCTTTTCGCCCGGAATGTGGGTGTGGTCCTGTCGAAAAATACCATTTACGAGCGGGTCTGGGGCGGCGAATACCCTGACAATACCCGCACCGTGGAGCTGCACATTCAGCGTATGAAGAAAAAAGTCGGCTGGGACGACCGGATTAAGCCGGTCTACGGCATGGGCTACCGTCTGGAGGGTTAATTTATGAGCTATCGGCTGCGGCTCATCATCACCATTTCCCTGCTCATCGCCATTTCCTTCAGCGTGGGCGGGGCAATTCTGATTTCCGCCTCCTTCCGGATTTCTCTGGAGCAGGAGACACAGAGCGCCCTGGCATCCTTTCAGTCCGTCCAGAACACGCTGTTTTTGCTGAACTCTCTGGGCTCACAGACGGACTACGACAGTCTTTCCCAGGCGCTGGAGCAAATGGAGTCCCAGCATATGGGCTCCTGGCAGGCCCTTTCTCTTCGCTCCTCCGGGGAAAGCATATACGAAAGCGGCAGCTACGCACTGGCAACGGCCTCCCTCCCGAATCCGGAAAGCGGTCAGTGCGTCTATGCTCCCATCAGTGACCAGTACGGTCACGGTCTTTTGATAATGACCGTGCTGACCGCCGGCTCGGATACCCTGACCCTGACCGCACGCTTCGACATTTCCCACGTTTACCAGTCCCGGGACAGCCAGCAGCAGCTGTTTTACACCGTCTATATTGCGGTCGTGCTGGTAGGCATCGCAACCGCGGTGATTCTCTCCTTTGCGCTGACCCGCCGGCTGTGGCAGCTGACCTCCGCAGTGCGAAAAATCTCCGGCGGTGACCTGTCCACCCGTTCCCGCATTACCTCCCGGGATGAATTTGGGCAGCTTTCCCGGGATTTTGATGCCATGGCGGACAAGCTTCAGGAAAACATCAGCCGCCTGGAGGCCCAGATGCAGCGTCAGGAAAGCTTTATGGGTTCCTTTGCCCATGAGCTGAAAACGCCCATGACCTCCATCATCGGCTTTGCGGACCTGCTGCGTCAGGGCAACCTGGACGAAAACACCCGGATGATGGCGGCAAACTATATTTATTCCGAGAGCCACCGCCTTGAGCGGCTCTCCTTCACGCTTCTGGATCTGCTTCTTCTGAAAAAGGATGGCATTGCCATGAAGCGGGTATGGCTTTCCTCGTTCCTGTTTGAGGTGGAGCGGGCTCTGGAGCCTACACTGAAAAAGAAAGGCATCCGGCTCATATGCCGGGCGGAGCAGAAGCGGGTGGCCTTTGAGCCGGACCTTGTCAAATCTCTGCTGTACAATCTGGTGGACAACGCCTCCAAGGCCATGGATGGAGACGGCATAATCGGCGTGAAGGGCATCGCCATTCCCGGCGGCTGCCAGTTCCAGGTGGTTGACAACGGGCGGGGCATGGAGCCCGGAGAGCTGACGAAAATTACGGAGGCCTTCTACCGGGTGGACAAGGCCCGTTCCCGCAGTCAGGGCGGTGCCGGTCTGGGGCTTGCCCTGTGCAAGCAGATCGTGGAGCTTCACAATGGCAGCATCCATTTTGACAGCCGTCCCGGCAAGGGCACCCGGGTCACCGTCACTCTTTACCGCAGGGAGGATTCCAATGGAAAGGCTTAAGCGTTTTGCCGCCCTGCTTGTGACTGCGGCGGTCATCATAATCTGCTCCAGGCTGCCCCAGCTGGTGACCCATATGGACACCCGGGATGACACCGGGCAGGTCCGGTTTGAATCCATCCCCGCCCCTCTCTGGATTTGCAGAACAAGCCGGAGCTGACGCTGCTGCATAAGCTCTATCTGGCCCACTACGGTGATCAAAGCCAGATTTCAGAAGATGCCCTTTCCATGGATGCCTCCCAGGCCCTGGCCTGCGCCAAAAAAGGTCTGGATATCTACCAGGGCAATGGTCTCCTACCGGCATCCACTGTTATCACAAGGGAGGATTGCAGGCCCTTTCTGTTCTATAACATGGCTGAAAATCTCTATTGCTTTTTCTGGCGAGTCAGTCTTTCTCCATCGAAGAATCTCTGGATTGACCTGCTAATCGACGATGAGACAGGCAATATTCTGCGATTTTACAGGTGGTGTGATTCCTGGGTTTCTCCCAGCTATGACCTGGAGGACGGTCTGGATACCTTTGCGGAAATCTTCCTTGGCAGCATCGGGCTGGAGCTTCCTCCGGACACAGAAATTGTCAGCTATTGGGACGACGGGCTGGGAGCCCACTGCTGGTGGATCATTCCCACGGAGCACGGGGAAATCACCTTCAGAATTGAATTATCTGTTTTTTACAATGGCTTTTACACCAACACCTGAGCCTGTCATAACGGTATTGCACTATGAAACAATTCTTTTTTCTGAAACCGCTGTCACTGATTCTTGCCTGCGTCCTGCTGATTTTTTCCCTTGCCTGGCTGCCCGCGCTGGTCGTCCACTGGCAGGAGCGGACACTCCTGCCGGCTTATGCGCCCGTTGTCCAGGTTTCCCTGGCGCTGGAGCCTGAGCCGGATGCCGCCTCCATTCCCCTTGCGCTGAATCTTCTGTGCCAAAACACTTCCTTCTCGGAAATCCCCGAGGCTGTCGCGTCCCAGAGCAGAAGACTTATCGAATCCAATTTCCATACCACGCTGGACGCATACATTCAGGCGGGGCTGGTCCCCTCCCCGCCCGATGATGCCAATGCGGTATTCCAGACGTACCTCATCTTCGAGCCGATCTGGTCTCTCAGCGCCGTTTTCTGGCAGGTCAGACTGACCGGCACAGACTGGAGCTTCTGCCTGACCATTGATGACAGCAGCGGGAGAGTCTGCGCCGTAAGCTACTCCGGCGATACCGGTGCCCTGTCTGTCACCGAAGACACCCTGCAGACCTTCAGCAGGCTGTATCTGGACAATCTCGGCCCCATAGTTTCCCAGTGGGAGGTTTCTGACATCACCCACGCCGTCACTGCCGACGGTGTGCCGATGGTATACGGCTACACAAACTGGGGCGACCTTTACTACGGTGAATGCCGCATCACCTTCCGGGTAGACAGCAGCGGCTTCAGCACCCAGCTTGGGACTCGGGAAATGATGCCATTTTGATGCAGCTATGGAGCAAATTATGATGCACCCTTTCGTTATACTGTCACCATGACAGAAAACGAAAGGGTGATTTTTATGTATAAGCGCTCCCGCAGGTCCTCCTTTTTCTCGGGGCTGTGGAATTTCTTCCTGCTTCTGATGGCCCTGGGCCTTCTTGGTATAACAGGTATCATGTTCGTCCGGGGTCTCAGCCAGCCGGAGGACTGTCAAATCACCGTAGGCGATCAAATCCCGCCGGAGATAACCGGTGTTGCCGATTTTCTGGTTTATCAGGGTGACACCATTGCCTACCGGACGGGTGTTACCGTCTCGGATAATCTGGACGAAGCGCCTGTCCTTACCGTGGACAGCTCCCGGGTGGATCTTGCCACACCGGGCAGCTACCCGGTGGTCTACCGGGTGGAGGATTCCAGCGGAAATGTGACCAGCCAGACCGCCACTGTAACGGTTCTGGAGAAGCTGCCCGGCTATGCGGATTTGGAAACCATTTACGCTGCAGCAGACGAGCTGCTTCAGAAGATTCTCGGACCGGGTGCCTCTGCCACATCCCAGATTCACAGCATCTACACCTGGGCCAGAGTCAGCCTGAGCTACGGCGGTCACTCCGACCGGACCGACTGGCGCCAAGCCGCTTACCTGATGCTGACAGAGCACCGGGGGGACTGCTTCGGCTATTTCGCAGTAACAAAGCTGCTTTTTGAGCGGCTCGGCATTCCCAATATCGATGTCCGGAAGGTACCGAACTCCGAAACGGACAGCGATCATTTCTGGAGTCTGGTCAGTGTGGACGGCGGCGAAAGCTACTACCATTTTGATGCCACACCCCGGGTGGGGGACGGTGACGACTTCTGTCTGGTCACAGACGCGTTTCTGGATGCCTACTCCTCCCAGCACAAGGGCAGCCACAACCGGGACACCTCCCTGTATCCCCCCACACCGGAGGAGCCCTGCCCATATATTTTAGGGGTCATCGGCGGTCTGGGGCCCGCCGCCACCACCCGGTTTATGGAGCTGGTTATTGAAATGACCGACGCCTCCTCGGATCAGGAAAATGTAGATATGATCGTCTACAATTTCCCCTCCATTCCCGACCGCACAGGCTATATTCTGGGCTGCAATTTAAAAAGCCCCCTGCCGGGACTGCTGAGTGTGGGGCAGGCTCTGGCCCGGCAGAGGGCCGACTGCGTAGCGATTCCCTGCATGACGGCCCATTATTTCTACCCCCAGCTTTCCGCCGGGATTCCCATTCCAGTCATCAACGCCATTGACGAAACTTCTGCCCACCTCAAGGGTCTGGGTGTCACCCGGGCGGGAATTCTGGGAACCGACGGAACCGTTCAAAGCGGGATTTTCTCCCGCTCCCTCCGGGCTGCCGGAATCGAACCCCTGACCCCGGAGCCGGCACAGCAGGCCCAGGTCATGGAGCTGATTTACGGTGACATCAAGGCCGGGCATCCGGCGGATATGGAAAAATTCCGGGCCGCGGCTCAATCCCTGCGCAGTCAGGGGGCCCAGGTCATCATTCTCGGCTGCACAGAGCTGTCGCTGATTAAGCGGGACACGGACCTCGGCCCCGGATTTCTGGATGCCATGGAGGTTCTGGCCCGTCAGTCCGTTCTCCGCTGCGGCAAAAAACTGAAGCCCGACTACAAAACTCTGGTGAAATAGAGGCGAAAACCGTGAACAACATACTGGAATATCTGGAAAGCACCGCAAGGCGCGTGCCGGACAAGCCCGCGTTTATATCCGAAGAGGGCTTTCTCACCTTCCGTCAGGTTCTGGAGCGGGCCCGGGCCATCGGCTCCGCCCTGGCACGGCAGGACCTGTCCCGTCAGGGCATTGCCGTGCTCATGGACAAATCACCGGATACCATTGCGGCCTTTCTGGGGGTTATTTACGCTGGCTGCTACTACGTTCCCCTGGATCCGGAAATGCCCTGTCAGCGGATCTCCACGATTTTACAGACCCTTCAGCCCCGGGTAACCATCCATGATGCCTCCACGGAGGCACTGGTCCAATCCCTGGAGGGAACAGGAACGCCCTTAGCCTATGCTTCCCTGACCTCCGGGCCGGAGGCACCGGAGCTGCTCTGCGCCATCCGGGACAGGCAGATTGACGTGGATCCCATTTATATTGTCTTTACCTCCGGCTCCACCGGTGTGCCCAAGGGTGTGGTAGGCTGCCACCGAAGCGTCATCGACTATATTGAAAATTTCTGTCTTGTCATGGATTTTGACGAGTCCACCGTCTTCGGCAATCAGACACCCCTGTATTTTGATGCCTGCCTGAAGGAGATCATCCCCACGCTGAAATACGGTGCCAGTCTGGTGCTCATCCCCCGGCAGCTGTTCCTGTTTCCCGTAAAGCTGGTGGAATACCTGAACAGCAGAAAAATCAACACCCTCTGCTGGGTGGTCTCCGCCCTGACCTTCATCTCGTCCTTCCATACCTTTGAAACCGTCCTTCCCCGGTATCTGCGCACCGTTGCCTTTGCCAGCGAGGTATTCCCCATCCGGCAGCTGAATCTCTGGCGGACCGCCCTGCCAGGCGTCCGGTTCATTAACCTCTATGGCCCTACGGAGGCCACGGGAATCTGCTGCTATTATCAGGTGGACCGGGAATTCGGTGAGGACGAGGCTCTGCCCATCGGCAGCCCCTTCCGCAATACGGATATTATCCTGCTGGATGAAAGCAACCAGGTACCGCCGCCGGGAGCGCCCGGCGAGATCTGCATCCGGGGCACCCGGCTGACCCTGGGCTATTACCGGGCCCCGGAACGAACCGGAGAGGTTTTCGTGCAGAATCCTCTGAATCCCCTGTTCCGGGATCTGATCTACCGGACCGGGGACCTGGGCCGCGTAAATGCCCGGGGTGAGCTGGAATTTGCGGGCCGGAAGGATCACCAGATCAAGCTCATGGGTCACCGGATCGAGCTGGGTGAAATTGAGGCCGCCGCTCAGACGGCGGATGGTGTCAGCGCTGCCTGCTGCACCTTCGATCCCCGGCGAAAGCGGATCACATTGCACTACTGCGGCACCACCGCCCCTCAGGAGCTGGCGCACCTGCTGAAGGAAAAGCTTCCCCGGTATATGCTGCCCCAAAACTTCCGTCAGCTTCCCGCCCTGCCCCATACCCCCAACGGAAAAATAGACAGAAACGCCCTTTCCGGGCAAGCCGGGGCCACCCGGCCCCAATAAAGGAGGAACAATCCATGGAAAAACTTATCACAATTCTCTCTGAGCTCCACCCGGACATTGATTTTAATACCCAGACCGGCCTTATTGACCAGGGCATTCTGGATTCCTTTGACATTGTTACCATTGTGGCGGAGTTGGAAGCGGAATTTGGAACGGTCATTCCCGCCCAGTCCCTGATTCCGGAGAATTTCAATTCCTCGGAAGCCCTCTTCCGTCTGATCCGGCAGCTGGCAGGCCTGTGACATGGGATTCACATCGTTATATTTTCCGCTTTTCGCCGGAACTCTGCTGGTTCTTTACTATATTCTGCCCCGGCGGGCCCAATGGCCCCTGCTGCTGGCTGCCAGCTTGTGGTTTTACTGCGGCTCCGGTGCCAATCCCCTCTGGCTGCTGCTTACAGTCCTCACCACCTACACCACTGCCCGGCTGCTGGGCAGGTTCTCCGGAAAAAGGGGCCGGCGGCTTCTCTTCACCGGCTGTCTGGCATTCAATTTTTCCATGCTGTTTTTCTTCAAATTCCCAGTTGCAGGGCTTTTCCCTGCAACTGGGAATTTCCTTTTTCCTCTTTCAGAGTGTCGGTTATCTAACGGATGTATACCGTGGAACGGAAAAGGCCGAGAAAAATCCCCTGAAGCTGCTTCTTTTTCTGGGCTACTTCCCTCAGCTCGTTCAGGGTCCCATCAGTAAATTCTCCCAGCTTGCCCCTCAGCTCACCGCGCCCCACGCCTTTAGCAGCCGGGAGCTTTCCTTCGGCCTTCAGCGAATGCTTTGGGGCTACTTCAAAAAGCTGGTCATTGCGGACCGGCTGGCTGTGGCGGTAGCCGCCCTGCGGGACACCGACTCTCTGGGGCTGCTCGCTTTGCTCTACGGTTTGCAGATCTACGGGGATTTTACCGGAGGCATCGATATCGCCCTGGGCCTGAGCCAGTCCCTGGGGCTGACCCTGACGGAAAACTTCCGTCATCCCTTCTTCTCCCGAAGCGTTGCGGAATACTGGCGGCGCTGGCACATCAGTCTGGGTGCCTGGATGCGGGAATATATCTTCTTCCCGGTGTCTGTCAGTACACCGGCCCGGAGACTCAGCAAATTCGCCCGAAAGTACCTCGGCCCCTTCGGCAAGCGGCTGCCCGTATACCTGGCAACGCTGATAACCTGGCTCGCCACCGGCATCTGGCACGGACTGCAGGCAAACTTTCTGGTGTGGGGCCTGCTCAACTGCGGCATTATCATGCTCTCGGAGGAACTGGCACCGGTATACCGGCGGTTTCACCGCCGCTTCCGGCTGAACACCCACCGGTGGTATGGCGCTTTTCAGGCCCTGCGAACCTTTCTGCTGATGAACCTGATTCGGGTCTGTGACCTGTTTCCCCATGTCGGGGATTATTTTTCCCGGCTGGGCCGTCTTTTTTCCGGCTCCCGGAGTGGGCTGTCCGGCCTTGGACTCACCGGGCTGGACTGGGGCATTATCGCCGCCGGTTCCCTGCTGATGCTCTCGGTCAGCCTTCTGGAGGAGTCCCGGGGAAGCATCCGTCAGCTTCTCTGGAGCCGTACCTGGCTGCGGTATTTTCTCACCTTTGCCCTGCTGCTGGCAGTGCTCCTATTGGGCCGCTACGGACTGGGCTACGACGCAGGCAATTTTATTTACAATCAATTTTAGCGGGAGGATGCCATGAAATACCGTTTGCCCCTGGCTCTCTGTCTGGGAGCCGCCATACTCTGGCTGGTTCAGTCCCTGCTGGTTCCAAAATATACCATGACCTCCCCGGAGGGCTCTCTCACCGGCGAATACTACGCCAACACCGGCGGTAACGATGTGATCTTCATCGGTGACTGCGAGGTTTACGAAAACTTCTCTCCCGTGACCCTCTGGACGGAATACGGCATTCCCTCCTATATCCGGGGCAGCGCCCAGCAGACCATCTGGCAGTCGTTCTATCTTCTGGAGGAAACCCTGCGCCACGAGACCCCAAGGGTAGTGGTTTTCAATGTTCTCTCCATGAAATACGACACGCCCCAGAGCACCGGCAGCCCGAAAAAGCGGGAGGCCTACAACCGGATGACCCTGGACACCATGGCCTGGTCCAGTGCCAAATGGAAGGCGGTGCAGGCCTCCATGACGGAGGAAGAAAGCCTTCTCACCTACCTTTTCCCTCTGCTGCGCTACCACGACCGCTGGTCCAGCCTGACAAGGGAGGATTTTGCGTACTGCTTTTCACGGCAGCCGGTGGCCCACAACGGCTATCTGATGCAGACCGGAGTCCGCCCCGTAACCGATGAATATGTCCAGCCGCCGCTGGCTGATTACCGCTTCGGTCAGGCCAGCTGGGACTATCTGGATAAAATTGCGGACCTGTGCGAGGCCAACGGCGTGGAGCTGATTCTAATAAAGGCCCCCTCCCTGTATCCCGTCTGGTGGGATGCCTGGGACCGGCAGATTTCCGCTTACGCGGCGGAAAGGGGGCTGCTGTACATCAATATGCTGCGCTGTCAGGAGGAAATCGGCATTGACTGGTCTGCCGACACCTATGATGCCGGGCTTCACCTGAATGTCTTCGGTGCGGAAAAGCTGACGCACTGGTTCGGGCAGATTCTGTCCGGGGAATGCGGTCTTCCAGACCGCCGGGGCGATGAAGCCCTCAACAAGATCTGGGCAGAAAAAGCCGCCTGGTATGCAAGTGAAAAAGAATCCCGTTTATTGGAGGTTATCTCATGAAGCATTCTGCCATTTTCATTCTCACACTGATCCTTTCCCTGCTGCTCTGCGCCTGTGCCGGGGCATCCCCGGAAGCCCAGCCCGATGCCCACAATCTGGGCTTTACCTACAACGGCATCCGCATTGCCCTGAACGCGGATGCCGCTGACGTGATTGCATCACTGGGCACCCCGGTAAGCTACACCGAGGAAGCCAGCTGTGCCTTCGACGGCCTTGATAAAACCTATTGCTACGGAAGCTTTTACCTGACCACCAGCCCCATAGATGGTGTGGACCGGATCTACCGTTTCTGGTTTGCCGACGACGGCGTGCTCACCGACCAGGGGCTCCGCATCGGAGACACTCTGGAGCAGGCCCAGGCGTTCTACAGCGCTCAGTCCTTCACGGATGAAAGCGTCTGAGTTCTGGAGGAAGGCAGTGGCCGCCTGACCATTCTCTTCACCGATGGCCGTGTCAGCTCCGTTCAATACGAGGTGATCTGGAAATAAATCCACGCTTTCCGCCCATATTCCGCAAAAAAGCCAGATTCCCTCTTGTATTTTTTGTCGGTTGCGGTTATAATAGCCCGAGAAACGACTTTAGGAGGCTATTATCATGGCTGTTAAAATTGAAAAGACCACTATCATCGGTGATATTCTGGACATTGCGCCCCACGCTGCTCCCCTGTTCTTCGCCATCGGAATGCACTGTCTGGGCTGCCCCTCTTCCCGCGGTGAGACCGTTGAGGAGGCCTGCATGGTTCACGGCATTGAGTGCGAACCCTTCCTGACCCAGCTGAACCACTTCCTGGAGGCCTACGAGGCATCCGAAGGTTCTCAGAACTAATTTTCCGGCTTTGCCATCCCGTTCGCCGGGATGGCATTTCTTTTGGGAGGTCCTGTATGAAAATCCCCATTCCCCCCCGGCTGCTGACGTGCGCCGGTTTTGTCCGTCCCGGTGACCGGGTGGCGGACATTGGCTGTGACCACGGTTATCTGTCCATCTATCTGCTGGAAAACGCCATTGCCGCTTCCTGCATCGCGGCGGATGTCCGCCCCGCCCCCCTGGCAAGCGCCGTCCGCAATGCGGAAAAATTCGGCGTTTCCCAGGGCATCACCTTCTGCCTCAGCGACGGTGTCCGCGCCATCCCCCGGGATTTTGACACGCTTGTCTGCGCCGGAATGGGCGGCGACACCATGATCCACATTCTGGAGGATGCCCCCTGGCTGATGGACAGCCGCTACCGGCTGATTCTGCAATGCCAGAGCAAGCGCCCGGAGCTGCGGCGCTATCTGTCTAACCGGGGCTACGCCATCACCCGGGAAACCCTTGTCCGGGATGGTCGGTTCCTCTACCCGGTGATGGAGGTGACCTACAGACCCGGCCCGGCTCTTTCCGAGGCGGAAACCTACATCACCCCCGCCCTTTGGGAGGATGGCAGTCCCCTTCTGCCCGACTTCCTTGCCCATGTGCTGGGAGGTATCCGAAAAGCCGCGCAATACGACCCCAGCCAGGCCCGGCTTCTGGAAGAAATGGAAAAGGCCAGCAGCGAATACCAATCTGAAAATCCAGGGGATTGCCACGCCGGTGCGCCCACCGGCTCGCAATGACATCGTTTCCGGTACCCGGCGGCGGGAGCAATCCCCCGCCCTGCATTGAAATGTTGAACAGGAGGAAATCCATGACAACCGTTGCCGATATTTTACAATTTGTGGAAACCATTGCTCCCAGAGATATGAAAATGGACTGGGACAATGTTGGCCTTCTTTGCGGAAACCGCCGCAAGCCGGTCAAGAAGGTTCTCGTGGCGCTGGATCCCTTCGAGCAGGTTTGCCGGGAAGCCGCCGCATGGGGGGCGGAGCTGATTGTCACCCACCATCCCCTGATTTTCCATCCCCAGCAGGCCATCACCGAAGATACCGCGCTGGGCCGCTCCATCCGGCTGCTGTGCCGGGAGGATATCAGCGCCATCAATGCCCACACCAATCTGGACTGCGCCCCCGGCGGTGTCAACGATGTTCTGGCAGCTGCTCTTGGGCTGCGTGAGGTATCCGTTATTGACCCCGCTGGTCGGGACTCTCAGGGCCGTGAATGGGGTCTGCTGCGTATGGGAACCGTAGCAGAACAGCCTCTTTCCGATTTTCTCGCCCATGTCAAGCAGTCCCTCGGCTGCCCCGGGCTTCGGTATACGGATGGAGGAAAGCCTGTCCGCACCGTGGCTGTCGGCGGCGGTGCCTGCGGCGACGGTCTCAGTGCGGTTCTTGCCGCCGGCTGTGACACCTTTGTTACCTCCGATATCAAATACAACGGCTTCTGGGATGCCTGTGACCAGGGAATCAGCCTGATCGACGCGGGACATTTTTACACCGAAAATCCGGTAGTTTCCGTCCTGGGACGCAAAATTGCCGCCGCTTTCCCAGAAATTCAGGTGAAAATTTCCGAATGTCACGCCGATTGCATGAAATACTATTGATTTTTGCGTTCTCAAGTGCTAAAATAGACAGGAATTTTTAAACATCACCTTGAAGGGAAGATAAATATATGTCCGGACATTCCAAATGGCATAACATTCAGAAGACCAAGGGCGCGCAGGACGCCAAGCGCGCTGCCGCATTCACCAAGATCGCCAAGGAGTTGATCGTCGCGGTTAAGGAAGGCGGCGGAATCACCGACCCCGCCAACAACTCCCGCCTGGCAACCGTCATCACCAAGGCAAAGGCTGCCAATATGCCCAACGACAACATCAAGCGCTGCCTGGAGAAGGCTGCCGGTGCCGGTGGCGGCGACAACTATGAATCCATCAATTACGAGGGCTACGGCCCCGGCGGCGTTGCCGTTATCGTTGAGACCATGACCGACAACCGGAACCGTACCGCCGGCAATATGCGCCACCACTTCGACAAGTTCGGCGGCAATCTGGGCACCAATGGCTGCGTGAGCTGGTCCTTCGACAAGAAGGGCGTGCTGGTCATCGACAACTCCGAGGAGGAGCTGGACGAGGAAGAAGTCATGATGGATGCCATGGATGCCGGTGCCGATGACTTTGAGGCCGAGGGTGATTGCTTCACCATCTACACTCTGCCCGATGACTTCAACGATGTGGTCGCCAAGCTGTCCAAGTATACCTTCGCCTCCGCCCAGATTGAGATGGTTCCCCAGAACTATCAGGCTCTGAACGATGAGCAGGCCGCTATGATGGAAAAGCTCATCGACTGCATGGAAGAGGACGACGACGTCCAGAACGTCTGGCACAACTGGGAAGAGTAAGAGCAAAACTTTTCAAAAGCAAATCCCGCTGTTTTCAACATGAAACAGTGGGATTTTTGTATTTCCAAATCTTTGGTTGCGACATACATTCATTTCGTTGTGACATACATTTCTCCTTTGATTGCGACATACATCAGGAGGAAAACACCATGAAAATCAGCACCGCCGCCAAAGAATATCTTATTGAAATTGAAGTCCGTAAATTCACCCAAAAGACAATTCGCAGCTATCGGAACAACCTAAACCTTTTTCTACGCTACTGTGAAACCGAGGCGCAGATTGTAGATATTGAAGATGTGTCATTGGCTACCATTCGGCAATTCACCCTTTACATGATTTCCAAAAGCAGAAAGGGCAGTTATATCAACGGGCTCTTGAAAGTGGCAAAAGCTTTTATTCAATACTGTTATGACGAGGGCTACGACGGCTTCAACACCCGCAAAAATTTCAAGTGGTGTAAGCAGGACAAAGCCGTTATTATGGCTTTCAAGCCGGAAGATGTGCGCCGTATGGTGCAATCGTGCCGTGGCGGGGACTATTTGAACATCCGTGACGCAGCTATCATTACAACACTCTTTGAAACAGGTATCCGCTGTTGGGAACTGTGCTGTATCCAAAAGTCAGACATACACAATGATTTTATCATCATCAACGGCAAAAATCACAAGCAGCGCGTTGTTCCGATTACCGCAGTTTTGCGGAAAGCCCTGCTAAAATATGATATAGCAGCAGAAAACTATTTCGCACTCAAAAGCACCGATGATTATTACTTCCTATCTAATCATGGGCGGCAGCTAACCAACAGCGCAATCGAACACATCGTAAAGCGGCATGGTGAAGGTATCAGCGGCGTGCGCGTTTCTCCACACACTTGCCGTCACTTCTATGCACAACAGCATATCAAAATGGGAACAGACCTTTATACCATATCGCGACTCTTAGGACATGAAAACGTTCAAATTGTAAACGCTAATATAAAAGTGAGCCACTTAGCAAGCAAACGCTCATGAATTAT
>CAZDFB010000041.1:0-14584 GCA_964504605.1 uncultured Oscillospiraceae bacterium | reverse complement strand
CCTGTTGCCAGTCCGGACAGGATCAGGAAGAGCCAGCTCTTTTTGCTGATATCTCCCAGACCATTCTGCGCATTCGTCAGAAACACCATTCCCCAGGCCATAATGACCACTACCACTGTCCGGATTGCTGTTGCCAGGTTGGAGTTTACGCTGTCAATGCCGACCTTCGCCAGTATGGAGGTCAGTGCGGCAAAAACTGCCGACAAAGCCGCAAACAAAAACCACATATTCATCCCTCCCGGAATAAGATTTTGTACCTATATTATACCGCGCCGTTTTTCCTTTTCAACCCCCAGCCGCAGCCTCTGTGTAAATATCATGTAAAAAACGGACAGTGCCGTCTTTTTCGGCACTGTCCGGCGGTTTTATTTGGCAGACAGATCCACGCTTCTGCGAAGCATGGACATGGGCGGCACCTGGCAGGGAAGCTGAATTGAAAACAACATCTGCGGGTTTCTGGGCTCCACCAGAGAGTTTCCCTCCATATCCGCAAGCTTCTCTACCCGGAAGGAAAAAGGCCGCAGATCCGGGCCCACAGCCTCCAGGGAATCTCCCTCCCGGAATTTATTATTCAGGCTGCACACCGCCATTCCCTTTTCATCGCAGGATGCCACCCGGGCCACAATCTGCCACTGGCGGATATAGCGGGAATTTTCCGTGTACTGCCCCGGCTCTCCAAAATAGAAGCCTGTGGAATAAACCCGGTGGGACACATGGTCCACCTCATCCCGCCAAACCGGATCAACGGGCCTTCCGGCGGAGATATCATCAATCACATGGCGGTAGGCACCGGTAATGATGGCGGCATAATAGGCACTTTTTGCGCGGCCTTCAATCTTGATGCAGTCGATTCCCGCATCCATCAGCTCCTTCAGGTGGTCGATGGTGCACATATCCCGGGAATTCAGGATGTATGTACCCTTCTCATCCTCGTAAACCGGGAAATATTCCCCGGGGCGCTTTTCCTCCATCAGTGCGTACTGATACCGGCAAGGCTGGGCGCAGGCACCCCGGTTGGAGTCCCGGCCTGTCATGTAGTTGCTCAGCAGGCACCGGCCGGAGTAGCTTACGCACATGGCACCATGACCGAAGGTCTCAATTTCCAGCTTAGGGTCCACCCTCTGCCGAATTCCGGCAATCTCCTTCAGGCTCAGCTCCCGGGCCAGAACCACCCGGCTTGCCCCCAGGTCAAACCAGCTCTGGGCACAGGCGTAATTGGCGATGGACTGCTGGGTGGAAATATGGCGCTGGCAGTGGGGGGCATACTTACCCGCCAGGGTAAAGGCCCCCAGGTCCGCAACAATCAGCGCGTCAACCCCGGCACTGTCCAGCTGCTCCAGATACTGGGGCAGCCGGTCAACCTCATCATTGCGGGGCATGGTGTTGACCGTAACGTGGCATTTTACACCGTGGTCGTGGGCAAACTTCACCGCCAGGGGCAGCTCCTCGGGGGTAAAATTCCCCGCGAAGGAGCGCATTCCAAAAGCGGTTCCCGCCAGATATACCGCATCCGCGCCATAGCGCACAGACATTTTCAGCCGCTCCATATCTCCGGCAGGGCTGAGTAATTCCAGTTTTCCCATCAGTTGGTACCTCTGTATTTCTCGACCTTTGCCTCATGCTCCTCCAGTGTCTTGGAGAAGTCGTGGAGATTGGTCTCCGGATTGAGCACATAGTAATAATACTGGCTGTCCGCCGGGTCCAGAGCAGCCTGCAGGCTGGCAAGACCGGGGTTGGAAATCGGCGTGGGTGTCAGGCCCGCGTTGGTGTAGGTATTGAAGGGACTGTCAATCTTCAGGTCCTCCGAGGTCAGGGGCTTGCTCTTGCCGGTTTCGGGATCGATATTGCCCGCCAGCGCATAGTAAATCGACGCGTCAATATTCAGGTAGCGCTCATATTCATTCTTGCAGGTGAGCCGGTTGTAGATAACCGAGGCAATGGTGGCACTTTCGCCGGAGCCCGCGGTCTCCTCTTCAATCATGGATGCCACAATGACCAGCTCACGAACCGTAAACTGATGCTCCGCAATATACGTCTCCGAGCAACCCTTAGCCTGCATCATATCGGTCAGCCGTCCGTTCAGGGTAGCAATCTGTGCCTTCATTTCATCGCTGAAGCGGTTATTGAAGCCCGTCAACATCTTTCCCAGGGCCTCCCGGGGGGTGCTGTTGACGTAAAATTCATAGGTATCCGGGAACAGGAATCCCTCCAGGCAATATTTGTCCCCACGCTCCAGATTTTCCAGGAACCAGAAATCCGCAAACTGTCCCTCCGCCGCATAGGCCTCCAGCGCGGAAACGGAGCAGACATTGTTCTGGGCCAGCAGCTCAAAAATCTGGCGGCAGTTATAGCCCTCGGGAATCAGCACCGTGGTAACAGTACGGTTGGAGGAGCTGGGAGAAAGTGCATTGGTCAGTGCATGGTAGTCCAGGTTGGTATTAAGCTCAAAGGTTCCCGTTACAATCTCCTCATCCGAGCCTGTCATCTTGGCATAGAGCTTGAAAAGTTCCGGATACTTTACCAGTCCCGCCTGTTCCAGCTTGGCGGCAATGAGGTCCAGATCATCCGTATCCACAATGGTCACGGTGACCGGCTTGCTGACTCTGCCAAAGGCCAGCACGTCTGCCGCGCCTACCCACAGGAGCTTGCCCAGTGAGGTGCCGATGGCTACAATGATTGCCAGCCAAACCAGTGTGACCAGCAGATGGGGAATTCCCAGCAGACCGTCTCCCTTTTTCCGCTTGGGGCGGCCCTTGCGAACCGTGCGGGGTGTATGCTTCTTGGGGGGAGGCTCTTCGTCCTGGGGCTGTGCTGCAAACATATCGTCAAACTCCTGTTTCTCTTCGTCTGTTCCCAGAAATTTTTCGTCCACAGCGGGCTCCTGGGTAAATGTATCTCCCGCTTCCGGCTCCTCATCGGATTCTCCGGAGAAATCCGCCAGAATGGCATCCAGCGACAGGCTGTCGTCCTGCTCCGGCTCTCCGGCGAGGGTAAACTGCTGGGTATCCCCTAAAGTATCAAACAGGGCGGTATCCTCCGGATCCATCACAAATTCCTCAGCCGGTTCCGCCGGTGCCTGTTCTTCGGATTCCGGCAGAGGCTCTTCCTCCGTCCCGGGAGCGTCTATATCCCAGTCCGGCTCCATCGGGGGCATCTGCTCCGGAATCTCTGTCGGCTCACTCTCCTCCGAAAAAAAACCTTCCGTAAAATCCGGCTGTTCTTCCCGGTCCAACTCCTCCAGTGGAAGCCCCTCATCGGGCTGCTCTGCATCCATTGGAAGCTGATCGCTCCAGTTATTCTTGTCTTCCATAATCATTCCTCCCGTCAGCGAATGACGATCTGTTCCGCGATTTTCTTCGCTTCGTCGCTTCCCTTCAACACCTCAATCAGCTTCAGGCCAAAGGGAATAGCGCAGCCCGCCGATGTGCCGGTAATGAGCCGACCGTCCTGAACCACCGAGGCATCCGCAACCATTCGGGCACTGCCCATTCCCTCTTCACAGCCGGGATAGCAGGTGCAGCGCTTCCCATCTGTAATTCCCAGATCCGCCAGCACCGTGGGACCGGCGCAGATGGCGGCAACATACTTTCCGTTTTCCCAGGCAAAGCGCAGGGCCTCCAGGGCCTGGGCACTCGCCCGGGCAGAGGCCACGCCTCCCAGTCCTCCGGGCAGGACGATCATATCCAGCCGGGTCAGATCCAGCTCTCCCAGCTCAATATCCGCAACAACGGGGATATTATGGGAGCCTGTGATGCATTTCCCGTTCACGCCAACGGTAAGCACCTCCACCCCGACCCGGCGCAGAAGGTCCAGCGGCGCAATGGCCTCCGTTTCCTCGAAGCCGGTTCCAAGCAGCATATAGACCATTATTTATCCCTCCAGGCTCTCCGCCACACAGCGGTAAATCTCTTCGTGAATATCCTCAATCGAGCGCATCGCGCCGTTTTCCACGCACTGCACCACGCGCCAGCCGTAGTGCGCCGCAGCCCGGCGACCGGTTTTCCGGCAGGTGGCAAGATAGGCCATATCCTGCTCGTGAATATCCGCGTGGGTATTGGTATCCGCCTCCCGGCGGCGCATCATCCGCTCGGTAAAGTCCGTAGGCACATCCAGATAGATTACGAGATCCGGCTCAGGCAGACCCAGCTTCCCATATTCAAAATCCGAAAGCCAGCTCAGGAATGCCTCCTGCCGGTCCTCCGGCTCCTTGGAAGCCTGGTGGATGGCATTGGACCCCACATACCGGTCGCACAGCACCAGACCGCCGGATTCATACCAGGGGCCCCACACCTTCTTATAGGAAGCGTAACGGTCCACGGCGTAAAACGCGGAGGCGGCGTAAGCATTGACATCACCGGGATGGCTGCCGAATTCGCCCCCCAGATACATACGAATCAGCGCGGAGCTGGGCTCAGCATACTGGGGGAACACAAGCTTCTGAAAGGGCCGGCTTTCCGCCTCCAGCCGCTGGGTCAAAAGACGGAACTGGGTGGACTTGCCGGAGCCGTCCGTCCCTTCAATTACGATTAGTTTACCCATAAAAGCACTCCTTACAGTTCGGACATATTATCATAGCTTACAATATACCATATTTGCCCCAATTTGTCCACTCTTCCCGAAAAACGATTCGTGAATTTTTTGTTATCCCCTTTGTGCCGTCACCGAATTTTCCGGTTGACAAACGGTTTCGCCTGTGCTATTTTAAAGCCAACCTACTTGGTAGGTTTTAGCTTCGTCACCCGGAGGTATGGAAATGAAAAATCTGTTTGAAGCCCTTGTCAGGGCCAATTTCCGCTTCGGTCGAATGTGTCCGTCTGCCTGCTGCTGACACATTTGACAAAAGAAAGGATTTTTTACCATGTCTGAATATAAATTTGAAACGCTGCAACTTCATGTAGGTCAGGAATCTCCCGATGCCGCCACCGGTGCCCGGGCTGTTCCCATTTATGCCACCACCTCCTATGTTTTTCAGGACTGCGCCCAGGCTGCTGCACGCTTCGGCCTGACGGATGCCGGCAACATCTACGGTCGTCTTACCAACTCCACCCAGGAGGTGCTGGAAAAGCGAATCGCCGCGCTGGAGGGCGGCGTAGGTGCTCTGGCGCTGGCCTCCGGCGCCGCCGCCATTACCTATACGCTGGAGGCCCTGGGCCAGAACGGCGGTCATTTTGTGGCCCAGAAAACCATTTACGGTGGTAGCTATAATCTTCTGGCTCATACACTGCCGAATTTCGGCATCACCGCCAGCTTTGTGGACATTCACGATCTGGCACAGGTGGAAGCCGCCATCCGGGATAATACCCGGGCTATCTATATCGAAACACTGGGAAACCCAAACAGTGACATCCCGGACATTGACGCACTGGCCCGTCTGGCCCACCGCCACGGTCTTCCTCTTGTGGTGGACAACACCTTTGGAACCCCGTACCTGATCCGGCCCATTGACCATGGCGCGGATATCGTGGTTCATTCCGCCACCAAATTCCTTGGCGGTCACGGCACCACCCTCGGAGGCATTATCGTGGATTCCGGAAACTTTGACTGGTCCGCCAGTGACAAATATCTTGCCATTTCCCAGCCCAACCCCAGTTATCACGGTGTCAGCTTTGTAAATGCCGCCGGTGCGGCAGCCTTTGTAACCTATGTCCGTGCAGTCTTGCTCCGGGATACCGGAGCAACCATCTCCCCCTTCGCCGCGTTTTTGCTGCTTCAGGGCATCGAGACGCTTTCCCTTCGTATTGAGTGCCATGCGCAAAACACCGCAAGGGTCGTGGATTATCTTGCCCACCATCCCCTGGTCGAACGGGTAAATCATCCCAGTCTGCCCACCCATCCGGACCACGCTCTGTACCGGAAATACTTTCCCCGGGGTGGCGGCTCCATCTTTACCTTTGAAATCAGGGGTGGAATTGCAGAGGCTCACAAATTCATCGACAATCTGAAGATTTTTTCCCTGCTGGCAAATGTGGCGGATGTAAAGAGCCTGGTCATTCACCCCGCCACCACCACCCATAGTCAGCTTTCCGAGGCAGAGCTGGCAGATCAGGGCATCCGTCCAAATACCATCCGGCTTTCCATCGGCACCGAGCATATCGATGATATTCTCGCGGATCTGGAGCGGGGCTTTTCCGCCCTGTCGTAAGGCCGTGCCCTTGATTGCCCCGGCGCTTTATGGTATGATAGTGAAAAAAAGGAGGCATCGCTATGCTGATTTCCACCCGGGGGCGGTACGCTCTGCGTGTCCTGATTGACCTGGCTGAGCACCAGGGCCACGGCTATATTCCCATGAAGGATATTGCCCGGCGGCAGGAAATTTCCCTGAAGTATCTGGAACGGATTATCCCCGTCCTGACGAAAAACGGCATCATTGAAGGTCTTCAGGGAAAAGGCGGCGGCTACCGTCTGGCGGTGTCCCCTGACCAATGCCGCATTGGCGACATTCTCCGGCTGACCGAAGGGGATCTGGCCCCCGTTGCCTGTCTGGAGCAGGGGGCCCGTCCCTGTCCCAGAGCGGCCCAGTGCCGCACCTTCCCGCTGTGGACAGAATTTTACCAGCTCGTCAACAGCTTTTTCGACGCCAAAACCCTGGCAGATGTGATCCGTTCCCCGGAAGTGATGCCATAAATGTATGCCCCGCCTTTTAAAGGCGGGGCATCTTTGCGTGTCAAAGGACTCGGTTTTGCCAAATGAGGAATGCGGGCGGTAAAGTTGGGATTTTCACGCAGGAACAGACATTCCGCCCCCTTCCGCTTCTGCCGCACCTTATCCGGCACCGGTGCGGTGAAGAAGCAGGGCTCCATATCACCGGGAACAGATCGCTTTTTCGGCGCACAGCAGCCATTTTCGGAAAAGAAGTTGCAAAAAGTCGGGAAAGGTGCTATAGTGTAGAAAGAAAATTATGCGATAAAGGATAAAATAAAATGGAAGTTACATTTGAAAGTCTGGGCCTCAGCGAGGCCATGCTGAAGGCCCTGGAAGCCAAGGGCTACGGCTATCCCACAACCATTCAGGCGGAAGCAATCCCCCACTTTATGCAGTGGAAGGATGTCATTGCCAAGGCCCCCACAGGCACCGGCAAGACCTTTGCCTTCGGCATTCCCATGATTGAGCATATCGACCCGGAGAACGAGGGCGTTCAGGGCCTGGTTCTTGCCCCCACCCGGGAGCTGGCTATTCAGATTGGTGACGAGCTGCGGGGCCTGCTGACCTACTATAACGGCATTCGGGTCGCGGTGCTCTACGGCGGTGCCGGCATCGGCGGTCAGATTAAGCAGCTGGAGCGCAAGCCTCAGATCGTGGTTGCCACCCCCGGTCGGCTGATGGACCACTACAACCGCAAAACCATCCGTCTGGACAAAATTCAGACCGTAGTGCTGGATGAAGCAGACCGGATGCTGGATATGGGTTTCTTCAAGGACGTGACCCGGATCATCGATAAGGTGAAAAACCGGAAGAATCTGGGTCTGTTCTCCGCTACCATCTCTCAGGAGGTTATGACCGTATCCTGGATGTACCAGCGGGACGAAATTGAAATCACCGTGGAACCCAAGCAGGAGGACCGTCCGGATATTGACCAGTACAGCCTGACCTGCACCCCTCTGGAAAAGGCGGAAAAGACCCTGAAGCTCATCAGAACCCAGGGCTTCGAGCGGGTCATGATCTTCTGTAACACCAAGCATATGTGCCAGCGCCTTTCCGATGAGCTGAACCGGGCCGGACTGGACTGCGACTGCATCCACGGCGATATCCGCCAGGCTCAGCGGGAGAAGACCATGCAGCGCTACCGGGACGGCAAACTTGCCATTCTGGTGGCTACGGATGTTGCCTCCCGGGGCATCGACGTGGACGATGTGGACTGCGTCATCAACTACGATGTGCCCGAAGAGAACGAATACTACGTCCACCGCATCGGCCGTACCGGCCGGGCCAAGCGCAAGGGCGTAGCCTGGAGCATCATCGGCAACTTCCCCGAGAAGGCCAAGCTGGATGAAATTGCCAAATTCTCCAACTATTCCATCCGGTCCATGGTGATGGACGAAAACGGGGTTCTGACAGAAGAGGTTGTCAAGACTCCCGCGCCTCCCAAAAGGAGATTCCGTTGACCCCCCGGGAGGAGGGCTTCCTGCTTCTGAGCTGCGCATTTGGCGATCCGGAGAGGAATCCCCTCACCGGCCCTCAGCTTCGGGTTCTGGCCCAGCGGGTCAGGCACATGGGCTGCCCCCGGGAAGACCGGGCGCTTACATCCGGAGATCTGACCGCCCTGGGATACAGCCCGGAGGATGCCGGACGAATTATATCCCTGCTGGAAGGGCAGCTCCAGCTTGAGGCCTATCTCCGTCGGGGGAAAGCATTGGGCTGCGTGCCGCTTACCAGAATCAGTGCCCCCTATCCTCCCCGTCTCCGGGAAGCACTGGGGCTGGATGCCCCGGCCTGTCTCTGGGCCAGGGGCGATGTGGAGATATTGCAAAACCGGATGATTGCCCTGGTAGGAAGCCGGGATCTGCTTTCCGCCAACCGGGAATTTGCTCATGCAGTTGGTCGTCAGGCCGCCCTGCAGGGCTACACCCTGGTTTCCGGCAATGCCCGGGGTGCGGACTGTGCCGCCCAGGAGGCCTGTCTGCAGGCCGGCGGCTCGGTGGTCAGCATCGTTGCCGACGCGCTGGCAGCCCACAGGCCCCAGGACCGGCTGCTGTTTCTGAGTGAAGCCGGCTATGATGAGGCCTTCAGTGCCCAGCGTGCCCTGAGCCGCAACCGCTGCATTCACGCATTAGGAAATGTAACCTTCGTAGCACAGGCCACGCTGAATCACGGCGGTACCTGGAGCGGAACCTTAAAAAATCTTCACCGGGGCTGGAGCCCGGTTTACTGCTTCCGGGATGGCAGCGAGGCCGCGGGCGCATTGGTTCAAATGGGAGCGGATTGGGCCACCGCCGCTTCCCTGGATAGCCTTTCCGCTTTGGAGAATGCCGAAAAAACTCTGTTTGACCTTGCCGCGGAGCAGTCTGCTCCATAGCACAAAAAATGCCGCATATCCCACCTTTCACCGTGGGATATGCGGCTTATTTTTTGTTCACGCCAGATCCCGGACGATTTCCCCAGCCACCCGGTAGATATCCTCCATGGATGTCAGAGACGTGATCTCCTTTTTGTAAAAGCTGGCGTTGCGGATTCCCTTGAGATACCAGGCGAAATGCTTCCGGGCCTCCAGACAGGCAATATGCTCCCCGTGGTCCTGCTGGGCCATTTCAAACTGCCGCAGGGCCACCGCCACCCGCTCCTTCAGGTCGGGCCGACCGTCATAGGACTCCCCCCGGAGGGCACATCCCACCTCCTGAAAGACCCAGGGGTCCCCGAACACACTGCGTCCGATCATAATACCATCTGCCCCGGTCCATTTCAGGCATTTTACCGCCGCTTCCCCGCCGGTTATATCGCCATTGGCAATAACGGGAATGGAAAGATTCTCCTTGACCTTCCGGATCATGTCCCAGTCTGCCGTACCGGTGTAGAGCATGGCCCGGGTCCGTCCGTGAACCGTGACCATAGCAGCACCGTTTTGCTCCATCCGCTTGGTAAACTCCAGCACATTCCGGCTGCCCTTATCCCAGCCGAGGCGGCATTTGACCGTTACCGGCACATCCACCGCTCCGGTGACTGCCTTCACGATCTCGCCTGCCAACTCCGGGGTTCGCATCAGCCCGCAGCCGTCACCGGAATTGGCAATCTTGGGCATGGGGCAACCCATATTGATATCAATAAAGTCACAGCCGGAAATTTCCAGGGCCATCCGGGCCGCCTGAGCCATGATTTCCGGATCATTGCCGAATATCTGAGCTCCGCAGACGCTTCCGCTGTTTTTTCGCAGGAGCTTGGCGCTCTTCTGGTCGTGATACACCAGCGCCCGGGAGGATACCATCTCCGTTACGGTAACACCCGCACCCAGTTCCGCGCAGATATTGCGGAAGGCCCAGTCGGTGACCCCTGCCATGGGGGCAAGAAAAACCGGATTTTCAATTTCGATATTGCCAAGTCGCATACTGTCTCTCTTTTCTTCGGGGATTCCCTGAGGGGTTTTCTGTATTATACACCACCGGAAGAAAATCCGCAAGTCAAAGGATTGCGAACAGCAACCACAAAGTTCCGGTCACCAGCGCCCCGCCGCAGGCCCACACCGGGCCGCAGAGCCAGCGCTTGCGCCGGCTGCCGTCTCCCATATGGATGGCCCTTTTGGCCTGCTTCAGGAGCATCTCGTCGGTCACGCCCCGGGATACCGCTTCATCCTTCAGAATAAAAATGGCCTGGTCGAACAGTTCCTCCCCGGGGGTGTGGACCACAATCACCTGCCGGGATATGCCTTTTACCATATAATTCCCTCCCTGCCTGGGAGGATACCCGTTTTTCCCCCGGTTCAAACATATATTTCACCCCAACGTAAAGGGCGCACTGCTTTTTCGCAGTGCGCCCTCTTTTGCGGGATTATTTGGTAACCAATGCGATTTGCTTGATGACATCCTCCACCTGCAGGGCGGAAAGATTATTCATAAAAATCACATCCGACACATCGTAGTCCTCCACAAGATAGTGCAGATTGGTAAACTGCAGCTGGCGGTAGTCTACAACGTACACATTGTGGTAATTCTGGGTAAAGAACGCCGCAGTGGGATTGCCGAAGGAGTCCTTCACCAGAATGCAGTTGGGCGCATCGGGAATGCTTTCATTGGTAATGACTGTCAGCGCATGATCGCCTGCCAGGAAGGCCATATACTTGGAATTGACATTGCTTTTTGTCATATCCGTAACCACCGGCCAGTCAAATCCGCCGTATTTGCTCTCATAGATACGCATACTGATCTCGCCCTTGGGATTATAGGCTATGACCCGGTCGTTTGTCAGGCTGCCAATCCGGGGTGCCCGATAGTAAAGGCTTCCCTGGAACTCGCCCTGGTCCAGCTCCTCAAAGCTGTCCAGTCCGGCCGGCTCCATGCCCAGCGCTTCGCAGATTTCCGTATAGGCATAGTATGCCCCAAGGCCGGTCCAGTGATGGTCTGTGCGGAAATAGAGATACTCGCTGTTGTGCGCTACCAGCGTATCAAACATATTGACCGGAATTACCGATGCGTCCAGATTACGCAAAACGTCCTCGATAATGGCATCCTGCGGGGCACAATGAAGCTGCTCCTGATATTCCTCCTCTACCATAATCCCCACCGCCGTGGGAACCGGTGCCACCACCACGTTGATATCCTGGCCCCACTCCCGGGTCCGCTCCACATAGCTGTTAATCATTCTGGCGTACTGTTCACAATAATAGGATGAGTGCCACATATAGCTGAACAGGGAGTCCCCTACCTGGATTACCTTATCTCCATAGGCCACATTGTCCGCCGCCCCGGCATCCACGCCGCCCCATTCCTCCACCGGGGTCGTGGGAGCCTCGATTTCTTCCATGACGATTGTCTCCCGGACCGTTTCCTCGGTGCTCTCCGCCTCTGTTTGCTCCTCTTTCTCCGGAGCAGGGGCCGTCGGATCCGGCACAGAGGGTTCCGGCTCATCCCAGGTCAGGATATCGCCGGAAATATAGACATCCGAAACGCCGTAGAGCTCCTCCATCCGGGCAGAAACGTCCAGCCATCCCTCCCGGCCCGGGAAGGTATCCGAAAACCAGGTGGTGATATCCTCAAAATAGCTGCCGCTTGACAGAGCTTCCCAGGAAAAGTCGGGAAATTCCGCCAAATTACGCTTCTCCGCATAGGAACGGGTGGGCCGCAGCGGAATAATAAACGCGACCACAGTCAAAATTGCCAGCACGCTCAAAAATGGAACGGCATACACCCAGCTGCGCCCGGTCTTGCCGCACTGTGTCTTCTTTTTTTCTTCCATATGCCACCTCAGAACTGGAAATAGATGAACGGATTATAGCTGTCGCCCACAAGATTTGCAGTGGACAGCAGCAAAAGCACAACAGGGATCACACAATAGAGCACAACATTCCACGCTGTTCCCAGCGCCCGACTCTTATCCGCAAGTGCCTGAATTTTAGTACCGAGCCACCTGGCAGCAGGCGTGCAGACCACCGCGCACAACGCCAGAAGGAACATATGGCTTTTCAGGGTAGTTTCCGCGGTAAAGCTGGTCAGCGCGTTGCCGTTCAGGCCAAGCATACTCTTCGCCAAAGTCAGCCCAAGCTCCAGGTCGGTAAAGCGGAAGATGACCCATCCAAACAGCACCACCGCCAGCAGATAGAGATTGGAAAGCACAGGCACCTTATCCAGAAGCTTTTTCAGGGCCAGCCGCTCCAGCATCAGGAACAGGAAGAACCACAGTCCCCACAGAAGAAAATTCCAGCTTGCGCCGTGCCACAGGCCCGTCAGCGCCCACACCACGAAAGTGTTGAACACCATACGGGGCAGCTTGCAGCGGCTGCCACCCAGGGGGATGTACACATAGTCACGGAAGAAGGTGCTCAGGCTCATATGCCATCTTCTCCAGAACTCGGTAACTGACCGGGAAATATACGGATAGTTAAAATTCTCCGGGTAATGGAAGCCCAGCATTTTTCCCATTCCGATTGCCATGTCGGAATAAGCTGAAAAATCAAGGTAGATATGCAGCGCATAGGCAATTACACCCACCCAGGCCCCCAGAACTGTGGTGCTTTCCAGAGACTGCAGGTTTTCCGCAAATTTCGCGCCATCGGAAAGGAGCTTATCGGAGAGGATCAGGCTGTCTCCCAGCGCCCCGCAGGGATTTGCCAGCAAAACCTTCTTAGCCAGGCCGGCAGCAAAGCGGCTTATGCCCTCCGGAAGCTCGGGCACCCGGGGCTCCGGCCCAAAAAGCTCCCGCTCCACCGTTCCATAGCGGACAATGGGGCCGGCAATACACTGATGGAACAAGGCGGCGTAAAGCAGAACGTTCCAGTAGCTCTTCTGGGCCCGGGCCTCCCCCCGATACACATCCACCACATAGGTAAGCAGCTGAAAGGTATAGAAAGAAATGCCAATGGGAAGGGCAATCTTTTGCACAAACTCCGGAACCGGTCCGAAAATTGAGCAAATCAGCCCGGAATATTTAAAGAAGCCGATCAGTGCAATGTCGATCACGCTGGACACCAGAACCCATGCTCTGCGCCGGGCCGGAGTTCCGGCCCGCTCCACACCCAGCGCGCACAGCCAGGAGGTCAGCGCCATAAACATCATCAAAAGCACATATTTAGGTTCTCCCCAGGCATAGAAAATCAAACTGAATACCAGAAGGCACACATTCTGGGCTTTTCTCCCCCGGCAGAGGCCATAGGCCAGCAGGGAGATGGAGAAAAACGCGAATAAGAAAATCAAGCTTGAAAAAACCATGTCTCTTCTCTCCTAAAAATTATTCCTGTTCTTTGGGCCGCTTGTACCGGCCCTGAGGCCCCCATTCCGGCAGCGGAAGCCGCTGCATGGCACCAAAAACCCGCTCCTTCAGGTCCGGATAGGTTTTGCTCAGTTCAAAGATCAGCGACTTCACTTCCTCACGCTTGGTGGTTTTATCCACAGGGCACCGGTTTGCCAGAACGGGAAGCGCCATCCGGGAAGCAAAATTATCCACCGTCCGCTCATGGATATAGAGCATGGGCCGGATCTGAATGATTCCCGTCCTGTCCAGATTGGTTACCGGCTGGAAGCATCCGATGCGCCCTTCGAACAGCAGATTCATCAGGAATGTCTCCACCGCGTCATCATAGTGATGCCCCAGCGCCAGCTTATTGAAGCCCCGGTCCAGAATCGCCTGATTCAAGGCACCCCGGCGCATTTTTGCGCACATGGAGCAGGGATTTTTCTCCTTCCGGTGGTTGAATATAATAGGTGCGATCTCCGTTTTGACAATGCTGTAGGGCACCTCCAGCTCCCGGCACAGCGCCTCCACCTCAGAGTAGTCCATACCAAGCCCCATATCTATGGTGATAGCCTCAAGCTGAAAGGGGTTATTAAAATACTTCCGCAGGCCCGCCAGCAGCACCAGCAGCACCAGGCTGTCCTTTCCGCCGGATACGCCGACAGCGATCCGGTCCCCGGCCTCAATCATATTATAATCATCCACACACCGGCGTACCAGTCCCATGAGCTTTTGCATTGTTTTAAATTCCTCCAAAAAAGCAAAAAATTAAAAATCAGGAAACAGGAGAATTTGCGAGCATTTTAAAGAATTCGAGAGTTTATCCCGGATTCCACAAAAATTGTCAAATTTCCTGTTGACATTTAAAGTTTGATGTGATATAAAAATCTAGCGTTTTGAGGCTATTGTACTTCATACGCCTGAATTTGTCAAAATATTTTAACCAATAAATTGGAGGAACGCACAATGTCCACTACTCTGCTGAAGAAGGAGACCCTGGAGCGCAAGTGGTACGTCATCGATGCTGCCGGCAAGCCCCTGGGCCGCACCGCTGTCATCGCTGCCAACATCCTGCGTGGCAAGCACAAGGTCGATTTCACCCCCAACGTTGACTGCGGCGACAACGTTATCATCATCAACACCGACAAGGCTATTCTGACCGGCAAGAAGCTGGAGCAGAAGAAGTACTACCGTGTGTCCGGCTGGATCGGCG
>CAZDFB010000040.1:0-14866 GCA_964504605.1 uncultured Oscillospiraceae bacterium | reverse complement strand
TGGGGAACCACTCGTTGACCTTGTACATCCAGCCGGATTCAAAGCCGCAGTCAAATTCATACAGGTGATTGATGCCCTCAATATAGTAGCTGTTATACAGGGGTGTCCAGCTGTATTCCAGCTGAATTTCCGCCGCGGTGCAGACCTTCTGCAGCACCTCAAACACCGTGTCGCCCTCGGCAAAGGAAACGGTTGTCTCCGGAAGGATTACGGCATTCTTCGGCACATAGGGAGCTTTTTCCTCCTCCAGACTGTCCAGATTATCAAAAATAGTATCGCAGACAATGGTAATGGTGCAGGTATCGGTCTGTCCCTCATCGATGAGGGTGTTGTTTTCCAGCGCCCTGATCCGGTACTGGCTGCCAAGGCCCGTTTCCTCAGCAGGCTTCAGCTTAAACGCCAAAATCCCCCCGCCGACAGCAAGGGCAACAATCACAAGCACCATAATCAGATTTGCTGTTGTTTTCTTTTTCATTCTCTTTCCTCCGGAATACGCCAGTATTGATCGCCGCAGATTCCATAGCCGCAGCCGCACCGGGGCTGCCACTGATAGCGGTTTTTCCCCTCATGGGGAAACAGGGACTCCATAATCGCCGCAATCACGCCGCCATGGGTCACAACAATGGTGTCCTCCTGCAGCTGGGAGAATGCCTGAAGCACACGCCCACGCATTTGATTTCCGCTTTCTCCCCGGGGCGGAACATTTGCCTCGTTGTCCCCGGTAATCCAGGCCTGATAATCGGCCCGATCCTTCAGCTGCTCATAGCTGTGCATCTCAAAGTCACCGAAATCCACCTCCCGAAACCGGGAATCCACGGTAAAGGGCACATGGCCAAAAAGTACGGTCAGGGTTTCGTTGGCCCGCTTCATGCCGCTGGTTACAAAGCGGCAAGTCATCGGGGAATAGCGGATTTCTCCCAGCTCCTGCCGCCCTTCCTCTGAAAGGGAAAGGTCGGTACTGCCGCAGTAAAGGTGCTGCTCATTGGCCCGGGTCTTTCCATGGCGGATCAGATAAACCGTCATTTCAGTCTCAGCTCCAATCCGCAGAAAATCCGGCTCACCCGGTTCGCCTCCCGGCTGAGGTACTGGGACAGACGGCCGGTATCCTGCCGCCAGGCTCTGGTATCCGCCCCCATGGGAACAATCCCGCAGAAGATATCCTCCAGAATCAGGATGCTGTCCCTCCACTGCTCCCAGTGGGCCTGAAAATACCCCAGCGGGTCCGGGCAGGCCCGGGTGAAAACCTCTATTTTGCGAATACATTTCGCAGAAAAGTCGATTTCCGGGCCGGTGCAGGTGAAGATATCCTCATCGGTCAGGCCGAAGGCTTCCTTTGCAAATTCCAGTTTTCCCTGGCAGGCTCCGCCAATTATTAAAATCATAGCATCCTCCTATAGCAGTGCGTAAACCGCCACCGCGCAAAGCTCACTGACCGTCAGCGCGTAGCCGGCAATATCTCCGTTCATTCCCTCCAGCGATCTGTAGCCCCGGCTCAGCGCCAGCGCATATCCAGCCATGCCGCCCAGAAGCACCGCTGCGTATTTTCCCCAGAACAGGATTCCCGCTGCCAGGAAAATCCCCAAAAAGCAGCACAGCACCCCGATATGGCCGGACTTTCTGCTCTGGTTTGCATATTGGCTGGTCGTCATGGGCTTCAAGGACGTAACCGCCAGAGCGGAGCCGCAGCGGCTCACCGCCGGAACCAGTGCCAGGATTCCCACCGGGGCATCCTCCCTTGCGGAAAGAAAAAATACAAACTGGGCAAGAATCAGCAGCACCAGTCCGATGACCGCAAAGCTTCCCACATGGGAATCCTTCAGGATCTCCCTGCGCCGCTGTAGATCCCGCCAGGACTTCACCGCGTCGGTCACGTCCATGTAGCCGTCCAGGTGGATAAAGCCGGTGACAAGATAGGGAAAAACGCAGAGCGCCAGGGCAGAGACCGCTGCCGGAAGGGAAAGCAGCCGGCACAGCCAGGCAAGCACCGCCCAGATGGCACCGATTTCCAGTCCCAGAACCGGCAGAAACAGAAGCATTTTGTCCCTGGCCTTTTCGTCCCATACCTGGGGAGCCGGAATGGCGCAGAACATACTCTGGCACATAAAGAAGGCATGAATATAGGTTTTCATAAAGGCAGCTCTCCTTTATAAACAATATAGGCCCCGGCGCAGACCTCCACCACCGTATCGCAGGCAGCTGCCAGCTTCCGGTCAATTTCCGCCAGACACAGGCGGTACTGCTCTGTGGATTCGGTATACGCTTCGCCGTCCGAATAAATATAGTCGCTGACAAACACCGCGTTGCGTACCCGGCCTGTAAAGGCAATCAGCTCCCGGGCACAGCGCTCCGCCCCGGTCAGGTCCATTTCGTAGTTCTTTTCCGGGGGGAACAGGGCGTTCTGGATCAGTGCCGTTACGCTGTCCACCAAAAATGTCCCCTCCGGATCCGCCTTTTCCAGGCAATCCAGCACATTTCGGAAGCATTCCACAGTCTCAAAGCCCAGGCCCGCCCGGTCCGCGATATGATGGCGGATCCGCTCGTCATCCTCCCGGCCTGTGGAGATCATGGTAGCCACATAATAGTGCTTGCCCCCGTCCGCCAGCTTTACCGCCAGATTCTGGGCCAGGGTGGATTTTCCGTTTTTCGCGCCGCCGGAAATAAAAGCATTCATTTTGCGTCCTCCACGGTGAATTTATCGCCGTCCCGAATTTCCTCCAGGTATCCGTCATCAATTCCCGCCTGTTCAAAGGTTGCCATCTCGTTTTCAATGGCGCAGGCGGCCCCCAGAATTTCAAAGGCAATGGGGCACCCGCTGCCCTCGCCCAGCCGCATCCCCAGCTGGAACATAGGCTCCAGCCCCATGGCCTCCATAGCCAGCCGGTAGCCGATTTCAAAGGAGGCATGGCTCGGAATCAGGTATCCCGCCGCGTCGGGGCAAAGTCTGCAGGCGCACAGAGCCGCCACGGCGGAAATAAAGCCGTCGATGACCACCGGGCGGCGGGTTGCCGCGGCACCCAGAAATGCGCCGCACATTGCCGCAATGTCAAAGCCGCCCACCTTGGACAGCACATCCACCACATCCTCCCGGTCCGGGGCATTGCGGCGGATTGCCTCCTGAATAACTTCCTTTTTTCTCCGGAAGCTCTCATCCGTAATCCCGCCGCCCCGGCCTGTCACCGCCTCGGGGCTCACCTGCAGCAGAACGGACAGCACCGCCGAGGAGGTTGTCGTGTTGCCGATGCCCATTTCTCCGATGCCCAGCACATCCGCTTCCGTCAGGCAGGCTACCCGGAAGCCCGTTTCCAGCGCCTGCATAGCCTGAGACCGGGTCATGGCGAGCCCCTGGACCATATTGCGTGTTCCGTAGGCAATTTTACAGTTCATTACCTTCGGCTCTGGAATATCCGCATTTACACCGACATCGCAGACGGTAATTCCACAACCGAAGTGTTTGCAAAGAGTCGCCGCACCGGTTTTCGCTCTGGTCAGGTTGACGGTCTGCATCAGCGTTACGCTTTGGGGCGCACTGGATACGCCCTCCGCCACCACGCCGTTGTCAGCGGCAAATACCAGAAGGTGCTTTTTTTCAATTTTTGGGTGAACGTTTCCCGTAATACCCGCCAGCTGGATTGCCAGGTCCTCCAGTCTGCCCAGGGAGCCTGGAGGCTTGGCGAGCTGAGCCTGGCGGTGCCGGGCTGCCGTCATCGCTCCTTCGTCCAGTGGTGTAATCCGGCCTGTCATTTCTTCCAATTTCATACCGATTCCTCCAAAAGCCAGCGTACCGACGCTTCCGCGTCCATCAGTTCCAGGGTAAAGGTTGCATCCGGGCACAGCTCCCGGGCCCGGCTCAGGATTTTCCTGATATCCATGATGCCCTGATTCAGGGGACTGTGGGTATCCCAGGTGCCGTCATTATTGTGAATGTGGAAATGGTGCAGATTGGGTGCCCAGCGCTCTATCCATTCCATCACCGGCACCGGAGAACAGGCGTTCACATGGCCGATATCCAGGCACAGGCCCAGTCTCGGGTCATTGACCCCCTCCACGATCTGCGCCAGCCAGTCCGGCTCCTCCTCCAGCACGTTTTCCAGAACGATGGAAACACCCGGGTCCTCCTCCAGAAAGGCCTTCCAAAACAGAATGGACTGCTCCACATACCACACCGGGTAATACATTCTGGGATGATAGCCACCATGGATCACCACCTTTTTCGCGCCGCAGGAGCGGGCCAGGGCAATTGCCTGCCGGTATCGCCGTGCGGCAAGCTGTCTGGCCTCCGGGTCAATGGCGCAGGGAAAGAGCTCATTGAATGGGGCGTGGAGCACCAGATTCCGGCAATTTTCTGTTTTTTTCTTCACCAGAGCCTGAGTTTCCGGGAACTTTTCGTCCATATTCCAGGCCGTGCAATATTCAGCGATCTCCAGCCCGAGGCCATACCGTCCGGCAATGATGTGGGCATTGGGATCGATGGTGGACAGATAAAACCTGCTTTTCTCCATAATTCCCCTCCTGGGACTTTTGCCGGGGTGGACGGCAGGGCCCACCCCGGCTTGTGTTTATTTTCGGATATTACTGCTTTTTCTTCTTGGGCAGGAGCACCACGACCACAACGCCGCAGGCCAGAACCAGAATCAGGATCCACCAGGGGAAGTTGCCGCCTTCAGCAGGCGCTTCCCCGGAGACTGTTTCTTCCGGCTCCGTCTCAGCCACGTCGGTGTCAGCAGGCTCAGTGAGCTGTGCGTCCACATCGCCGCCCTTGTCCACCACGTCGGTCATGTCATACAGGCTGGTCTTGCCGTTCAGGAGACGGACATAGGCCGTCAGCGCGTAGTAGCCCTGCTCGGTTGCCATGCCATCCAGACCGGCATCCGCCAGATGCCGGAATCCGCCGCCATCCACGAAGCAGCTGAGCAGCGCGTCCATTGCGGAACTGCCGTTCTTAACGAAGCGGGCATCCGTATAGGGGTCAATGCCCAGTGCCGTCAGGGCCACGATGACCTGAGAAGTGGACTCGGAGGTTGCGACCTTGGTATTTCCGCCAAAGGTGCTGAAGCCGCCGTCCTCATTCTGCATATCGGACAGGGTTTCAACGGCTTTATCGGCAGCCGCCTTAACCTTCTCGTTGGTCTGATAGTAAGGTGCCAGCGCCTGCAGGGCCATACCGGTCATATCAGAATCCGCCTCATCGCCGGACAGAGCCCAGCCGCCGTCCTCCAGCTGTGCGTTCAGAATCAGCTCCAGCAGAGCCTGACGGGTAACGCTGCCCGCAGGAACGGGATAGTTGCCGGAATCCAGTGCGATCAGCGCCCAGATGGGTCCGTTGATGCCCTGCTTCTGGACAAACTCCAGATCGTTCAGGCCCAGCAGCAGGTTGTGTCCGCCAACATCGGTCACATCCTTGCCCATAGCGGTCAGTGCCAGGATGATCCGGGAATTATCGGTGGACTTGGCTCTGTGCAGCCGCTCGTTCTCGTCAGCGTTTTCCTTGACGTAATTCACGACGGCCTCGTAGTAGGCCTCCGCCACACTGCGGTCGGAACGCAGCAGGCCAATTGCCATCCATTCGCCGCCCACGCTGCCTACACCGGGGGTACCCAGTGCCTCCAGATAGTCGCCGGTGGCCTTGTAGGCATCCAGAATTCGCTGTGCCCGCTTCAGCTCTGCCAGCTTCTGCTCCGCCTTCTCCAGAGCATCCAAGTTATCCACCAGCTTCTTCTGAACATCGGTCAGCTTCTCATATTCCTTCCGGGCATCCTCGATCTTCTTCTCGGAATCCAGGGTGATATCGCCCAGATTGTCGATGGCATCGGAGACCTTTTCGGCTGCCTTCTCGTCTTCCTCGCTGGCCTTGAGCTTTGCCAGGCCCTTTTCCGCGTCGGTCAGCTTCTTGTAGTTGGTAACCAGCTTCTTCTGGTCGGCAGTCAGCTTGTCGTAAGCATTCCGGGCCGCCTGAATGGCCTTCTCGCTGTCCAGTGTGATCTCCTTGTCGATCTTGTCAATCAGATCGATAACCTGATCCGCCTTTTTCTGGTCATCGGCGGCCTTTAGCTCATTGTACCGCTTCTCAGCAGCCTCCAGAGTGGGCAGCTTGGTGACCTTCTTCTTATCCGCGGCACTCAGGGCCTTGTAGACGCTTCTGGCAGCGTCAATCTTTGCCTTGCAGTCGTCAGTCAGGGTAACGGTGCCGATCTTGTCGATCAGCGCATCCACAGCCTTGGCTGCGTCATCGTCATCATCGGTCCAGCTGCCCTCTTCCTTGGTGTAATCGTCGGTATAGTGCATCACGATTACATCGCCGTTCTTCAGCTTCATCTCGCTGACGCCCAGCAGCGGATGGGTACCGTTCAGGGTGTACATCCAGCCGGAATTTGCGCCGTTGTCGAATTCGCTGAGGCCGTTGATGGAGGAAATGTAGTTGCCGGAGGGGTTGGTGTAGCTGTAGCCCAGCTCATCCAGGACCATCTTAAGCAGATCCCACAGGGTAGAGTCCGCGTCAATGGTGTAAGCCGTGGCACCAAGCCAAGTAGTCAGATTCTTGTCCATCAAAGTGTGGACAGTGCCGCTGCTGCCGTGCTTGCTGTCGCCCAGGATGGACAGGGTGACGGTGATTTCCTTTGTGGGGTTCTTGACGGTCACGTCGATCTCTGCCACCAGGCTCTCGTAGGAAATGGTGACCTTCTGATCACCGATCTTGTCCTTGTCGTAGCCGCCGACGATCACATCGGACAGCTCCAGAACCTTGTCCTCGCCCTTGTTGAAGCTGACCGTCAGGACAATGCCCGTCAGATCCAGTTCTTCGCCCAGGACGTACTCAGTCTTAAAGGTGCCGGACACAGTCAGGCCGGTGGGAACAGGCTCGGTGACCGCATCGGTGTAGCACAGCTTGTTTGCGTCCGCGCCCAGAGGATCATCGGTACGGTTGTGCTGGGTTTTCCAGCTGCAGTACTTGACAGAGGGGCATCCGTTGGTATCAAACTCGGTGCTGAAATACACAGCGCCGCTTTCCGTCTCGTGGGTCGTGCAGTTGGTGTCCACAAATTCCACGCCGCCGATGCCCTTGGCTGCGCCGGTGTAGTAGTTGTTGCTGATGTTGGTGTAGCGGTTCAGGGAGCGGATATAGCCCGCGATACCTGCCACATACTGACCGGAGCCATTCAGGGTGCCGGTGAAGCGGTTATCCTGAAGATAGCCGATGCCGTTGGCCCAGCACTGCGCCATGCCGGTCTCCGCGCCCAGGATGCCGCCAACGTAGTTGGCACCGGTGACGCTGCCGGAGCATTCGCAGTTCTTGATGGTAACCATGGGGGTGTTGGGAGCGGAATCAATGCCCCAGCTGGTGCCACCGTAGCCATGACCGCAGATACCGCCGACGTAATTGCCGCTGGCAATCACGTTGCCGTAGAACTTACAGCCGAGGATATCGAAGGTAGCCATGGTCTGGCCCTTGTCGCCGCAGATGCCGCCGACGAAATCCACGCCGTAAACATCCGCATAGCTGACACAGCCGGTAATGGTGCCGTTGAAGTCGCCACCGAAGGAGCCGATGCGGCTCTGACTCTTGTCATAGCCGATGACAACGCCCTTTTCCACCAGGCAGTCCTCAATCCAGACCTGATCCTGACCGGAGGCATAGCCGCCGATGAAGCCGGATTTCAGGGTCTTGGTGCCGCTGACCAGGGTCACACGGTAGAACTTGGCATAGTAGGGCTCCACCTTGTCCACGACGTAGTTGCTCACCAGAGCGCAGTCGTCAATCCGGGGGCCGTAAACCTTCAGGTCATGGATGACCGCACCCCGGGTCCGGGAGAAGACAGCCTTGCCGCCCTCGGGGATGGACAGCTGGAAGCCGCCGCCGTCGAAGTCGCCGGAGAAGGGATTGGTGCTGTCACCGATGCCCTCCCAGGTGCCGACCAGCTCAATGGGGTTCATCATCTTGAAGTATTCCCCGGAGAAGGCCATGCCGCCCTTGACGCAGGCAGACAGGGTTTCCATATCCTCCTGGGTCTTCAGCTGGAAGGGATCCTCCGCCGTGCCGGAGCCGGTGAAGGGAGCGGTCACGGTGATGGGCTGCTGGGCCGTCACACCGCCGAAGCTTGCGGTAATTTCCTTAACGGAAGCGGAAAGAGAACCCGCAGGCTCGCAGGTAAACATATCCGGTGTCAGGACCTTCGTTGTACCGTCGGCATAGGAAGCCAGCAGGGTCATGCCCGCAGGATCGAAGGTATCGCCCATGGCGTACTCGGTCCTGGTGGGCGGGGTATTGACGGAAACGGACAGGGCGTTTTCGTACAGATGCACGGTGTAGGTGCCGACCACGCCGTCGGCGGAGGTGACCTGGATGAGAAGGTCAAAGGTGTGATCATTCCATGCAGGGGTCAGGGTGGTTTCCGTGCCGCCGTTAATGGTAACAGTCGCGTCGGAAAGTCTTGCGACAGCAGCCACGGTCACCACATCATCCTTGGAAAGGAACGCGGTGTACTCTGTGGTGGTGTAGTAGTAAGCAGGGTCCAGCTCTACGGGCGTGCCGTCCGCCAGTGTCAACTTCAGGCTCTTCAGGCTGGGGGCCCGCTCCACCTGAATGGTGTAGGCAACCTCTTCGCCCACCTTAATGGTAACGGTATTACCCTCCAAAGAGTTGTAGCCCACGCACTGGCTCAGGGCCGTACCGCTGGTCTTGCCGGAGGTAACGGCAACACACTTCTCCGAGCCGCCGGTTGTCGTGTAGCAGGCAGTGATTTCGCCGGTCTGGCCCTCGTTCAGGGTAGCCCAGATGTAGAAATTGCTGAGGTACTCGGGAATATACAGGGTGTACTTGCCGGTCGTGGGGTTAAACGCGGGGCTGAGGTTCAGAACATACTGATCCTTAAAGGACGCGGTGAACACCAGCTTGGACAGGTAGGGAGTAACCTCCGGTTCCGGCTCCACGGCCTCACCGGTTACGGTGACGATGCACACAGGGGACATCAGCGGAGCATTCACGGGATTGCCCAGCCAGTCGGTGGAGCTGACAGCGCCGGTGGCGGTGACCACATAGCTGCCGGGCTGATTGAAGCGCAGGGTCACCTTGCCGTCGGCATCCGTGGTCTTGCCGTCCATGGCATGGAAAGCACCATCCTCCCAGGTGCCCACAGACACGCCGGACACTGCAACAGAGGTTGCACCGCCAAAGCTCATACCCGCAAAGCCCTTCAGGGTCAGGGTAAAGTCCTTGCCGGTTTCCACAGCCACATAGCGGTCGGTGAAGTAGCTGTAGTAATCGGAGAAGCTGTTGGTGGAATCCTGCAGCGTGCACGCATAGAGGTAGTCGCCCTCCGCGATGGTATCCGTGCCAACGCTGAGCTTGATGGGATCGTCATTGATGTAGAACAGGTTGTTGCCGCCGGTATTCTTGCCCCACAGGACGGTAACAAACCGGCCCATGCCGCCCTCATCGGCAACGTAATCCTTTTTATACTTCTCATGGACGATGACCAGAGCATCATGGTAGGTCAGGATGCCGTCGTCGTCCGTATCCGTTACCGCCACGGCCTCGCTGATAACCACCAGGTTGCCCGCGTCATTGATGGTCAGGGTAACATTGGCAGCCAGCTTGGCAGTCAGGGTGACGGTATAGGTTGCGGTGGTCTTGCCGTCGCTGGCGGTGAACACCAGGGTGTAACGTCCGCCCTCGTCAGGGGTGAAGCTGTAGCTCTCTCCGGCGCTGACAGCCGCGTCCTCATTGACCTGAACGGTGTAGCTCAAAGCGTCGCCGTCAGCATCGGTGAAGATCTTGGACAGGTCCACATTGTAGGCACTGCCCACATTGACGGAGGCTTCCGCGGTGGCATTCACGCCCTCCACAAGGCTGGGAGCCTGATTGCCGGTGCTCACGGTAAGCACGATGGTCTTCGTGACAACGGTGCCGCGGGACAGACTGATCTGAACAGTCCTCTGGCCCTCCGACAGGTACACCGTTCCGCTGTCGGACCGGTCAGTGGTCACGCCATCGATAACGATGCTGTACAGGTGCTGAGCCAGGTACATACCGTTGCCGCTGAGCCAGGTGAAGAAGGTAATGGGTGCGTTTGCAGCGGTGCCCGCCGCAAGAACCACATTACAGGTATCCCCGTCCCAGGTGTAGGATTCCACCTCCGCACCGGACAGATACAGGTTTTGCACAAAGACTGCACCGGAAGCCCAGGTTCCGTCGGTTTCGGCAGTGAAGATATTCGTCTCGGGATTTACGTGAAGGGTGATGGTATGGGTCGCGGTGGCCTCGCCGTCGCTGGCGGTGAAGACGAGCGTATGGGCTCCCTGCTCCGCAGGCACATAGGTGTATTTTTTCTCCGTGCTGACAGGCTCAGCGTCTCCCACCTTTACGGTGTAGGTCAGCTCATCGCCGTCGGCATCGGTGAAGATCTTGGACAGATCCACATAGAAATATCTTCCCACACCGATGTAGGAATCCACAGCGGCATTCACGCCCTCGGCAAGGGTGGGGGCATGGTTGCTGGGGGCTATGGTGAAAACGATGGTCTTCGTGGCACTGCTTGCGCTGGACAGGGTGATTACCACGGTTTTCTGGCCGTTTTCCAGATACACCAGTCCGGTATTATGGATATCGGTTGTCACGCCATCGATAACAATGCTGTAAAAGTGCTGGGCCAGATGCAAATTGCTCTTGCCGTCCCTCGACACCCAGAAGGCAATGGGTGCATTCTGGGCTGTGCCTGCCGCAAGAACCACATTGCAGGTATCCCCGTCCCAGGTGTAGGATTCCACATCCGCACCGGAAACGTACAGGTTCTTCACATAGACAGCACCGGAGTCCCATGTGCCGTCGGTTCCTGTGGCGAAGATACTTGTATCCGGGTTTGCGTGCAGTTTCACGGTGTAGGTCACGGTGGCCTTTCCGTCGCTGGCAGTGAAGACGAGGGTATAAACTCCCTGTGCCGCAGGCGTATAGGCGTAGTTATTATCCGTGCTGACAGGCTCAGCGTCCCCAACCTTTACGGTATAGGTCAGCTTATCGCCGTCGGCATCGGTGAACAGCTTGGGAAGGTGAACTCTGTATGTTCTTCCCACGCCCACATAAGCATCCACCTCGGCATTCACACCCTCGGCAAGGGTGGGAGCCGCATTGGCCTCCTCCACGGTAAGGACGAAGGTCTTGGTCGTGGTAACACTGCGGACCAGGCTGACGGTGAAGGTCTTGGTGCCCTCTGCCAGCGTCACTGTGCCGGTATTGTCCCAGCCGGTGGTCACACCGTCAATAATGATGTTGTACTGATGCTGTACCAGAGGCTGTCCGCCGCCGGCCATCTTCGCCTGAAGGGTAAGAGCCGCGTCCTTGGCGGTATCCGCCCCAAGCACCACATTGCAGGTATCCCCGCTCCAGGCATAGGACTTCACCATGGCGCCGGACAGGTTCAGCGTGGCAATGCCGACATTGGTCGCAGACCAGGTGCCGTCGGTTTCATTGCTGAAGATGGGGGTTCCCGTTACCTCGCTGTAGGGGGTGAGAACATCCTCCTGGGTTTCCTCCGGCTCCGTGTCCGGCTCTGCGTCCGGTTCCGTATCCGGCTGGGATTCGGTGGTGCTTTCGGGAAGGTTTTCCTCCACCACCGGGGTTTCCACTGCTTCGGCTCCATCGCCGGTTTCGGCAGCAAATGCCGCAGTGGGGAGCATTCCCAGCACCATCACGAAGACCAGCAGCCAGGAAAGCAAGCGTTTTGTCATATTTGGGATTCCTCCTGATATATAATATGGTATATATCATCGCCTTACGGCGCAGAAAAAAGTTAGCCGGCTCACACCGCCGGGCGGTGTGTCGCTTAAGCCGCGCAAAAAGCTGCACGGTTCGTAGGTCTTCTGACTCGCACGTTCAGAGCTTCCTCAACGGCCCCCGTTCCGCCTTCTCAGGCATACGCCCAATGACCTGCTTTCGCAGAAAGAACGGTTCCTCCGTACTGACAGCACAGCGGGTGACCCGCCGTGTCCCGGATTTACACCGGGTTCCCTTGTTCAGCAGAACAAAGATATGCGTGTCCCGGCAGCTGCCGGGGTCGCGCATTCGCCACGAATAAGCCGGATTTATCGATACCGCGTAAAACGCGGGGGTTCCCATGGTCCCAATGCCGCTCAGTGGGGCGGCATCGGGGCAATCAGCCCGTCCGGTGGAAGTCCCGGCGGGCTATTCACAAAGCGCACAAGGGGGATCATGCGGATTGTGGAAAACAGAGTCAGGAAGACGCTTTTTCGTCCTTTTCCCGGGCAAGCTGCTGTTTTTCAGCCTTGCGCCGGCGGTAGAGCTGCTTTTGCTGCTCCAGAAGCTGCTGATACCGGGCAAAGTCGGTGAGCCTGTCCGGTGTCTCCGGCCAGGGCAGTCCCGCCCGGCCCAGCGCCTCCTGCCAGGAGCCGAAGTGCTGCTCCAGCCAGGTGCCGCCAACGATCTCCCGGGGCCAGGGGCTGTGTCCCAGCTCCCGGGCCTGCTCCGCCAGGTAGTAAAGCAGCACTTCCTCGCTGTCGGCCCCATGGGCCGCCGCGAAGCACGCCTCCTGCCGGTCAAGCTCCTGTGCTACCATGCGGCGGATCGTTGCCTGGTATATGTTGTTTCTTCCCGGATATGGCATAAGCACGCTTCCTTAATTGAAATAAAACGGCTGCGGCAGTAGGAGATACTGCCGCAGCCGTTTTTCTGCATGACACATAAACCTCTTTGCCCATCGCGCGGGTACAAAGAAGCGAAATCCCATTCCCGTAGGTCTTCTGACTTATGTCTCAGGCGATGGCCTGTCTGCCTTCTCAGAATAACTCCAATGACTGACTTTCGTCAACGGCAGGCCATCTCGACACTTACAGCGCCGGCAGCGCGGGGACTTGCACCCCATTCTCTTGTTCAGCCGGGCACTCGACTTGCGCTATGCCCAGCCACGGGAACACTCTTAAATTTTTCGGATATATTATAGTCTATTTCCCCTGAAAAAGCAATAGACAGATTTCAGATTTTATGAAGGGCAAGCATCCCAAACAGATGCAGCCGCTCCTCCGACCAGGCAAAGGGCAAATCACACCGCCGGGCCAGCTCCGCCACATCCACGCAAAAGGCCGACATACAGCTGATCCGCTTGTCCGGGAAGGGACAGGGCTCCCCCACCGTCTGCCTGCAGGGCTCACACAGCGGGCAGCCGTTATAGCCGCAGCTGAAGCCGTCAAAGCCTCCGTCCCGGGCCGCCTCCATCAGGGCCAGTACCGCGGCGTTATGAGCCCGGCGGGCGCAGGACATCGCCTGCTTATCCTCATAGCCCCGGATGGGCCAGAGCTTCTCCAGAATCAGGATATATTGCTGCTCCAGAAGCCGCCCATGCAGCTGTTCTGCCGTGCCGCAGGCCGGCGGGCAGGCATAGTTGGCATTGTATTTCCCGCATAAATTGTCCTGACAGTAGCTGCGGAATTTGGGATCCACCGGGATTTGCTCCGGCTCCACCAGCGCCGTCAGGAATCCCGCCTCCCTGGCCTGACGGACCAGCTCCTCAATTGTCATGCTTGCCGCCTCCTTTTTTCTTTTAGGTTATCACAACCATTTCCAGATTGCAAGAGCCTTGCGGATTTGTTGGAAATTCCGGGTTGCAATCCAAAATTTTTATGATATAATACGCATGCTTTGTGGGAAACAGGTGCGAATCCTGTGCGGGGCCGCCGCCGTGATGTGGAAACACCAGCCGGTATCACAAGCAACCAACTCTCATTTATAAGCTGCGAGCACCAGCCATGGAGAAATTGCTTATAAGGAGAAAAAACAAATGAACAAACTGCTTTCTTTGCTGCTGGCTCTTGTTCTGGTATTCAGCCTTGCTGCCTGCGGCAGCGCCGGCGATGTACAGACTGAGCCTTCCACCGATCCTGTTTCGGAAAGTGCCGCCGCAGACAACCAGGAGGAATCCCAGGTCACCGGCGTGTCCTTCAGCGTTGTGGTAATTGATCTGGATGGCACGGAGCTGTCCTTCGACTACACCTCCGACGCTCAGACCGTGGGTGAGGCACTGCTGGCTGAGGGCCTGATTTCCGGCTACGACAGCGAGTACGGCCTGTACGTTACCACTGTCAACGATGTCACCGCCGACTGGGACACCGAGAACAGCTACTGGGCCTTCTTCATCAACGGTGAATATGCCATGACCGGCGTGGACTCCACCCCCATCACCGAGGGCGATGTCTACAGCTTCGTGAAGACCATCTCCTACACCACCCTGGGTGAGGGCGATACCAGCTTCTACCTGACGGTCAAGGATTCCGACAACACCGTTACCCGCTTCCAGATCAGCACCAACGCCGCAACTGTTGGCCAAGCGCTGCTGCAGCTGGAGCTGATTTCCGGCAACGAAACCGAGTACGGTCTGTATGTCACCACCGTCAACGGCATCGCCGCTGACTGGGACACCGAGAAGGCCTACTGGGCTTTCTACATCGACGGCGAATACGCCATGACTGGTGTGGATTCCACCGAAATCGTCGCAGGAACCACCTATGAGCTGATCAAGACCATTTCCGAGTAATTATCTGGAGGACAAACATAATGAATACCTTTACCAATCTGAACGGCCGTGAGGACCTTCTGGAGTCCATCACCACTCTGGAGAAGGAGCTGACCGCCAAGACCGGCAAGGAGGTTGCTCTGGTGGCCTACAGCCCCGTCAAGTACGCTGCCCTGAACGACGACGCTGAGGCTCTGGCAAAGATCACCGAGCTGGAGCAGCTGCTGAGCAAGAAGACCGGCAAGGATATCGCCCTGGTGGCCTTCACTCTGTAAAAAGAAAAATGCCCCGAAGGTCACCTGAAGTGACCCCAAAAAGTTAGACAAATATTTCTGACTCAAATTGTTCAAGCT
>CAZDFB010000039.1:0-15300 GCA_964504605.1 uncultured Oscillospiraceae bacterium | reverse complement strand
ATGAGCAACGGCTTCATCGTGGTCAACCGGGAATACAAGGGCATGACCCCCGCCGGTATGACCTTCGGTGAGCTGGCAAGCTGCACCGGCGGCGGTGTCCAGACCCCCGGCTATATGGGTCACGGCCGTCACTTCATCTCCTCCAAGAAGTTCATCGCCGCTGAGGGCGGCATTGAGCGCATTGTCTGGATGCCCAAGGAGCTGAAGGACGATGTGGCTGAGCGCCTGAACAAGACCGCTCTGGAGCTCTACGGCATTGAAAACTTCACCGATCTGGTGGCTGACGAAACCATCACCACCGACTGTGATGAGCTGCTGAACTGGCTGACGGAGAAGAACCACCCCGTCCTGGCTATGGATCCCCTGATGTAACAAGCATCAGCGTTCGTTAAAAGGTCCGGTGCGGCGGTTTTCCGCCGCACCGGATGCAAATGGAGGTACAATGGAACCACGCTTCATCTGCGAATTTCCCCTGACGGAAGCGCTTCTGGCAAGCCGCTTCCGCAAATACAATGCCATCCGCTGGGGCATTCTGCTGACCGTCGGGATTGTGGCGTTTGCGGTTATTTTGCGTGGCGTAGTTTGGGCTATAGCATTTAACTGCTTCTCTTTATATTGGCTGTTTATGCTCCTTTGCGCCTGCGCCATTTTGCTGTACGGCATTTTTTCGCCGGAGCTGATGGCAAAAGCCCAGCTTCGCCGCTACCGCAATGAGCTGGGCACCGATCTGTACCGGGTAACCTTTGGAGAGAATATCGAAATCCAGGAGGGCTCCCTCCGGATCACCTGGAATTACGGGGATATCACCAATGTAGCCCATTGGAAATATACCTTTGAACTCCAGAAAAGCAAAAATCTAGCCATCATGCTGAGCCCTGACGGCTTCACCCGGGGAACCTTTTCCGAATTCAAGGCCTTCCTTCGGGAAAAACGCCCGGATCTGACGATTCCGGAATAATCAAAGCTTGTTCTTGTGGCTCCGTGGTGCGCTTTGCGGCTGCGGAGCTTAAAAAGGGAATGGGATGAAAAGCCCCGCACGAAAGTGCTGTAAGTGCCGAGAAGCCGTCCCGTCGGCGCAAGCCGGTCATTGGGGACTATCCCTGAGAAGGCAGAGGCGGTTTTGCCTGCGGCATGAGTCAGAAGAACTACAAGGACACATCTCATAGGAATGTTCCTGTGCATATGTGTTGAACCAATCCTTACACGCTCTGCTACACAGGAGAAAAATAATGAAAGTAACCTTCCAAATCGAGGGGGCAACCCCTGTTATTATTGAATGCAACGCCGGTGATAACCTGCTGGAGACAGCCCGCCGGGCCAATGTCGCCATCGATGCGCCCTGCTCCGGCAACGGCTCCTGCGGCAAGTGCCGGGTCAAGCTGGTGGAGGGACAGCTGGACAGCCTCCCCTCCCGCCATATCTCCGACGAGGAATACGCCGCCGGCTGGCGTCTGAGCTGCTGCTCCAGAGTCACCGGTGACTGCACGGTTTTTGTTCCGGACATCGCCAGTGCCTACCAGTCCCGGATGAAAACCGCCGACCTTTCCAGCCCCAAGGAGATCGCCATTTTCGAGGACGCGAAAGCCTCCCTTCTGGCCTCCGGAATTGAATTTACCAATCCCTTCCGCTCTCTTGTCCTCACCATGGCAGCCCCTTGCCTGGAGGATACCATGCCCGACAATGAGCGCCTGAGCTGGGCCATTCAGGAGGCTCTGGGGGTGGAGACGGTGGAGATTCCCTTCGCCGTCATGGTAAAAATGGCCCACACCCTCCGGGAGCACGACTGGTCCGTTTGCGTCAAGGGCCAGCTGGTAGGAAATACCTTCCGCTGCATGGAGCTGTGCGGCCCCCAGGATACCGCCATTGTTGGCTGCGCCATCGATATCGGCACCACCACCGTCACCATGGTCCTGACGGATCTGGGAACCGGCAAGCTGCTGGCTAAGGGCTCCTCCGGCAATGGTCAGATCCGCTATGGCGCGGATGTTATCAACCGGATCATCGAGCAGGGCCGCAGCGGCGGCAAAAAGAAACTCCAGGATGCCATTGTCAAGGAGACGCTGACCCCCATCATTGCCAACCTGTGCAAAACCGCCGGCATCTCCGCCCGGAGCATCCTCCGGCTGGCAATCGGTGCCAATACCACCATGAATCACCTGCTTCTCGGAGTGGATGCGGAGCCGGTGCGGATGGAGCCCTATATCCCCAGCTTCTTCAGCTGGACCGGCCTGCTGGCAGGAGATCTGAAGCTTCCCGCCAATCCCCTGGCATCCGTGCTCATTGCCCCCAATATCGGTTCCTATGTGGGCGGCGACATCACCGCCGGCACGCTGGCCTCCGGCATCTGGGACAAGGATGAAATGAGCCTGTTCATCGACCTGGGCACCAATGGCGAAATCGTATTCGGCAACCGGGATTTCCTGATGAGCTGCGCCTGCTCTGCCGGTCCTGCCTTTGAGGGCGGCGATATTTCCTGCGGTATGCGTGCCACCGACGGTGCCATTGAAGCCTGCACCATCGACAGGGACACCATGGAGCCCGCCCTTACCGTTGTGGGTGACCCGGGCCAGCGCCCCGTTGGCATCTGCGGCTCGGGCATTATCGATATTATCTCCGAGCTGTACCGCTGCTCCATTATCAACGCCAAGGGCCTCTTCGTCCGGGAGGGAAAGCGGATTTTGCGGGATGCCCACGGCATGGGCCGCTATGTCCTTGCCTTCGCCGCCGAAAGTGAAACCGGTCGGGAAATCTCCCTCAATGAGGTGGATATCGATAACTTTATCCGGGCAAAGGGTGCCATTTTCTCAGCCATCGACACCCTGCTGCAAAGCGTGGATATGTCGGTGGAGATGATCGACAAGGTCTACGTTGCCGGCGGTATCGGCAGCGGTATCAATATGAAAAACGCCGTAAATATCGGAATGTTCCCGGATGTGGAGCTGGATAAGTTCCATTACATCGGCAATTCCTCCCTGACCGGCTCCTATGCCATGGTCATGAGCGATGCCGCCACGGAAAAAACCGCTGAGGTTGCCGCCAATATGACCTATCTGGAGCTCTCCACCTACCCCGGCTACATGGATTCCTTTGTAGCGGCCTGCTTCCTGCCCCATACCAACCGCAGCCTGTTCCCCAGCAGCGTTCAGGAATAAGCCAACGGCATTGCTGTGGAGCAACCCCGGCGGCATTTTCCACGCCCCCGGACGAAACTGCCCCAGAATTACACGAATGACGAGGATAATCAATGCAGATCGAAAACCACAAAGAAGAGGTTCCCTTCTCCCATTATGAAGAACGCTTCCGCCAGCTGGATCCGGCCCAGGCCGTGGCCCGCGCCGGCGTGCGCTGGGAGGGTTCTGAGTTTTATGTAAACCTTTTAGGCCGGGAATATGCCATTTCTCACCCGGATTATGCCATCCGCTCTCTGGACGGCGGCCCGGTTCCCCCGCTGCCCACCCAAACCTTTCTCCTTCGCTACCTGCTGGAGAGCCGGAATGGGGCCTGGGCCGGCGGCTGGAAAACCTTCCGGGAGATGCCCTGGGGAGAAATGTATATTCAGCCCTACACCGGTCGGGTGCTGACCCGGGCTGCCTTCACCTTCGGCACCCGGCTGAACAGCTTCCGGGCCGCCTGTGAAAAAATGGGGGCCCTTCCGGTGGCCCACGGAGACGCAGGCTACGAATTTTCCCTGATCGGCGGCTACAAAATGCGAATTTTGATCTGGGAGGGGGATGATGAATTCCCGCCCAATGCCCAGGTCCTGTATTCCGACAATTTTGCCGAGGGCTTCGCCGCGGAAGACCGGGTGGTTGCGGGAGATATTCTCATCTCCGCCATCAAAAGTTTTATGTAAACTTCGTATCGGCAAACAAAATACTGCGGGCAATGGCAAAACTGCCATTGCCCGCTTTTTTTCGGATCATCAACGGTCCTCCGGGATGTTTTCCTCCTGAATTTCCGTAATGACATACACATTGGAGCCAAAATCTCCCTGATTTCGCTGCTCCTTGCTGTAGCCCGTCCCCCGAAACAGCGGCATCAGCATAACACCGCTCATCAGGGCCCCGCCGGAGGCGGTAAACGTCTCCTGCCCATCCCCCAGGGGAACTCTGCCATCCGCCGCATGGAGAATCAGCCCATTGGGGTCAATGTTCACCGGCAGCACGTGCTTCAGCAAGCTTCCAAAATGCCCCACCCGGATGGACTGGTCCAGGGAAGAAACGCGATACCGCCTGTTCTCCTCCAGCCCCCTCACCCGAAGCTGCTCATAGCCCGGGGCGGCGGGAACCAGCCCGTGGAAAATCCCGGCAATCGTCGTTTTTCCGTCGCTGACCTGCCAGCCGTTCCGGGTCCGTTCAAACCGTCCAAACTGAAACACGGGCCGGAACTGCTTGTAGAAGGCGATTTGCGCTTTGATTTCTTTGATCTCCACCGGAAGCAGATGCTTCAAATCCAGCTCAAATCCCAGCGCCCCGAAAAACGCCACATTCGCCCGGGTGCTCAGGGGTGTGGCCCGGAGGGTCTGGGCATGGGGCGATGCGCTGACATGGGCACCGAAGGTGGACTGGGGATACAGGCAACTCAGATTTCCCTGGATTCTCAGCCGTTCAATGGGGTCCGTATTGTCACTGCACCAGATCTGGGGGCCGTAGCACAGCATTCCCAGATCAAACCGGTTTCCCCCGGAGGAGCAGCTTTCCAGCAGGATCTCCGGTCGGGGTCCAAAGATCCGGGCGAGAACCTCATACAGCCCCAGCACGCAGCTGTGGGCCTTGTGCCCCAGGGCGACGGAGTGCCGGTTCATATCCCATTTCACATAGGTTATGGGGGTACTGTCCAGAATCCGGGTTACATTTTCCACAATATAGTCCCGAACCTCCCGGCGGCTCAGGTCCAGAAGCAGCTGATGCCGGCCCAGCACATCGGGATGCCCGTCCCGGAGCACCCAGTCCGGATGCTCCCGGTACAGCCGGGAATCCGGGTTCACCGACTCCGGCTCAAACCACAGGCCAAAGGCCATACCCTTGTCCCGGAGCTTTTTCGCCAGCCCTTCCAGTCCTCCGGGCAGCTTTTTGGCATTGACGGTGTAATCCCCCAGCCCGGCACGGTCATTGTCCCGTCTGCCGAACCAGCCGTCATCCAGTACGAAAAGCTCGCAGCCCAGCTCTCTGGCCCGTCCCGCCAGGTCCAGCAGCCGGTACTGGTTAAAGTCAAACATACAGCCCTCCCAGCTGTTATACAACACCGGACGGGGCCGCTGCCGCCAGTAAGGCGGGATGATATGGTCATTCACAAAGCGGTGCATATTCCCGCTGAGCCCGGAAAAGCCCCTGTCCGACCAGCTCAGCACCGCCTCGGGGCTTTCAAAGCATTCCCCCGGGGCCAGCGCCACCCGGAAATTTGCCGGAGAAATGCCCTGCATCACCCGGGTCAGGCCCTGAAGGGACATCTGGACAGACATATAGTGATTTCCCGAGTAGATCAGGTTGAATCCGTAGAGCCGACCGCTGGTTTCCGTAGCATCCGGCTCGCTGAGCAGAAAGCCCGGATTGGCCCGGTTGGAGGAGGCGCCCGTCAGGCTCTCGTTCACCACCCGCTCCATTCCCGGCGGCGTATCGGTTCTGCGCATTTCTCCAATCCAGCCGCCGCCAAAGGTGGTAACGGTGTATGCCCCGGGCAGGTCCACGCTGAAGCTCATCAGCTTGGTAAGATCCCCTATGCTGTCTCCCGTGTTTTTCACCACCGCCCGGCGGACCAGCGCTCCGCCAAATAGGCTGTAGTACAGCCTCAGCTCCAGCCCCGGCTGTGCCAGCGTGATTTCCAGCGTTTCCGATGCCCCATGGGCCTGGGGCAGGGAGGATTCCATGGGGCAGCCGCCCTCCAGAATTCGATAGTTTACATAACGCAATTCCGTTGCAGTCCCGTTCCATTCCAGGGGGCTTTCCCTGTAATCTCCCCTGCCGCTGCCGCTCCATTCCAGCGCCATGGCATCCAGGCAGCTGGCGGGCTCGTCCTCCTCCAGCAGCACACTGGCACCCCAGCCCAGGCCGCTCCTGCAGGCAAGCGCCGGGGCATCCTCTGCCATTACCGGCCCGCCGAAATGCAGATGCTCCAGCTGACCGTATTTTCCAACCCGGAACAGATAGGAAATTTCCTCATTTTTCAAAAGAAAAATTCCCTTTTCCCCATAAATCATGTTACTCACCTCTTACCGCTATTGTATCCGCCGAAAAATGCCCTGTCAATAAAATTTTCCGTGACGGCACCCGCCCGCTGTGGTATAATGAACACATCATACGGATTCTCTCAAAGGAGGTCTTTCTATGGCTGCAACACGCTGGTACAAGGACAAGGTATTCTATCAAATCTGGCCCCGGAGCTTTAAGGACGGAGACGGTGACGGCATGGGCGACCTCTGGGGTGTCCTGGAAAAGCTGGACTATATCCGCAGTCTGGGCTGTGACGGCATCTGGTTCTCCCCGCTCTACCCCTCCCCCGGGGCAGACTGCGGCTACGACATTTCCGACTATATGGACATTGCCCCGGAATTTGGCGGTATGGATGCCTTCCGTCAGGTTCTGGAGGGCTGCCACGCCCGGGGAATGAAGCTGATTATGGATCTCGTGGTCAATCACACCAGCGACGAGCATGAATGGTTCCAGAAGAGCCGCCGCCGGATCGAGCCCTATACGGATTATTACATATGGCGCAAGGGCGGCCCCGATGGCAAGCTTCCAAACAATTGGGACAGCAATTTCGAGGGCAAGGCCTGGACATACGATGCCCTGCGGGGCGAATATTACCTGCATCTTTTTGCCGTGAAGCAGCCTGACCTGAATATGGACAATCCTCTGGTTCGCCGGGAAGTGAAGGAAATTCTGAAATTCTGGCTGGATATGGGCGTTGACGGCTTCCGTGAGGATGTTATCACCTATATTTCAAAGCGTGAGGGTCTGCCCAACGATTACCTCTTCCCCATCAATCGGGGAATGCTGCATTATAACAACGGCCCCCATATCCACGAATATCTTGCGGAATTTCAGCATGACGTGCTGGCGCATTACGACTGCGTGACCCTTGCCGAAGCCCCGCTCATCAAGCCCCGCACCGCCCTGAAATATATCGACGAGCGCAGCGGGCAAATGGATATGATGATTCAGTTTGAGAGCCAGTGCGCCGACTGCCTGTTCACAGATTACCTTCCCACAGGCTTCTCCCTTCCCAAGCTCAAGCGGGCCTTCTCCTCCTGGCAGGAGAAGCTTGCCGGGCGTGCCTGGAATATGCTCTATCTGGAAAACCACGACCATCCCCGGATTCTTTCCCGCTATGGCAGCGAGCAATTCTGGAAGGAAAGCGGAAAAATGCTGGCTGTGAGCTACCTGTTCCAGCAGGGAACACCCTTTATTTATCAGGGTCAGGAGATTGGTATGCTCAACTGGAGACCGGAGGACCCGGAAATGTACGAGGATGTGCAGACCCGCTATCAGTACGCCCACAGCGCCCTGCGCAAGTCCCCCCGGAAGCGGCTGGAGCGGCTGTGGCGCTGCTCCCGGGACTCCGCCCGGACCCCCGTGCAGTGGACCGACGGTGAAAACGCCGGCTTCACCACCGGAACGCCTTGGTTTTATGTAAATCAAAATTACACCTCCATCAATGTCGCCCAACAGGAGGCAGACCCGGACTCCATTCTGAATTTCTACCGACAGGCCATTGCCCTGCGCCGGAAGCTCTCCTGCGTCCGGGACGGCAACTACCGGGAGTACCGGAAGCACAGCCGGAATCTGTATATCTATTCCCGTCAGGATTCCCGCCAGAAGATTCTGGTGGTCTGCTCCTTCAGCAGCAAAAAGCGCCTTTTCCATGCCCCCGGGGCCTTCTGCACGGATACCGCCACCCTGGCCCTGTGCAATTACGCCCAGCCGGAGCCCCAGGTCCTTCAGCCCTATGAAGCCCGGGTCTATCTCTGGAAATAATCCCGCTTGACACGCTTCCCCTTTCCGGGTATGATACCCACAGAAATGAAAAAGGATGGTATGCTCTATGACAACATCTCAAAAGTGGTGGCAAAAGGCCGTCATTTACCAAATCTATCCCCGCAGCTACCTGGATACCAACGGCGACGGTATCGGTGATATTCCCGGCATCATTGCCAAGCTGGACTATGTGCAGAAGCTGGGCGTGGATGCCATCTGGCTCTCCCCGGTCTTTAAATCCCCCCAGGATGACAATGGCTACGATATTTCCGATTATCAGGACATCGACCCCCTCTTCGGCTCTCTGGAGGACATGATGACCCTGATTTCCGAGGCAAAAAAGCGGAATATCCGGATTATTCTGGACATGGTTCTCAACCACACCTCCGACGAGCATCCCTGGTTCCGGGAATCCAGCGCCAGCCGGGACAACCCCAAGGCAGACTGGTACGTTTGGCGGGACGGCGTTCCCGGCACTCCCCCCAATTCCCTGCGTTCCAGCTTTGGCGGCAGCGCCTGGCAGTGGTGCGAGGCCCGACAGCAGTATTACCTGCACCAGTATTCCGTCAAGCAGCCGGATCTGAACTGGGATAATCCCCAGGTCCGTCAGGCTCTGTATGATATGATGAACTGGTGGGCCGACCAGGGTGCCGGCGGCTTCCGGCTGGATGTCATCGACTCCGTGGCAAAGGACCCGGATAAGATGGTCATTGTGGAAACCCCCAATCTCCACCCCTATATTCAGGAAATGAGCGCCGCCGTACTCCGGGGCACGGACCTGGTCACCGTTGGCGAGGTCTGGAGCGCCAACCCGGAGCGGGCCATGCGCTGGAGCAATCCCGACGGCAGCGAGTTGAGCATGGTTTTCCAGTTTGAGCATATGCTGATGGACCAGCAGGAGGGCCAGTCCAAATGGGAACTTTGCCCCATTTCCGTACTGAAGCTGAAGCAGACCTTCGAAAAATGGCATCACGCCCTGGATGGCAAGGGCTGGAACAGCCAGTTCTGGGAAAATCATGACCTGCCCCGAATCGTGTCCCGCTGGGGCAACGACAGCCAGTATCGGGAGGAATCCGCCAAAATACTGGCAATGCTGCTGATGGGCTTCCAGGGCACCCCCTATATCTATCAGGGTCAGGAGCTGGGCATGACCAACGCGGCCTATGCGCTGGAGGAATACCGGGACATCGAGATTCGGAATATGGCAGCCGAGCGGCTTGCCGCAGGCTATTCCATGGAGGATATCATGCGCTCCATCCATGCCAAGTGCCGGGATAATGCCCGGACCCCCATGCAGTGGACCGACGGCGAAAACGCCGGCTTCACCGACGGGGAGCCCTGGCTGAAGGTGAACCCCAACCACACCCAGATCAACGCCCGGGAGCAGGAGGACCGGCCGGATTCCGTCCTGAATTTCTACCGCCGGGCCATCGCCCTGCGCAAGTCCGAGGACGTCTTCTTCGACGGCAGCTATGAGACCCTGCTTCCCGAAGATCCCCAGATTTTTGCCTACCGGCGCCGGAACGACACCGCCGTGCTGACTGTCATCACCAATTTCAGCAACGATTCCCGGGAGCTCCCCCCCTCCCTGCTGAAGGATGTGGGCCAGCTGGTGCTCAGCACCCATGCCGATGCCCCAGGCGGGCAGCTGCGCCCCTGGGAGGGCCGGATGTTCCTGAAAAAATAAACCGTGTCCACCGCAGTATTGAATACGCAAAGCCCGGAACCGATTGGCTCCGGGCTTCTCACTGTGACAAAGAACCCTGGTTTGCGCTGGCGCGGGAGCGCCCATGGCTTCCCCCGGGGGGGAAGCTGTCAAAAATCTTTGATTTTTGACAGAAGAGGAGTACGGGCGGTAAGGTTGGACTTTGCACGCAGAAACAGACATTCTGCGTCCTTTCCGCTTTCTCCGCACCTCATCCGTCACTGCCTGGCGGCGGTGCCACCTTCCCCAAAGGGGAAGGCTTTAGCTGCGTCGCTTTCACAAAAAGGATATTGTAGGGACACCGCTCCTGCGGTGTCCGGGAAAATCGTTTTGGCGAGGAAGCGGACACCCGAGGACGGGTGTCCCTACGGAGAAATTTAGAGATGGGGGGGACGAAATAAGAAACCCTCTCTGGCAAAGCCAAGGCTTCCCCGGGGGAAGGCTTTGCAGCAGCCCCGCATCCGCAAAAGAGTTTTCAACCGTCTGCAAAGCCCGGAACCGATTGGTTCCGGGCTTCTTTTTCTGTCAGGCATTGACGGCATCCACAAATCGCTGGAAAGCCACTCTGCCCTCCGGCGTGCACTTGTAAACGCCCGCATCCTCCAGTACGCCGGCAAAAACCCGGCCTGTTTCCTCCTGAAGAATATGATCGACGTTCTCAGCGGTGAAGCTGTGGCGCTGCCGCAGCTCCCCGACCCAGGGTTCATGCTTGCTCAGCACCGGATCGGCGGCAATATCCGCCCCGGTCACGATTGCCTGCGCCAGATCCGCCAGCTCCTTTTTCAGCCGGCTGGGCAGCACCGCCAGACCCATGACCTCGATAAGGCCGATGTTCTCCTTCTTGATATGGTGCTTGTCGGCATGGGGATGGAAAACGCCCAGCGGATGCTCCCGGGTGGTGATATTGCACCGCAGCACCAGATCCAGCTCGTAGTCCTGCCCCCGGCGGCGGGCAATGGGGGTGATGGTATTGTGGGGCTCTCCGTCCGAGAAGGCCACCACGCCAACGCTTTCATCGCTGTAGCCCCGCCACAGATTCAGGATTTCCTCTCCCAGGTCAGCCAGACGCTTGGGCTCTTTTCCCCTCAGGCGGATCACGCTCATGGGCCATTTCACGATACCGGCCCGGATATCCTCAAAGCCAACGAAGGTCACATCCTTCTCGATGGGTGCCTTCTCCATGGCAAAGGTATAGTGACCGCCCTGGAAATGCTCATGGCTCAGAATGGAGCCGCCCACAATGGGCAGGTCCGCGTTGGAGCCCACAAAATAATGGGGGAACACGGTAACAAAATCCAGCAGCTTTTCAAAGGCCGCCCGGTCGATCTTCATGGGGATATGCTGCCCGTTAAACACGATGCAGTGCTCATTGTAGTAAACATAAGGGCTGTACTGCAGGAACCATTCTCCGCCGCCCATGCGGATGGGGATAATCCGGTGATTCTCCCGGGCAGGATGGTTCATCCGACCTGCGTAGCCCTCGTTCTCCCGGCAGAGCTGGCACTTGGGATAGCTGGACTGGGGGGCATTTTTCGCCGCCGCAATGGCTCTGGGGTCCTTTTCCGGCTTGCTCAGGTTGATGGTGATATCCATTTCCCCGTATTCGCCGGCATATTTCCAGCGCATATCCCGTGCAATGCGGTAGCGGCGGATATAGTCGGTATCGCAGCTGAATTTATAGTACCAGTCCGTGGCCTTCACCGGGTCCTGCTCGTACAGGGCCCGGAATGTGCGGACGACCTCCCGGGGCATCGGGGTCAGCGCCCCCATAATCCGGGTGTCAAACAGGTCCCGGGCCGTGATATTGTCATCGCACAGGCCCTTTTCCACGGCGTAGTCCAGAATCCCCCCCAGAATTTCCTCCAGGTCCTCACTCTGGGGCTCCTCCGAGGCCACATAGTCATCCTTGTGCAGCAAATCCAGCAGCCGGTTGGTCAGCACCTGATGATCCACAGGCTCCGCAAGGCCGGTGTTCATGGCGTAGGATACCAAAGAATCGATATACGTTTCAATTTTCATTGCAATACACTCCATTTTCTTTGTATCTGGCAGTTTGGGGCAGAAGCCCACTTACTGCTCCATCTCCACACCGCCCTGAGGACGGATGGAAAGCACATGGCAGGCACCCGCTCCCAGAACCGCATCAATTCCCTGGCGGAAGCTCTCCAGAATATCCACGGGAACGAAGGCCTGAACCGTTCCGGCAAAGCCGCCGCCATGGACACGGCAGGCACCTCGGCCCTTCAGGTAGTGCTCGCAAAGGGTCAGCGCCAGCGCCACATCCTGCCGGGCCTTGTAGCCGGCGGGAATCACATTCTGCAAATACATCCAGCTGGACCGGCCGCTCTCCCGGATCAGCTCCAGGAACCGGTCAAAATCGCCCTCTGTCAGTGCCGCCACCTGCTGGGGAACCCGGGCATTCTCTGAGTAGAAATGGATGGCCCGCAGAACCGCCCGGTCACCGCATTCCTCCCGCAGTGCGGGAATGGCAGCGTAAAACGCCTCCTCCGGAATCTCCGTCAGGACCGACTTGCCGAAATGGGCAGAAATCTTTTTCAGCTCGACGGTTATGGCTGCGTATTCGTCGGTAAGGTCCGCGTGGCTTGCCCGGCTGTCAATGATGCACAGGGTATGACCGCAGGCGGCGAAATCAAATTCCACCGGCTGGATTACCGGATGCTCTTTATCCAGGAAATCAATGGTCACCATACCGCCCACCGCCGAAGCCATCTGATCCATCAGGCCGCAGGGCTTTCCGAAGAAGACGTTCTCCGCGTACTGGGCAATCATGGCAATTTCGGGCTGGCTGGCCTTTCCGTCATAAAAAAGACCATTGATAATGGTTCCGATCAGCACCTCGTAGGCCGCGGAGGAGCTCAGGCCCGAGCCGGGCAGCACCGTGGATTCGCAGTAGGCATCAAAGCCCCGAACCTGGCAGCCCATCTGGGCAAAGCGGGCCGCGACACCCCGGATCAGTGCGGGCGTTGTGTTGATCTCCGCCTCCACCGGCTCCCACTGGCCCACCTGCACCTGGCACAGCGGATATCCCTGGGACAGAATCCGGATGGTATCCGTTCCATTCTCCCGCACTGCCGCCACCGTATCCAGATTCACAGCACCTGCCAGAACCCGGCCCCGCTGGTGGTCGGTGTGGTTACCGCCGATTTCCGTCCGTCCCGGTGCGGAGAAATAGCGCTCCGGTCTGCCGCCGAACTGGGCCGCGAAGCCGGAATCCAGTTTTTCCTTTTGATTCTGAGAAATTAAAAGCTTGGGTGCAGACATGGTATGTTTCCTCCCAATAAATGATTCGGTTGCGTCCGCAAACTTCCCCTTCATTATACCGCCAACGCTGAAAAAATGGAAGAGGCTTCTTGCATAATTTCTCCTCCCGGCAAAGATTTGTCTTCCTTTTCCCATATGACGAATATAATGGGCGGCTTCCGGAAGGAGGCCGCCTTTTTTTCGTAGTGGGTCACAGCCATATCAGTTTGTATTCCAGCACATGGCTCAGAAGTGCCCGGGGTTCTACGGCAAATTTCTTTGCAACCGCAGTAAGCGCATCATCAATCAGGTGTATATTTTCTACTTCCAGTTGCTCCAAGCCCTGTGCATCATGAATCCATAATTCGGATATGCCATTGGGAACAGCACCCAGCTTCTCAAAAAGCCGCTGGCTTGCATGGTTTTTGGGATCAATTCTTACCCGGTACTCGGAAACGCCCAACCGATTCCGAAGGGCATTAAGCATGGCGGTGATGGCAGCGAAGCCGATCCCCTGGTTTGTATACTCTGGCAGCAATTCAATGGAAATCTCCCAAATATTTGCTGAAAGATCCTGAATACCACAGTATCCGGCATAGATGCCGTCCTTTTCGATGGACAGCATCAGAGATTTTTGTTCCGTGTGCTCGCGCCATATCATGTTTTGGTAAGCTTCATGGCGCAACATGGATCGCGTGAGAGAGTAAATATTCTGCAGGGACAGGAATGACTCCTTGTCAGATTCGCGCACATTTCGGAGTAAAATATCGTCAGGCAACACAATTTCCTTGCCAAACGCCCAGAAAGAGTCCCGAAGCTTTTCCGAGGTATTATGGCGGGTAGCTACATCCACCAAACACTCTCCCAGTAAGGCATCCTGCTGATCCGATAGGCTGGAAAGTGCAAGTTTTTTCTTTTCTTCGAAGGGCCTTCCGTCATCTGCTTCAAAAATATCCACCACGTTCTGCAAAACATCATCCAATTTTTTCTGCATGACCCGTTTTGATACAGATTTGTTTTTCATAGTTGACTTCCTTCCTTTGTCTGCACTCTTCTTTTGCCATCGGGCAATCTGAGCCGGGTTCTACAAAAATCGGCATAGTCAAAGCAGCACGAGCGCACGCTGTAGTCCTTTGCTTCTTCCACAATGCTCAAAAACACTTTGCAATCCCTTTTCCTGACCCGATACAACGTGTCGGTATGTTTGGTATCAGGATATCGCCCTCTGATAACCGGGCTGGCTGCCAGGTAACTGCGGCGAAGTTCTCTGTCGATGTAATCCTTGCAGTCGGCAACCAGATAATAGGAATGAAAAAGGGAAAATCTGGGAACCGGAATATAGTTTGGGATATAGAAAAGCTGATTGCGTGCGTTTTCCTGACGGGCGGCGAGTTCTTCCGCGCGTTTCCGCCGGATATGTTCTTCCCAGGAATAGTTTGTAATGGCGGAGTAAAGAAAATGGAATGCCAGTGGTGCCTCTATTTGCGGGTGGTACCCTTCAGAGATGATTCTGGAATCATCGTCCAGAACGTAATAATTGTTATGAAACAGCATACATCCTGTTTCTTCCAGCTGAATGATCCAGGAGTCCTCCCGAACTTTGATAAAAAGCCGATCCTCCTCCACACGGAAAACCTGTCCGCCGTGTTCATGGAAAAGACTATGGAGCAGCCGGGTAGAGGCATTCATTTTGTGAAACAGGAAAACCACAGCATCCAGTTGCTTTGTCAGATCCTTATGCAGACCTTCCCGGATCACGGCAGTGCGGGAACACTTCCAGCAGAAGTTTTCCCACCCCGGGAAATCTGCCGTCATATCAAATGCGGCATCCGGGATTTTTGCCGCGCAGGGGCAATCCCGATCATGCTTTTCTCCGGATTCTTTGGAAAGAATATAGCGCATATCCTTATTTCCCATCAGGCTTGCTCTGCGTCTGGCGTCCGGCGATATTCCGGGTGCAGGGGGCGTATCTTTCCGGGTGGGAATCTTTGCTGGCGGCTGTACGCTGCCTTCCTGCTGTTGGTTTTGCAGTTGATTCAGCAGATGAGAATAGTCTTTGCGCACATACTTTCTGTTCACTCTTGGCATCCAATACCCCTTCCTTCTCAGAAATGTATCGTCTTTTAATTACCCCTATTGTATAACATGAATAGTCCAATAAACCTCCCTGAATCAAATTATATCGCGGGTGCGCGGATATTGCGACTACTATTTTCAGTGTGGTGGAAAGAGTCGAGATATCTCGACTCTTGTCGCCTTTGGGCATGAAATCAGATTGTAGCAAACAAGCGGAGTGTACTCTCGCAATGGAAAGGTGTTCGTAAGTTTCGAGCTTATGCCTAGATCTACTGCGTTAGTAGA